>CANPWT010000030.1 GCA_947584775.1 uncultured Clostridia bacterium | reverse complement strand
AAAGTTTTGTGGGGAAAAGGAGCAAACAAACAACTTTATATGAGGGAGACCGCAAGTTCTCCCTCATGACTCCTACTTCACAAGGTTTTAATTAATTAGAAAAGCTTATGTTTGCAATGCTTTGCAAACTAGCAAAAGTGCAGTTTGCAACACGTCATACCGAGCGAGGACTTGTCCGAGTCGAGTGTATCTTTTTATGAGGGCGCACCGAGGGTTCTCCCTCATAACCCCCTCTCCAATAGGTAAACATTTTATTAATGAGATTCGCTCTGCTCACTTCGTTCGGCCGGAATAACGCGTCGCAGATTGCGCTTTGCCTTATTTTACTTTCACAAGCACAAAAAATTTCGCCTTTTATAATCAATTATAATATTATGGATAAGCATGCATTAGAGAAATTTGCGGTCTAGATTTAAACAAAAAAAAGACGTGCCAAAAAGCACATCTTTTTAAATTACTATTTAATGATTTCAGAAACTACGCCTGAACCAACTGTTCTGCCACCTTCACGGATAGCGAACCTCATACCTTTTTCAATAGCGATTGGGTTGATAAGTTCAATTTCCATAGTAACATTATCACCAGGCATAACCATTTCAACATCTTGAGGAAGTTTAATAGAGCCGGTAATATCAGTAGTACGAACGTAGAATTGTGGACGGTAACCATTGAAGAATGGAGTATGACGGCCACCTTCTTCTTTTTTCAAAACGTAAACTTCGGCTTTGAATTGAGTGTGTGGAGTGATTGAGCCAATTTTAGCCAATACTTGACCACGTTCAATTTCAGTACGTTGAATACCACGAAGTAATAAACCAGCATTATCGCCGGAACGTGCTTCGTCCAAAGATTTTCTGAACATTTCAATACCGGTAATAACAACTTTACGGGTAGGTTTAATACCAACCAATTCAACTTCTTCGTTAAGTTTAACAACACCACGCTCTACTCTACCTGTAGCAACAGTGCCACGGCCGGTAATTGAGAAAACGTCTTCAACTGGCATTAAGAAAGGTTTATCAGTATCACGAACAGGGTCTGGAATATAATTATCAACAGCGTCCATTAATTCTTTAATGCAGTTGCAAGCAGGGTCATCAATCTTGCCAGCAGAAGCAGCCTCTAATGCTTTTAAAGCACTACCTCTAATGACAGGGATTTCATCTCCTGGGAAATCGTATTTAGAAAGTAATTCACGAATTTCCATTTCAACTAGGTCTAGAATTTCAGGGTCGTCAACCTGGTCAGTTTTGTTCATGAAAACAACGATGTAAGGAACGCCTACTTGACGAGCAAGTAAGATGTGTTCTTTAGTTTGAGGCATTGGACCATCAGTTGATGCAACAACAAGGATAGCACCATCCATTTGTGCAGCACCTGTAATCATGTTTTTAACATAGTCTGCGTGTCCTGGGCAGTCTACATGCGCATAGTGACGTTTTTCAGTTTCATACTCGATGTGAGATGTGTTAATTGTAATACCACGTGCTCTCTCTTCTGGAGTGTTATCAATATCAGCATAACCCTTAGAGTCTGCCTTAAAACCCTTTTTACCTAACCAAACGTTGATAGCAGCGGTTAATGTAGTTTTACCGTGGTCAACGTGGCCAATTGTACCGATATTAACATGTGGTTTAGTTCTATCAAATTTAGCTTTTGCCATAATTAAATCTCCTTTATTTTTATAAACAAACTTATTTTAACTTAATTAGTATATTAAAGTCAAGCAAAATTATATACTTTTTAATTATTTTTTTTTAATTATATTATTTATTATTAATTATTTTTTAAACCTATTTGCTCGCATTCCTGCCAACATTTTTGCCCGCATCCGCCTTTCTTTACCGCCAAGCCTAAAAGCACCTACCTATTAGAAAGCATCGCCATAAATAAGTTATTCCCCCAAACCACAAAATTGATTGCCTTTCTAAATTTTTAGGTGAGGGTTGGGTTTGAACAATATAGCGAAGCGTCCACCAGAAAGCGAAATTGATTGCCTGCAATAAATTTTAGTATAATGCTTGAAGACATCGCGTAGCGTTTCACGAGAAAGCGAAATTGATTGGGTTTTACAATCTTTTTAGGTGGATATTGGGTTTGAACGACTTAGCGAAGCGTCACGAGAAAGCGAAATGGATTGGATTTTATAAACTTTTTTGGTGGGGGTTAGGATTGAACGACTTAGCGAAGGCGTTTAGTGAAAGCCTAACCGCCGCCTAAAACCCCGATTAAAATGCAACTATGAGCGCATTTTAATCGGCTAATTTTTTCCTATCGCCAATAATTTTTTCAGCAACATTGCGAGGGCATTCAGCATAGTGGTCAAACAACATTTGGAAAGTGCCTCTACCCTGAGTTGAGCCACGCAAATCGGTTGTGTAGCCGAACATTTCACTTAATGGAACTTCGGCATGAATAACTTGGTTGCCGTATTTAGATTCAGTTCCGGTTGGAACGCCGCGCCTAGAAGTTAGGCTGCCAAGCACTGCGCCAAGATATTCATCAGGAACATTTACTTCTATTTTCATTATAGGTTCAAGCAAAACAGGGTCTGCCTTTTTCATAGCCTCTTTAAACGCCATAGAGCCGGCAATTTTGAACGCCATTTCGCTTGAATCGACATCGTGGTACGAGCCATCGTAAACGGTAACTTTAAAGTCGATAGTTTCATACCCAGCAACCACGCCAGATTTTTTGGCTTCCTGAATACCTGCATCAATTGGGGCAATAAATTCCTTAGGAATAGCGCCACCAACGACAGTGTTTTCGAACACATAGCCCGAATCTCTAGGCAATGGCTCCATTTTAATTTTACAGTGGCCATACTGACCGCGACCACCCGATTGTTTAATATATTTTCCTTCTGCTTCAACTGCTTTACGAATGGTTTCTTTATATGCAACTTGTGGTTTACCAACATTAACTTCAACGCCAAATTCACGTTTCATTCTGTCCACCAAAATGTCTAGGTGCAATTCGCCCATACCAGCAATAATTGTTTGGCCGGTTTGGTCGTTGGTGTAAGATTTAAAGGTTGGGTCTTCTTCCATAAGTTTTGCAATAGCAATGCCTAATTTTTCTTGCGCTTGCTTATCTTTTGGCTCGATTGCTTGTTCGATAACCGGCTTCATGAATTCCATCTCTTCAAGTTTAATTGGATGGTTTTCATCGCACAAAGTGTCACCCGTGCCGGTGTTTTTAAGGCCTACAACCGCACAAATATCGCCTGCTAAAACTTCTGGAATATCTGTTCTGTTGTTAGCGTGCATGTGTAACAACCTACCAACACGCTCTTTTTTATCTTTGCTTGAATTTAAAACATAACTGCCTGCTTCCAACTTGCCGCTGTAAACACGAATAAAGGTTATACGGCCGACATATGGGTCGGTTGCAATTTTAAATGCAAGGGCTGCAAATGGCTCGTCATCGCCATTGTTACGTTCAACTTCTGTTCCGTCCATAAGTTTACCTTTGATTGGAGGAACATCGATTGGACTTGGCATGTAATCTACAACTGCATCAAGTAATTCTTGAATACCTTTGTTTCTTGCAGCAGTTCCGCAAAGAACAGGGAACATTTTAAGCGTGCAAGTTGCTTTTCTTATGCCCTTTTTAATTTCGTCAACAGTTAATTCTTCGCCAGCAAAGAATTTTTCTAGCAAAGCATCGTCTGTTTCAGCAACTGACTCTATCATTTTTTGCCTAAATTCTTGGCATTGAGCAAGCATGTCGGCTGGGATTTCTTCAATTCTATCGTCCTTGCCAAGGTCATCATAAAACACATGGGCTTTCATGGTAATAAGGTCCACAACGCCTTTAAATGTTTCTGCCTCGCCAATAGGAAGTTGAATTGGAACGGCATTAGCGCCTAAACCCTCTTTAATAGTTTTAACGGCACGCAAAAAGTTTGCATCATTAATGTCCATTTTGTTAATAAAGCACAAACGAGGAACATTAAATTTGCTAGCCTGACGCCAAACGTTTTCACTTTGGGCTTGAACACCAGCACGCGCGCTGAACAATGCAACTGCACCGTCCAAAACTTTAAGTGAACGCTCTACTTCTACTGTAAAGTCCACGTGTCCTGGGGTGTCGATAATGTTAATTGAACAATCTTTCCATTTGCAGGTTGTGCAGGCGGACGTGATTGTAATACCACGCTCTTGTTCTTGGGCCATCCAGTCCATGGTTGCTTCACCATCGTGAACTTCACCAATTTTGTGGTTGATGCCTGTGTAGAACAAAATACGTTCGGTTGTTGTTGTTTTACCGGTATCGATGTGTGCCATGATACCGATATTTCTTATTTTATTTAATGGTATTTGTCTTGCCATTTAATCCCCCTTAAAATTACCAACGGAAGTGAGCAAATGCCTTGTTTGCTTCCGCTTGTCTGTGCATATCGTCACGTTTTCTAATTGCGCCGCCGGTTTGATTATATGCATCCATTATTTCAGCAGCCAATCTGTTTTCCATGCCTCTTTCATTACGCTTTCTAGCGCAAAGAACTAACCAACGAATAGCAAGTGTTTGTTGCCTTTCCGCACTAACATCAAGTGGAACTTGATAGTTTGCACCACCAACACGCCTTGCTTTTGTTTCTAGTTTTGGTTTAATATTTTCTATTGATTGGGTTAAAACCTCTAAAGGCTGAGCGTTCAATTTTTCGCCAGCGTTTTTCATTGCTGTGTAAACAATTGATTGAGCAATGCCCTTCTTTCCATCCAACATAACTTGGTTGATAACTTTTGAAACCATGGTTGAATTGTATAATGGGTCTGGTAGAACTTCACGCTTAACAGCCGCATTTCTTCTTGACATATTATTCTCCTTATTTTTTAAAAATATAATTATTTACAAATTGTATATTTAAGAGGTTGGCTTAAGCGACCCTCTAATTTATTAAAAAGTGTTTTAAAAACAAACCATATTATTTATGGTCTATTTAGGGCGTTTAGCGCCGTATTTACTTCTACCTTGTTTGCGTTTTTGAACAGCAGCAGTGTCAAGCGCGCCACGGATTACGTGATAACGAACACCAGGAAGGTCCGGAACACGGCCGCCACGAACTAAAACAACGTTGTGCTCTTGCAAATTGTGTCCTTCGCCTGGGATGTAGCAAGTTGTTTCCTTGCCATTGCTTAAACGAACACGGCAAATTTTACGCAAAGCAGAGTTAGGTTTTTTAGGTGTTGTTGTGGTAACAGTCAAACAAACGCCACGTTTTTGTGGGCATTCATCCAAAAGGATTGATTGACTTTTACTAACTTGATTAACTCTACCTTTTCTAACTAATTGATTAACTGTAGGCATTTTTCCTCCTTAACAAATTTTTGCAACCTCTTATATAGACAAAGCAGCATTTTGTACTATAACAAATGTATTATATAAAAATGAGCCAAAATTGTCAATAACTTTGAACAATTTTGTGTGAAATTTTTAGATAATACACGCAGTTTCATCGATTTGAACAACGTGAAAATCGATATAACGAGGATTGTAGGAAATTATAAGCAAAAAGTCAATGTTTTTTGCTAAAATTTTATAAATAAAAGAAGTTTCATCAATTCGAACCAATGTGAGAATTGATATAACAAATGTATTACATAAATTGTCAATAACTTTGAACAATTTTGTGTGAAATTTTTAAATAATTAAAAAAAATAAATAAAAAATAAAAAAATATTTAATTATTAAATAAAAAATATTAATAAAAATTAAAAATTTAAAAAATAATGAAAAATTATTTAAAAATAATTAATAAAATAAATTAAAAATAAAACAAAAAATAATTTAAAAATAATTAATATTTATAAATTTAAAAAACATTAAAAATAATAAAAATTATTTATTGTCGATTAAATTTGGCGTTGTAAAAATTAAATTTTCAACTTCGCTAATTGGCACATTATAGCGAATAATGTTTCCGCTGCCAAAATTAGATTGATATGTTAATTTTAATGAATATGTTTTATTATTTTTAATTGCTGAAAACATACAATGTTTAAATGGGTTAGAAGCATAAATAAGTGGCACATCTTTGCGATTAGCATTGATTAATTTTTTAGTGGTGTTTTCATCGCTTACAAAAAGCACAACTTCGCCTAAATCTAAAATTTTATACACCAATTTGCTGCCGGTATAAGTTTTACCATGGATGACAAATTGGCAAGTTGGCTGTATATTTACATTAGCATTTGATGCATTTAATTTTTCAGTTTTTTCATCGGTTAAAAAATTGTTTAAATATTTTTTAGGAATATTATTTATTAAAGTTACAATCATGCTATATTCTTCTGGTTTGTAATTGTTTTTAATTAAATTTAAATAATTTTTTATTAAATTGTTCATAATCTCTCCATTATAGTTTATTATCAAAACCACAAAAATTTGCAAAAAAAATTTGCACATAGTGCAAACTTTTTGCTAAATTAATTCAATAATTGCCATCCCAGCATTATCGCCCTTTCTTAAACCGGTTCTAATAATGCGAGTGTAACCGCCCTTTTGACCAAGTTCTTTTGCTCTTGTTGCATATTTAGGCGCATAAACATTGAATATTTTTTCCAATAGTGGATTTTTAATATTGTCTATACGAGCAAGGTAGTCTGCTTTCTTTTCACCTTTTTTGCGTTCTTCTTTTACCGTGTAAACCTTAGCCATAATCTTTCTACGGGCAGCAAGTTTTTTAGGGCCATCGTTCATAACTTCGCGGCTAACTTTTTCACCTTTTTCGTTAACAGAATTTTTATTAACAGTTACAACATCTTCGTACGAATTGATTGCAAGAGTTAATATTTTTTCTACATAACTTTTAAGTGATTTTGCCCTAGCAAGAGTGGTTTCAATTTTACCTTTCCAAAGCAAATCGGTGGCTTGGTTACGCATAATAGCCATCCTTTCCTCAGTTGGGCGACCTAATTGTTTCACTTTCATCTTTTTTTTCTCCTTAAAATATTTTAGTTAGATACTAACATTAAAGACTAATAATTTTCGTTCCCTTCAAGGACAATGCCAAGGGCTTCCAATTTATTGATGACTTCTTCCATAGATTTAGCACCCATGTTACGAACTTTCATCATTTCAGACTTGCTCTTTTTAGCAAGGTCGCCAATGGTTTCGATGCCAGCGCGTTTTAAGCAGTTGTAACTGCGCACGCTAAGTTCCATTTCCTCAATAGGTTTTTCGTATAATTTGGTTTTTTCGTCCTCTTTTCTTGCAACCAAAATGTTTACACCGCTCATGCCTTCAACAAGGTCTACAAACATTGTAGCGTAATCATTTAAAAGTTTTGCAGATAGAGCAACAACTTCTTTTGCACTGATTGTGCCACGGGTTTGAACATCCAAAACAAGTTTGTCATAGTCTAGGCTACGACCAACACGGCTAGATTGAACTTCAAAATTGACGCGTTTAACAGGGGTGAAAAGCGAATCGATTGCAATGTAATCTAATTCGTCTGAAAACTCCTTATTTTGACTTGCAGGAACAAAGCCTCTGCCTCTGCCAACATACAAAGTCATATCCAAAGAAGCATCGTCATCTAGCGTGCAAATATATTGATCAGGATTTTGAATAGTTATGCCATCCTCGCATTCGATATCCTTTGCATAAATTACTGCCGGACCTTTCTTTTTCAAAGTCATACTGCCCTTAAAATCTGGCTCGGTGTTATCGGTTTTAACGGCCAAGGTTTTAAGGTTTAAAATGATGTCGGTAACATCTTCACTAACGCCTTTAATTGTTGTAAATTCGTGCAATACGCCTTTAATTTTAACGCCAACAATAGCAGCGCCTGGCAATGAAGACAACAATGTTCTCCTTAGCATATTGCCAATGGTGATACCAAAGCCTTTTTCTAATGGCTCAACAGTAATTATAGCGTGAGCACCATTTTCTAGTTCTTCCAAAGCAATTTTTGGTTTTTCAATTTCCATCATAATCCGTTCTCCTATTATCTTGAATAATATTCCACAATCAAGTGTTCTTTTATGTTAAGGTCAATATCTTCCCTAACTGGTTCTGCAAGAACTTTACCTGTTAGGCTTTCGGTGTTAAATTCCAACCATTTAGGTGGATTTACTTTTAAACCTTTTAAACTTGCAAACATTTCAAGATTTTGCTTGCTTTCTTTAATGGCGATAACATCTCCCACTTTAACTTGGTATGAAGGGATGTTAACCTTTTTACCATTTACGGTGATGTGCCCATGGTTTACAATTTGCCTAGATTCAGTTCTGGATGAACCTATGCCCATGCGGTAAACCACATTGTCTAGCCTCATTTCAATCATTTTAAGCATTGCCCAACCTGTGCCTTCCTTGCTGCGGGTTGCTTTTTCGTAATATAATCTAAATTGCCTTTCAAGCAAATTGTATGCTTTTTTAACTTTTTGTTTTTCACGCAATTGTAAACCATATTCGCTTATTTTTTTCCTAGCAGTTCCGTGTTGGCCAGGAACAACCGGGCGTTTGTCAAACGAACATTTAGTTAAACATCTTTCGCCTTTTAAAAAGAGTTTGCAACCCTCACGGCGACATTGTTTACAATCTGGATTTGTACTTTTTGCCATATATCCTCCTATAACCTTCTTGCCTTAGGTGGTCTGCATCCGTTGTGCGGAATTGGAGATACATCTTTAATGTATAAAATTTGCAAACCTGCTGTGCCAACCGCACGGATGGCTGCCTCTCTGCCACCGCCAGCGCCTTTTACTAAAATACCAACTTTAGATACGCCGAAATTAGATGCATTTTTAAGTGCTGTTTCAACAACTTGTTGCGCAACAAATGGTGTGCTTTTTTTAGCACCACGATTGCCCAACGCACCCGCACTGCTTTGCGCCAAAGCATTGCCGTATTTATCGGTTAAAGTAACTAAAGTGTTGTTTGCAGTGGCTTGAATATAAACACAACCTTCGCCACCTTCAACAAGCGTTTTCTTTTTCTTTGTTTCTTTTTTAACAGCCATTATTTACTCCTTATTTCTTTTTATTTGCTATTGTTTTTTTAGGGCCCTTGCGAGTACGAGCATTATGCCTTGTAGATTGCCCACGAACAGGCAAATTTGCAGCATGGCGAAGCCCACGATAGCACCTGATTTCTTTTAATCTTTTTATGTCTAATGCAACATTTTTCCTTTTTTCGCCTTCCACAACAAAATTAGCCTCTATATATTTACGGATAGAAGCAATTTCAGTTTCGGTAAGGTCTTTAACCCTAGTGTCTGGGTTGATGTTGGTTGCAGCCAAAATTTTTCTGGCACTTGTTAAACCAATGCCATAAATATATGTTAAACCAATTTCAACTCTTTTTTCATTAGGTAAATCCACGCCTGATATACGTGCCATATAATTCCTCCAATTTAAAATTATTTCCTCATGATGCTAAATTGCCGCGAAGCATCATGTTTATTTTCGTATTCAAAATTAACAAGCCCATTAGCCTTGACGTTGTTTGTGTTTAGGTGATTTTGAGCATATTACCATAACTCTGCCATTACGTTTAATAACTTTACATTTTTCGCACATAGGCTTAACTGATGGTCTTACTTTCATATCTTTTCTCCTTTTTAATACAACTTGCTATTTAAAGCAGCGCCTGATAGGTGGCCGCCTTAATTAATTTTTATCACGCCAAATGATTCTGCCTTTTGTTAAATCATATGGGCTCATTTCCACCTTAACTTTGTCGCCTACTAAAATTTTAATAAAGTTTGTTCTAAGTTTGCCGGAAATGTAGGCTGTTATAAGATGATTGTTCATGATTTTTACTTTAAAATTCATGTTCCCAAGGACTTCTACAACTTCGCCCTCTGCTTCGATAACGTCATCTTTAGACATATTACTCCTTTACCTTGTATTGTTTAATTTTTTTATAAATCTCGGCGTTTGTGACTATTGGGCAAGACACTAATTTTAAAATTGCCTCATCGTGCCCAATTTTAACTAAATGCTTAGGATTTTTTGTTTTTGGGTTGTCCTTTTTCCTTGTTTTACCATTAATTATAGTCAAAAAACCAGATTTGTCAATAGAAACAACTATAAATAAGTTATTTTTATCATGACCGGAAGATGAAATTACAATATCTCCTACTTTAAATTCACTTTCCATACAACCCCGTTATAAAGTTAATATTTCAACTCCGTCCTTAGTTATTAGGACAGTGTTTTCGTAATGTGCGCTATCTAACCCGTCCCAGGTGGAAACGGTCCAATTATTATCTTCTAAGCACACATCTCTTTTGCCCAAAGTTGACATAGGCTCAATTGCCAGAGTCATACCTTCAACAAGCACAATACCTGAATTGAACTTGCCGTAATTTGGCACGTTTGGGTCTTCATGCAAATGAGTTCCAATGCCGTGCCCGGTTAGTTCCCTAACCACGCCGTAACCATGACTTTCCAAATATTGCTGAATTTTGCTACTAATGTTGCCAAGTTTGCACCCGGCCTTAATATCTTTAATTCCTTCAAAAAAGGATTGTTTGGTTACCTCTATTAAATTTGCTTTTTCCACCGTTATATTCCCAACCGGGAAAGTTCTAGCGGCGTCTGAATGATAGCCTTGCCATATTACACCACAATCTATGCTGATGATATCCCCCTCTTTTAGTGGAACATCATTACAAAAGCCATGCACAACTTGGTCATTTACGCTGGCACAAATTGTATATGGGAAACCCTCGTAGTGTAAAAATGATGGTTTTGCGCCCTGAGAAATGATGTAGTTATATGCCATTTCGTTTAAGCGCATACTTGTTTGACCCGGATAGACGGCCGTTTCAAGTAAATCTAATGTTTGCTTTAAAATTTTGCCGGCTATGCGCATCTTTTCTATTTCTTGTTCGTTTTTAATTGTTATGTTCATTTATTGCCCTCACAACATCTTTAAGCACCGCTTCTTTGGTTTGGCTAGCGTCTATAGTAACTAGCGTGTTGGCTGCTTTATATCTATCTACAACCGGATGAGTTTGCAAATGAAATTGTTTAAGCCTATTTTTAATTGATATTAAATTATCGTCCGAACGTTTAACCAATTTACCCCCACACAATGGGCAAGTTGATTTAACCTCGTTTTTATTAAATATGCTGCCGCAATCATTACATCCCACACGCGAAAGTAATCTTTTAGTTGCTTCTTCCTTAGATAGGTGTAAATAAATTACTAAATCTATTTTTAAAACCTCGTCAAGTGCATCTGCTTGTTCGATTGTACGCGGAAAGCCATCAAAAATTACATTTTGTGTTTTTTTAGACTTTAACTTGTTTTTTATAACCTGCATAACAATATCTTGCTCCAACAAAATGCCTTTTGATTGCATTTCAAAGATATGTTTGCCAAGTTTTGTTTTGCGTTTGGCCTCGGCACGCAAAAGTTCCCCAACCGAAATTAAATCGAAATCGAAATAATCTTTTAATTTGGCGGAAAGCGTGCCTTTGCCCGAACCTTGGATACCTATGAGAACAATGTTCATTTAATCCCCTTATTTTAAAAATCCACGATAATTACGCATCATCATTTGCGCTTCTAGTTGTTTATCGAATTCCAATGCAACCGATACAACGATTAACATACCTGTTGCGCTAAACGCATTTGCCAGCCCTTGTGTGCCCCAAATTGCGGTGAACAACACGGTTGGAATAAGCGCCATAAACGCTAAGAATATTGCACCAAATAAGGTGATTTTGTTATTAATGCTTTTTAAATATTGGGCGGTTGGCTTGCCTGGCCTAATGCCGGTTATAAAGCCACCATTTTGTTGAATTTCCCTACTAATTCTGTCAGTATCGAAATTGATGGTTGCATAAAAATATGCAAACGCCAAAATTAAAATTGCCATTAATATTGCGTAAACCCAACTGCCGGCACCAATCCATTTATTGTAGAAGCCAATAAAGCCGGTTGTTACATTTGGCCAGAAAATGCTAAATAACATTTGTGGGAAGGAAAGAAGTGTGCTTGCAAAGATGATTGGCATAACGCCGTTAGCGTTAACCCTTACCGGAATGTAGGTGGATTGACCGCCATACATTTTTCTGCCTTTCATTTGTTTTGCATATTGAACGTTAACCCTTCTTTCGCCGCCGTCTACAAATACTACTAGCCCAAATATAGCAATAAGAGCCACAATAAATAAAACTAATTGCCAAATGGCAGTTACATTAACTTGTCCGTCCACAACGATATTTTGGAAGTTGCCAACAATTGCTGTTGCCGCGCTGGACAAAATACCAACAAAGATTAGCAAACTCATGCCGTTGCCTACGCCAATTTCAGTTATTTTTTCGCCCAGCCAAACGGTGAACATTGCACCTGTTGTTAACATAAGCACAATGAAAGCATAACAAATAAATGTGTTGCCACCAAAAATGCCAATGTTTACACCATCAGCCGCACCAAAACCAACTGCTATGCCAATTGCTTGTGCAATAGCGATGATTAATGCTGCAATTTTTGTGTATAAACTGATTTTTTTTCTGCCGTCTGCCCCGCCATCACGAGCAAGTTGTTGCCAACTTGGAATAACAACGGACAATAATTGAATTATGATGGATGATGTGATGTATGGGGAAACACCAAGTGCTAAGAACGACCCGCGTGACAATGCGCCACCGCTAACCGAACTTAACAAGTTTAAAAAGGTGTTACCTTCAACTTTTGTGCGCAACGCACTTGTTGCTATGCCAGGGATTGGCAACCAACATCCAAGCCTGTAAATGAATAACAACACTAAGGTTAAGATTAGTTTGTTGCGAACTTCTTTAATTTTAAATGCGTCAGTTAATGTTTTAAACATTATACCTCCTCAACACTGCCACCTTGTGCTAATATTTTTTCTTTTGCTTG
>CANPWT010000029.1 GCA_947584775.1 uncultured Clostridia bacterium | reverse complement strand
TAGATAGCACCACCGGCAAGCAGGTTATGGACACACTTAAAAAATTAAGCAAGCAAAAACTTGTTATTGTTGTTTCGCACGATAGGGAGTTTGCGCACGAATACGGCGACCGTGTTATAGAACTTAAAGACGGCAAAATAATTTCGGACGAAACTAAAAAAGAGGTGCTTTCCGCAAAATCTAGTTCAGGCGTAAGTTATATCGGCAATGAAATTATTCACATTAAAAAAGGCTCTAAATTTACCCTTGAAGATTTAAGAAAAATAAATGAATTAATTAAAAACAACACCAAAGATGGCGAAACAATAATTTCCTTTGACCAAAAATCGAACGATGAAATAAAGCAAAGCGCCTTTATAACCGATGAGGGCAACCGCGAGATTTTTGTTAAAACGGAAAAAGAAGATATTCATCAATCTAGTTACGACCCTAAAAACTTTAAACTTATAAAATCTCGTTTAAGGTTTAAAGATTCATTTAAAATGGGCGCAAGTTCGCTAAAACACAAACCAATCAGGCTTATTTTTACAATTTTGCTTTCATGCGTAGCGTTTTGCATGTTTGGCATTACGGACACTATGGCAAGTTTTAATAGGGCAAGTTCGGTTAATGAATCGCTAAAACTTTTAAATGTAAATACTCTTGCAATAACAAAAACCATTACATCCGACTATGGCTACGATTCAGTCGACATTATGGGTAGTGAGTATGTTAATAAACTAGCAAGCAAATTCCCTAACAAAAAGTTTTATAAGGTGGTAGGCGCAGAAGGCAATTATATTAACATATCGTCAAGCGATTTTCACGAATCCGCTTCAATGTATAGCCTTTCAAGTTTAAAGACCAACTTGGTTTCTGGCGTAATGGAAATTAACACGGACGTTATGCAAAATTTGCACTTAACCTGCGTTTTGGGTAGATTGCCAAAAGCGGATGATGAAATGTGCATTTCTAAAAATTTGTACGATTTTTTTGTAAGCAATGAAGTTGAACTTACGTTTAGCGAGGGCAGTTTTAAACAGGCTTCTTTTAACAATGGATATGGCAGTTCTTTGCCAATTTATAACCAAAAAATTGTTGGTGTAATTAAAGACGAAACCGACATTTCTAGATACAAAGACTTAAAACTTGAAAGCAACGATATGTCTACCTATGTAAAACAGCAAGAAATGGCAACTGTTGCAAAATATGGCACATTAAATATGTGCTATGTAAATCAAAATCAATTTAATAAATTAATGCGAACAAACCATGGTGGCGGAAATCCATATTTTTATTACAAAAACAATATGTTTGCTTACCTTAGTAACTTTTATACCTATGAGTCATTTACGGAATTTTTAACTAAAAATACTTATTCAAATATTAATTATGAAATGTTAAGCGGTCATTCAATAAATAATTTAAGAGACAATCAAATTGTAATTTCTAAACAACTGGCTCAACGCCTAAATATTGATTATAAAACTGACCCAAAAATAACCATAAACAATTGGAACAATATTGGCAAGGAGTATGAAATTGTTGGAGTATACTATTTTGACAGTGACTACATAGACGAGTATGTTATAACAAGTGCGGAATGCATTAACAGTTTTTTAGGCTCAACATATGTTGTAGCGCGATACAATCCACAAACAGATAAAGATTTAGTAAATTATATCGAAACTTATAAGGAAGGCAACGTTGGCTTTTGTATTCAATTTGCTTCCACTTCCACACTAAATTCGTTCGAGGGCACAATAAATGCTATGACAAAGCCGCTGTTGTATGTTGGCATTGGTTTGGCAGTGTTCTCCGGCTTAATGCTTATGAATTTCATATCAACCAGCATAGTGTATAAAAAGCGGGAGATTGGCATTTTGCGTGCAATTGGCGCGCGCGGCAAGGATGTGTTTGCAATATTCTTCTCCGAGGCATTTGTAATTTGCATAATTAACTTTATTCTTTCCGCTATTGGTTGCGGTATTGCTTGTTACTTTATTAACCGCGCAATACTAAACGACCTTGGCTTTACCGTTACACTATTAGTGTTTGGCATTAGGCAAGTGTTATTGCTGTTGGGTGTTTCGGTATTGGTGGCATTTGTTTCAAGTTTCTTGCCGGTATACAGAATTGCAAAGAAAAACCCAATAGATTCAATCAACAATCGTTAATTATTTTATAAAAAAACGCCATTTATTGGCGTTTTTTTCAAGCACTTTTATCAAACAATTTTAATCATAGGTTGTTGTCATTTTTATGCGCTTTTAATTTAAAAGCATATATTATTGATGTTTTTTATGCCTTTAATAATCAAAAGTATGGGTTATTGGCGTTTTCTTATGCGCTTTTATCTACAAAATCAAGTTCGTCATCATCAGGTTGCTTGTAAACATATTCGTAAGGCGAGTATACGCTATATTGTTCGGTTGTGGTTTTTAAAAAAGTGTAAACCTTATCTCTAACTTCGCGCCTTGCCTCTTTAAAAGGCTTGGTGTTATCTGGGTAAATTGGGTCGCTTAAATGCACTGATATGCTAACCTTTTTAAAATTTTTAAATAGTCCCTTTGGCTTATCGTAACAAACACAAAAGGCAACAATCGGCGCGTTTAGTTTAACAGGGTATGTAAAGGAAGTGTCCACAAATGGCCTAACCCCAGTGTAATATGGCCAAATGTGCGCTTCGGGGTAGATTGTTATATGGCATTTTTGATGATAATACTCAACCGCCTTAATAAAGTTTTTCATCCCGCTAGTGTCGCACGGCAGGGGCATAGCACCCAACATTTGTGTTAAATTTTTAATGCCGTTAATTGAAACCGTGTCGGGGGAAACAATAATTTTATTTCTATATGGGTAGCCGGCAAAATTAGGGATGCAGGCATCAAGCAAAAAGGCGGTGTGGTTGCCATAAAAAAATGCTTTTTGGTTTTTTAATTTTTTAATTGCCTTTTTGTTAACAAATTTAATGCGCCTAATTAAAAATACATACACCCACAAAACGGGCAGGGCAATAAGCCGATAGATTATACTAGAAAGCCCCAGCCAAATAGGATTTTTGTGTATATATTTAAAATTGCCGTCCACTTTGGTCGTTTTTATGTTAAATTTAGAAAAATCGTCATTATTTACATCGGAATAATATATAATTTTTTTATCTTTTACTTTTTTTGTTTTTTTTAAATTAGTGGGCTTCTTATTTTTATTTTCGTTATACACCTTAATTAGCATTTCTTCCATTTTTTTCATGCATTCGTCTTGGTCAAAACTAATTGCGCTGTTAAGGTATTTTTCTTCAACTTTGGCCTTTTCTTTGGGGTGTTCAATCCAATAATCTATTGCACTTGCAAGCGATTTAGCGTTCCTGCATTTAAACACACATTTTTCATCCACCGCAAAATTTTTGGTGGCGCTTAAAGGCGAGTCGGAAACAAGGGTAAGTTTGCCGCAAGTTATTGCCTCGATGCACGCAATGCCTTCAAGTTCAAATTGCGCGGGGTGGACATACATATCGCTATAATTTAAAACATCAATAATTTCCGTGCGGGAAAAAAATTTAAATAACGGGGCATTTGGCAAATTTTTGGCCAACTTTTTAAAATATTTTTCCTTTGTGCCAAGCCCGCCTAAAATAAGTTGAATTTTATCTTTGTATTTGGAATATTTAACCGCTTTAATAAGCGTATCTTGGCATTTTTCGCGCGCGTATCTGCCCGTGGAAAGAATTACAATTTTATCCTTATATTCAATAGGCTTTTCCACATTTCGCTTTTTAACATAACTGTGCACACCGTTAGAAATAACATAGCCGGGCGTTTGCTTTTTTATTTTCTTTTCAAAAACATCGCGTATAAATTGGGTGGGGTAATGTATGCCGTCCACCTTGCTATATAAATGCTTGTAAATAAACTTGTAAACAGCATCGTTTATAAATTTAATTTTATTAAGTTTAATATAACTTGTTAAATTTTCCGCCTGCATATGAAAGCCGGCCGTAACAGGCAAGCCCATTTCGTTTGCTATCTTTGCGCTGGCAAGCCCAAGCCCTAAGGGCAACATAATATGGACAATGTCCGCGCCCGTAAATGCGGCACGAATTATATCTTTGTTTGGCTTGGCAAGTTCAATGCCAACTTTTTTAACATAATTGTTTATTAGTTTGCCAAAATTATAGTTTGGTACAATGTAAAAACCTTCCTGCCCAACATAATCTTGGTTCGAGCAAAGCACGCGCACAGTGTGCCCATGTTCTTTTAAATATCTTATAAGGTTGTTTTCTGCAACAACTGTTCCGTTGTTTTCTTTTCCATAAACATCGCAAACAACTGTAATAACCACAAAATTCTCCTATGTAAAATTGTTAATTATATTATAAATCACAATTTTAAATTTGTAAACAAAAATTAATTGACCAAAAACAAAAAAGGCGTTATTGTTTTACTCGCCTTTTTGTTATAAATAATGCAATGGAATAATAAACCAAAATTTGAACAATAAATATAGGAATATACTGCCATAAAACTACGCCATTATGAATCATCGCACTAATAAATATTGCAAATGGGGTGGTTGGCACGCAATACAATAATATTTGTATGTAAATTGGGCAGGCTTGAACATATACAACAATTAGCACAAACACCGGCACTAGCACGGTCAGTAAGCCAATAAATATGGATGAAATTTGGCTTTTAAACAGACTGAACAGCAACCCAAGCGTAAGTATGGAAAGCACCCCAAACGAAGAAAGTAAAATGCAAATTAACAAATTGGTTTGAAATTTAATGTTAAACAGCCACATCCCAAGCAAAAACATCAGTGCAATTTGAATTATACCCAGCACAAAATATGGCAAAATTTTAGAAATTAAATATCGGTTTGAGCCAACGGGTATGTAGGCTATATTTTTGCTAACCTGCGTTTCGTTATCGCGCGCAAGCGAATAAGCAATGCCCAGCATCAAAACAATGGAAACACAGCACACAACTTCAATTGCAAATGGTACTTGTTTAACAGTAATGTTTGCATTATTTGCCGGCACAAACGACAACGCCTGAAAATAATTTTCATTTAAAACAATGCCGTATCTAGTTAAAAATTCGGTTATCGCTTTATATGTATATTCATTTTTTTTGTCTTGCATCGATGCTGTAATTGTGTTGGCCACCGGGTTGGCCCTATCGTAATAAATAACCGCAGTTGTGCTGTCCGCATCCTCGCCTTTAACTAGGCGTATAAAAAAGCAAACTTGGTTAGATTTTAATAATTTTATGCCTTCTTCCTCGCTGGTTACATAACTTATTTTGCCAAAGGATAGCGATTCATCAACAAGTTGCACAACAGGCGTTTCTTCCATATTAACGCCGTCTGTAAAAATGGCAATAGGGTAGCGCGAGGTGTTTATTTGCACATATGATAATAACAGCATTAAAGCCACGCAAAAAACTAGTAACATTGTAAAAACAACCTTATTGCGCGTAACCCTAATCATTTCGTATTTAGAAATTTTAAAAAACTGTTTAATTTTATTCATATTATTCTTCCAGGGTGTATTTATTTAAAATTTGTTCAATATCTAGCAAGCCATCTTGCTTAAATTCACTTAAACTGCCGTTAAATTTAATTTTTCCGCCCGCAAGGCAAGCAAAATTATCACACTCAACAAGTTCTTCCCAATAATGGGTTATAACCAAAACAGTAATTCCATCTTTTTTTAAACTGTTGACAATTTGCCAAAATCTTTTTCTAAAAATAGGGTCCATAGCGTTTGTGGGCTCGTCCAAAATTAAAAATTTAGGGGAGTGAATAATAGCGCCAGCCATAGACAAAAGTTGCCTATACCCACCCGATAAATTTTTTGCTAAAACCTTTTTAAATTCATTTAAATGGCAAATGTTGATAACTTCATCAACTCTTTTTAAATTTATATCATACACCGCGCAAAGATACCCCAAATTTTCTTCCACGGTAAGGTCGTTAAACAAACTAAAAGATTGGGGCATATAGCCAATGGTTTTTTGAATGTCTAATTTGCGTTTTTTGTTTGTAATGTCTATGCCGTTTATTTCAATATAACCATCGTCAAATTTTTTTACCCCGCAAATAATTTCAATTAAGGTAGATTTCCCCGCGCCATTAACACCAATAAGCCCCTTAATTTCGCCCGTTTTTACAGTTAAATCAACCCCGCATAAAACCTGTTTGTTTTTATAACTTTTGCAAATATTTTTAACAATTAACATGTCTTTTCCTTATAAAATAAAACAATTTATCTTTCGATAAATGTTTTATTGTTTATTTAAAATTCAATTTCCATACTTAATGTTATGCTGCCGGTTAACGATGAAATTAATATGTTAAAATCACTATTTATTTTTACTGTTATAACTTCTTTTATAATTTCGCCATTTTCATCGGTAATATATTCAGCAATAACATCGTCCACCGTTATAAAGTTATAAGTATCTTTATCTTTAAGTGTTTCGTTAACTAATTTATTAAAGTCAATCTCTTTAATTTCACGTGGAAGTTCTAAATCTTTAAATAATTCGTTGTAATCAATATTTTCATACGAGCCAGCGAGCATACTAGTTAACATCATCAATGGGTTGTAAACAGCAACAACATTTTCATCGCAATATTCGTTAACAAACCCGGTTAATTCTTTAACCATTTCGGTTAAATTAAATTCGTCATGAATATATGCGTTAATGTAGTAATCAATAATATTATCTAATTCAGTTTTAGCCTCTGTGCCTTCTTCAAACCCAAGCATAGAAGTTAACATTTGCAAATTGTTTTTAATAAATGTTTTGTGGTTTTTAATTGTATTTTTAATATTGGTGTAAATGTTGTTTTGCGTGTCAGATAAATTTGCAATCATTTCAAAAACTTCAGAATATTGCCCAATGCTGTTTTGTGTGTATTTTGCCAAACCTTTTGCAAGTGCATTTATTTGATTTAACAATTCTGTCCTGTTAAAATCTTCAACAAACAAACTATCTAAATATTGGCAGGAAGTTTTAACTGTGGTAAAGAATTCTTTATCTTCGCCTGTTAACATGTCTAAATCCATGAAAGAGTCAAACACATCGGCAAACAAATGGAATTCGCCATTGTTAAATTGATTTACATATTCATCTTTTTTAACATTAAACTTTTCGCAAACTTCATCAATTATTTTTAAATAATCAGGCTCAGGTTTTGCCAATTCTTCATAAATTATATCTGCGCAATCGCTTAATAAAGTTATGGTGTCTTCCGGCAATCTTAAATATAAAAACAAATCGTAATTAGAAACTTTTACAACTTTGCCAACAATTGCCGATTCGGTTATTTCTTGGTCGTTTTCGCTTGCAGTGTTAGCCTTGCAGGTGTAATATTTAACGCCACCGTCCGAGCGAACATTAACAATTTTGTGAATTTTTAAATTGCCATTATCGTAAAATGCCACAATTTCATCCACATTATAACTTTCACTTGGCATAACAATAACTGCCGCCCCTGGTTGAATGTCAGGCGCCATATCAGAATTTTCGTAAAAGAATTTTGAACTGCCTTGCGGAACAACATAGCGTATTTGGTCAAATATATCAGCAATAATTTCAGCGTCATACAACGAAACATAAGCCCTTAACATCTCTTCCACTTGTGTTGTGATAGGGTAGTAATTTATTATACTTACGCCGAAAACCTTATAGTTGTTCTGTTGTATTTCCTTATTAACTTCATTCATTTGGCGAACAAATGATAGGGAAGAATTAAACAATTCTCGCAAATTAGTTTCTTTATCAATAGATTCAAATCCGCGCAATAAATTTTTAACCGCACTAAAGTATTTTTCAACCAATTCCTCTGAATTGCTTACAGTTTGAACATCATAATAATAGTAAGTGCCGTCATGTGTGTATTGCAAATGTCGGTTGGCAACATTCAAATCATTAGTGTCATTTGTTTGCCCGCTAGTAACAGTTACAATGCTTACTAATTCTTTAAAAGAGTAAATAAAGTCTGAAACCATATTAGGGTTTTGCGCATCCAGCCCGTCAACAATTATGTCTAACCTGCTTAAAATATCTCTATTGCCATCTGGGGCAGACTGCAAAACATCATTTATTTCCACAATTGCTTGCAACACTTCGGTTAAATTTGTAAATTTACGCTCACGTAAATTTTTAACATCTTTTCTTATAAGGTAATTTAATTCGTCAACTGTGTTTTCATCGCGAATTTCCGCCATACTGCAAAGTTGACTGCTAACCATATCAACATAAAAACTATCTTTTTCAGTTAACAAAACGTCGTTTATTAAAAAATCGTAAACATTTTCAATGTTAGATAAATTATCTAAACTGTTTTGCATAATTTTAAGCATGTCAAGTTTTGCTTTTAAATTATTGCCGCTGTCTTGCAAAATGTTTGACCCTCTAACATTTAAAGATGTTTTAACAATGGCGTTAATTATGGATTCGTACACGGTCTTAGAAATATATGAAGTGTCTATAACAACATTGTTTCCATTAAAACTTACAAACCTACTAACAACAATATTTTTTATATCATCGAACGAAGCAGGGGCAAGATTAGATATACCAAAACGATTGTATAGCAAATCACTAAAAGCAGCAAAATTTTCATAATTTTCCCAACCATTTTCATCCATATAATTTGAAAGAAGTCCGTAATAATGTTCAGCAGGGCAGTTGCATACAAATATAAGTTCTTGCGATTCGAATAGGGATGCAATGTTTGTGGCAAAGTAAAAATTTAACAAATCGTCCCTAGTGTCAAACTCTTTATAAACAATAAATTGGCCGGCACCTGTTTTATAAACTTGCGCGCCTTGTAAATCATAGGTTTCTTGAGTAAGTATACTAAAAATTTCTTCGTTAAGTTCAGCGTTTTTGTCCAAATATTTTGCTGCGCCATCAACGTGCAGGGTGATTTTAGAACTTTTTATAGATTTATTGTTTAAATCTTGTTTAAATTGCTCTAATTTGTTTAGCATATCTTGTTGTTTGGTATCTAAAACATCAAAATCAAATGTATATTGTTTTCCGCCATAATTAATTACAACAACTTTTAGGCCTTTTTCTTGCATATTTGGCATGGTTTCAATCATGTTTGCAGTAACTTTTACACTGATAATCGACCCGTCCGCCATGCTGATTGAAAGGTACAAATTAGATAAATCAAAATCATCGCCAACAGAATATGTGCTGTTATAGCCGGTAACGGTGTACGAAACCTCGTTTATAATAACATTAATGGTTAAAACATATTCCCGCCCGTCATACTCTATAATAATGGCTTTGCTGCCTGGGGTGGACATATCTGGCATTTGTTTAATCATTGAGTTTGTAATGGTAACTTCTTTTACAGTTCCGTCAAACAAAGTAATTTTTAGTTTTGCGCCTTCCAAACTAAAATATTCATTAAGGTTATATGTAGTTTCGCAGTCATAAAAATAATATTGCGCAACCTCATTGTTGTTAGATTGATTATTTTTATCGTTTCCGCACGCGGTAAGGCCTAAACTAACGCCAGCAATAACACCTGTTGCAATAATAGATTTAATTATTTTGTTTTTCATAATTCCTCCAAATTTATTTTAAACAATCAAGTATAATTTATTAAATTTTACTACTATAAGTGTAAAAAATCAACCAAAATTAGATATTTTTTTACAATAACTTTAAGAAGATTAAAAACATAGTTTTTACTTGCTTAATTTTTAAACAAATTTGTTAAACAAAACTACATCTTTTTCATACATATAATAAGGAGAAGTTATGCAAAGTTTAGATAAATCAATTTTAAAATATTTACTTTTAACCAAGCCTGATGCCGTGGCAAATATAAGCGGTGGGGAAAGTTACCCACACATAGCGGGCGTTGTTGAATTTTATTCGCTGCCAGCGGGCGTAATTGTTATTGCGGATATAGACAATTTGCCCAACACTGAAACCAACATTTTTGCCATGCATATTCACGAGGGGGATAGTTGCGAAGATGATTTCAACTTAACCAAAGGCCATTACAATCCGCAAAATAGGCCTCACCCAAACCATGCGGGTGACCTGCCACCGCTTTTTGCTTTTTCTGGCTCGGCATTTTTGGTTACATTTTCCGCCCGCTTTACCGTTAAAGAAATTCTTGGCCGCACGGTTGTAATTCACTCAAATCCGGACGATTTTACCACCCAACCAGCGGGCAATTCTGGCACGAAAATTGCGTGCGGCAAAATTGTAAAATATTAAAAAATTTTTAAAAATCTTAAAAAATACACAAAAAAATACGCCTTTTAGCGCATTTTTTTAAAAAAATTTAAAAATTTTCCAATTTTTTGATAAATTTATTTTAATTTTAATTTCGCTATTATCTCGATTTTGTTTTTTCTGTCATACCGACCGAACAAAAGTGAGTGGAGTGTATCTCAACCTTAATAATAATCATAAATCAAGTTTAATTTTGCAATATTTTTATAAACAAAATGTTAATTTTTTTCTAACTTTGATTCCAAATTTTGTGCGTAAACGCCAGGATTGGCAACCGTTTTGCCAGGCCCAACAATTAAGCCTTGCCCAGAAAGAAGTTTATCTATAACATCATCTTCCAAAAGGCAAAAGTTGTTTAAAGCCAAGTCGTACAACTTAAATTTACCATCATGTTTTACAATGGTAAAATGGTGTGCATCGTTTTTGCTCTGTTTGTCACCAACAAAATTATCTGTGTCAGTCCAACAAAAATAAGAACTTGTTCCGGTAAGTAACCAAAAATTGTGCGCAATTGATGCCCTTTCCGAGCAATAAAAACAATTTTTTCCTTTTTGTTTTTTTATAGACGGAACAATAAGTTTGTCATCGATTATTGTAGGTGAAGTTAGTTCTAATCTTAATTCCCTATTTACTTTATCGCCACCCGCATACGAAGTTATAGTTGCTTTAATGGCGCTATTTATAACTGCACCATCACTAAATTTTCCGTCCTTATTTTGGTTATTTAATGTTTTTAAATTGTCAAAAAACAGATAATATAAATATTTGTCATCGAGCAAAAACCCACGAGAATCACCGCAATCAACTTTATCTGTTTTCCCCAAAAACCCATTTTTTTCTTTGTTTTGTTCCATTAATTTAAGTAGTTTGTCAATGCGTTCATGCCTTGCTTTAACATCATCGATTTCTATTATTTGTTTCCACAAATCTTGTATTGATTCTTCTTGCCCAAATCTAATTTTAACATTTGGTGCAAGATAAAATCCAATTTTTGAATAATATTTTTCCATTTTCACTCCTTAAATAAGACATTTTGTTAAGTGTGTATGGTGCGGATAACAGGTGAGCAGCGTTAAGAAATATGCCCTTTGGCATATTTTAGCGTAGCAAAGGGAGCACTGTCGTCACGAATCATCCTAAATCAAAACCACTTCAAAGGAAAAGTAAGAAAGGGGAAGTAGGTCCCCTTTCTTAACGCGGGCAACCACCTAATAATTGAGAAACCACACACCTGTGGTTTTGATTAAAGCAGGCGTGTTGCCCGCGTTGGTGCGGATAACAGGACTTGCATTAAGCGTAGCGTCAATTGTCGGGAGCAAAATTCTTACTTTGAAATGCTTCCTTGCGACCGACTACCTGCAGGTTCACCACAGTAAATTGTGGAGCGTGTGTTACACGCAGTCCTGTTATTGCTGGTGCGGATAACAGGACTTGAACCTGCAAGGAGTTACCCACTAGAACCTGAATCTAGCGCGTTTGCCAATTTCGCCATATCCGCGTTTAAACCTTAATGTTAAGATAAAATTTTTGCTTTGAATTAAAAGTGATGTGCTAATTATAAACCAAGTTAGTTAAATTGTCAAATATAAAATAGCCTAATTACAAGTTTTAATTAGTTGACAAGTTAGTTTGCAATCCAATATAATTTAGTTGGAGGGGTAAATGGATAAAGAGTTAAAACCACTTTTTACACCATGGAAAATTGGTAATGTAGAAATTAAAAACCGCATAGTAGTTTGCCCAATGGGCGGAACATCGCTTTTTGGTTGGATGGAAAAGCACCATTTTGACAAGGACGCTGCGGATTTTTTTATGGACATAGCAAAAAATGATGCGGGGCTGGTTATTCCTGGCATTGCACCACTAAAAAATTTAATAGGCGGTCAGTGGCTATACAAAGCAAAGGGCGCTTTTAAAAACCTGAAAGTGTATATGGAGGAATTCCATAAAACGGGTGCAAAATTATTTGTGCAATTAACGGCTGGGTTTGGCAGGTCTTTTTCAATCCCAACCGCAATGGTGCCAATGCTAAAAAACAAATTTTTGGGCACGATTGCAAAACCAATTTTTAACATCTCATATTTGTGCGCTTCGCCAAGCGAACTACCATCGCGTTGGGCAGAGGGCGCAACCTGCCGCGCAATAACCAAAAAGGAAATAAAACAAATAATTTCCGCCTTTGCAAAAACATCCAAAATGCTTAAAGAGGCGGGTGTGGACGGTGTTGAAATTCACGCTGTGCATGAGGGCTATTTAATAGACCAATTTACAACCGAATATACCAATCTCCGTACGGACGAATATGGCGGCAGTTTTGAAAATCGCTATCGTTTCCCGGTTGAAATTGTTAGGGCGATAAAAGAAAGTTGCGGGGAAGATTATCCGGTATCTTTGCGCTATTCCGTTGTAAGCAAAACTAAGGATTTTTGCTATGGCGCGCTGCCAGGTGAAAAATTTAAAGAACTTGGCCGAGATATGGCGGAAAGCGAAAAGGCGGCAAAATATCTTGAAGATGCGGGCTATGATATGCTCGATTGCGACAACGGCACATATGATGCGTGGTATTGGGCGCATCCACCACAATATATGCCAAACAACTGCAACTTAGATGATGTATCGCACATTAAAAAGTTTGTAAGCATCCCGGTTGTGTGCGCGGGCAAAATGGAAGTTGATGTCAGCGCCAACGCAATAAAACAAAACAAAATTGACGCTATGGGCGTTGCTAGGCAGTTTTTAGTTGACCCGCATTGGGTAACAAAGTTGAAATCGGGCAAGTCGGACGATATTATGCCATGCATACGCTGCCATAACGCTTGCTTGTGCATGAG
>CANPWT010000028.1 GCA_947584775.1 uncultured Clostridia bacterium | reverse complement strand
AGGCGTATTTAACTGGTCGCGGCGGCGTTGTTATGCGCGCCAAAACGGAAATAGAAAGTTTTGATAACGGCAAAAGGTTTAGAATTATTGCCACAGCAATCCCATATCAGGTTAACAAAGCAAGGCTAATTCAACAAATTGCCAGCCTTGTTAAAGATAAAAAGATAGAGGGCATTTCCAACATCAACGACGAGTCCGGCAGGGACGGCATGCGCATCGTTATTGAAGTTAAAAAGGATTATAATCCGCACGTTGTGCTTAATCAGTTATTCAAACAAAGCCAATTGCAACTATCTAGCGGAATAATTATGCTTGCCTTGGTGGATAACACCCCGCGCGTTCTTAACTTGCAGGAAATGATATTTTATTACTTAAATTTCCAACGCGAGGTCGTAACCAGGCGCACCCGCTTTGATTTAAACAAGGCGGAAGAGCGCGAGCACATAATTCAAGGCTTGGTTATTGCTGTAAATAATATTGACGAAGTTATAGCAATAATTAAAGGCAGTGAAGATAAATTAGATGCGCAAACAAAATTGCAACAGCGCTTTGAATTGTCTGAAAGGCAGTCTAACGCAATTTTGGAAATGAAGTTGTCCAGGTTAACCGGGCTGGAAGTTGAAAAACTTAATGCCGAACTTAACGAGTTAACCTTAACCATACAACATTTAAAAGAAATCCTTAACGACCCAGCAAAAATAGACGATATTATTAAAACCGAGTTGTTAGAAATTAAAACCAAATACCCAACCCCAAGAAAGAGCGAAATTATAATGGATTATGACGACATAGATATTGGCGATTTAATTGAAAAACACGATGTTGTAATCAGCCTAACCACGCAAGGCTATGTAAAACGCTTGCCGGTTAAAGAATATAAATCGCAACACCGTGGCGGGCGCGGCGTAAACGCACACAAAACCAAAGAGGACGATTTTGTAACCGATATGTTTGTCTCTTCCAGCCATGATGATTTAATGTTCTTCTCTAATCTTGGCAAAGTGTATGTGCTTAAAGCGTACAATATTCCAGAGGCGGGCAGGCAAAACAAAGGTAGGGCGTTAATTAACCTTCTTCCACTTGAAGCAGATGAAAAAATTAACACAATTTTAAAATTTGATAAACAACCAAACAAATATCTAATCATGGCAACAAAAAATGGCCTGATTAAAAAGACCAAGTTAAGCGAGTTTGAAAACATTCGCAAAAACGGTAAAATTGCCATCAAACTTAACGAAAATGATTATTTAATTGGCGCAAAAATTGTTTCGGAAAATGACGAACTTATGGTTGCCTCAGATAACGGCAAATGTTTGCGCTTTAACGAAAAAACTGTAAGGCTTGTAGGCCGCACCAGCCAAGGCGTTAAAGGCATGAGGCTAGAAGAGGGCGAAAGCGTAATAGATATTATGCTTATCAACCCAGAGTTAGACATTTTAACCGTAACCGAAAAAGGCTATGCTAAACGCACCCACGTGGAAGATTATCGCGTGCAAAATAGGCGCGGAAAGGGCATCAAGGCCGGCACATTTAACGAAAAAACAGGCAAAGTTGTAGCAATCAGGCCAATTTGCAAAGATAATGATATACTTGCAATTAGTTCGGACGGCGTAATGATTAGAACAAGCGCAGATAGCATTAACCTTGTTGGGCGTTCTAGCCTGGGCGTTAGGTTGATGAAAGTTAGCGCAAGCGATAGCGTTGTCAGCGTCGCCATTGTTGAACGTGATGACGAAGCCGAGGATGAAATCCTAGAAAATGAGGATGTAACAACCACTCCAACTGATGGAACATTAACCCCAAATGAGGAAACTTTAAATAAGCAAACAGAACATGAGGATAAAGAGAATTAAACTTAATTTAGGGGAATACATTAAGGTATGAAAAAAATCTTTTCCTTTGTTATTATGTTTTTTGCAGTTGCCGTACTTTGTTCTGGTTGCAGCACAATTAATTTGTCCACTGTAACCAGCGCGGACGGGTCGGTAACTGAACTTGTAACATTGTATTTAGATAGCCAAAAAACTATCGAATATGGCCTAAACCCAGCGGAAATTAAGCAACAAATTAAATCCACCGCTGAGGAAAAAGCCAAGCAAATATATTTCAATTTTGTTGCCATGGCAAATGGCGACATTTTGCTTTCAAGCGACCAGGAGACAGTTTCAGTGTTGTCCACTTATCGCGATGGGCTAAAAATTACCGGCGATGTGTGGGAGGGCGATAGATATCAAATTGGTTTGCAATTCCCAAGCCAATATGCGTACAACTATTTTTACAACATAACCAACTCAAATACGGTTGCCCCCGTGCTTACAAAAAAATTTTTCTACACACGCGTGGAATACACCGGTTTTAGTTTGTATGCGCGTTATTCAACCTTTCAAAACAATATAACGGCAGAAATTACACAAAAATTTCCGCAACTTACAGATGTAACGCCAACGTATACCTACACAATGATTACCGACAAACATAGGCAACACAGCAATGCAGATTTAGTTCAAAGCATAAACGGGGAATATTACCACACTTGGATAATTTCAGCACCCGACCAAGAACTGACCCTCTATTATAACATTGCTAACCCAGAAAGTTTTATTTATGTTAGCCTTGCGATAACTTTACTTGTGGCACTAATTTTAACGATTATTGTATTAATAATCCAACGCAAAAAACATAAGCAAAACAAAGAGAGCAATCCTCAAAATGAAAAAGAGGCATAAAGCCCAACAGCAAAATTAATAAATTAAAAAATAAATATTAATTAAAAAAATAAAATTTTAATATAATCAATAAAAATAATTGCAAAAGTTTAATAAATTGCAAAAAATCTAAAATTATAGTAAATTTAATAAAAATAAGCAAAAATTAATGAATTTATTAAAAATTAATAAAAAAATGGCAAAAGTTTCGTATTCTTTTGCCATTTTTTAATATTTTTTTTAGTTTCTTAATTAATTTTAAAAATTATTAATATTTATTTTTAGTGTAAATTATTTTTTTGCAAATTTTTTTAAATTAATCTTTTTATTTTTACAAATATTCAAATTTTAATCAATTTAATTCATCATTGCATATTAGTTGTTAAACAATTTATTTAGTTGGAATATAAATTTACCAACTTCAAAATTCAAACTTTTTGATTGTAAAATTTTTACCAATCGTTTTTTCTGGTTGGGGTTTTAATGTCGTCATAAAAATTTAAGTAGTTTTCAGCAAACTTATTTTGCGCACGGCTAGGCTGCTTAATTTTATTTGTGCTAACTTTGCCCATTTTGCCTTTTGGTAATTTTTTTAATACTTTAACTTTCATTCTTTAATTATATCATAATTTTTAAAAAAAGTCAAATTTTCATTTGCGAGCAACAAAAAAACGCCGCATGGGCGCTTTTATAATTTAACTAAACACTCATAGCGTTTGTTAGTGTTTCGGAATTCTTTTGCATGGTAATAATTTTGTTATTTCGTTTTTCATTGTACGGGCTAAGCACAATTTTGTTTTGTTTTAAACTGCTTTTAACGTCAATAATTCGCTGATTGCTGCTGCCTTTAAAACGCAGGGTAATGTCCTTTTTTTCTTCAACAAACTCACCGTCAACAAGTATGTCAATATTGCTCAAAAGTTCGTTTGTAATGTCGCAGTGCGCGCGCATGATTTTTTTAGCATCGCCGCCCGTGCCCAACAATTCTTCAAACAAATAGCCAGAATAACACCAAATTGTTTTGTTAGGGTAGGTTTGCCTAACGCGTTTAATAAATGGCAACAACCCTTGCTGATTAATCAACTCCATTGGCTCGCCGCCAAGCAAAGTTAGGCCGTTAATATAGTCCGGCTTTAAGGATGCAAAAATTTTGTCCTCCACCTCTTTTGTAAAAGGCTTGCCGTAATTAAAATCCCATGTTTCCTTGTTAAAGCAATTCTTGCAATGATGCGTGCACCCACTTACAAAAAGCGAAGTTCTAACGCCTTCACCATTTGCAATGTCCGTAAATTTTATATTTGCATAATTCATATTTTTTCTCCGCCAAACAAATATGTTGTATATTTATTTCTAATTTTACCTTTTGTGCGTAAGCACCAAACACGAAAAATTTAAACTGATTGGATTAAAATTGTTGAATGCTTAATTGAGATTCACTCCGCTCACTTCGTTCGGTCGGAATGACGGCGTCACAAACTGCATTCTTGCTTATTTGCTCATTCATTCGCAAATTACGCCTTTTCCAATTAATTAAAACCTTATGGAGTAGGAGCCATGAGGGAGAACTTGTGGTCTCCCTCATATAAGTTGTTTGTTTGCTCCTTTTCCCCACAAAACTTTTGAGTTTTGCGGGAGCCCCTAAATTAATTAATAGCATAGACAATAATGGTCTGTTATTTGCTTTTATTTTAGCCGTAGGCTACAGCCGTGCGCAGCACAACCCAACATTTCTAACTGATTGGATTAAAATTAATTGCGGCAGGTAGTGGGGGTGCTGATAAAATTAAACTCAGGTAAGAGGTATTTGTAAATGCGTGTGAACGGGATAGCAACGCGTGAGAGTGAACACGTATTTACAAATAAACCTCTTTGACAACTTAACCATCAGCACTCTTAAACAAACTATAAATTACCTTTTGTGCGTCAGCACCAATCACGAAAAAATAAAAACTGATTGGATTAAAATTAATTGAGCGGCGGGGAGTGTTTTGCTGAACGATTTTGCTTTAGCTACCAAGTGAAGAAAAATACTCCCCACCACTCACAACATTTTAAACTCCAACTCGTTTTTATTTCCCTAGGCAGAATTTTTCAAATATCTTATCAATAATTGTTTCATTAGAGGTAGTGCCAGAAATTTCGCCCAAACTAGACCAAGCATTTTTAATTTCGCTAGAAATAATGTCCATAGTTGTGGAGTTAAAAATAATAATTGCGTTGGCAATGCTACTTAGCGCAGTTTTAACGCACTCGATGTGGCGAGTGTTGGTTAAATATAGTTTGTTTTGGTCAATTTTATGCGATATTACACTATCAAAAATTAATTGTTTTAGCGCATCCAAATTGGTTTTGTTTTGTGCTGAAATTATAATGTTATAATTATTTAAATTTTTTGTATTTTTTAATTTGTCGCACTTGTTTAAAACATCTATGTGCGGCTTTTTTGTTTGTATTTTGCAAGGGCTGCCTGGCTCACTTAAACGCAAAACTAAATCGCAATCTTCAATTGCTTTTTTGGCACGCGTTATGCCAATTTGTTCAACTTTGTCCGCGCTTTCGTGAATGCCTGCCGTGTCAAACAGCCTGAAAATTATGCCGTTATAACAATATTCAGCCTCAATAACATCACGCGTTGTGCCAGCAACATCGGTAACAATTGCCTTGTCCGATTTTGTTAGCGCGTTTAATAAACTAGACTTGCCCACATTTGGCGCACCCACAATTGCAACGCGCACGCCATTTTTTATAACCATGCCCTCCTTGCTGTTAGCAATCAGCATTTCAAGGGCTTTTTTTATTTCGTTTAGCCGAGCAAGTATGTTGGTTGTTTCTGCCTCGGTATATTCATATTCGGGGTAGTCTAACTTTGCTTCAATTTCTGCCAAAATTTCGGTCAGTTCGTCTTGATAATGTACAATTTCCTCTTTCAATTTGCCTTGCAATAAATTACTGCTGGCCTTGGCTTGCATTTGGGTTTCCGCGTTAATCATGTCCATAATGCCCTCGGCTTGGTCTAGGCTAATTTTCCCGTTTAAAAATGCCCGCTTGCTAAACTCACCCGCGGTGGCAATGCGCGCGCCCAAATTTAACACTTCTTCAATAATGTACTGCGCCAAAAAATAGCCGCCGTGCGATTGAATTTCTGCAACATCTTCGCCCGTGTAACTGAAAGGGGAGGCAAAAAACACAACTAAGCATTTGTCCACAAAATCCTTAATTTTTACATTTTTTAAATACATTTTTCGCGGTTCAAAATTTAGATTTTCGCCAATCAAAGTTTGAAGAATTGTTTTAGATTTTTCCCCGCTTATGCGGATTACCGCAACGCCGCTGTTCCCAGGTGGAGTTGCAAGCGCAACAATAGTATCTGTACCCATAAAACCTCAATTAATTTTTATATTTTTAATAATTTCCCAATCGCTTTCTTTAAAGCCAAGCATGGCAAAACTGCTTAGGTGATATCTATACCACAACTCGTCCAACTCCATATTTTTGTGTTGTTCTAAAAGAGTTTTAACGGGCGGAAAATTTAGCATCTCCGCGCTGGCGTTAGATAGGCTAACTTGATGCAAGTCGCAATATTTTTTAAACTCCAAAACATTTTCCAACCTATCGCACGCTTTGGCAAACTTTGCTTCAAACGAGGTGGACGAATTAAAATCTTTTAACATGTCCACAAAAAATTTGCTGTTTTTTAGTTTGGCCAAAAGTTGTTTTGCGTAATTTAATTCGCTCTCGTGCTTTTTATTTGCTGGAACGTTATCGTAAATTGTTAAGTCGCCAATATTTAGTTCACCAATCTCGTGAAAATTAATCATGGTTAGCAAATAGCCCATGTCCATTTTTTTGGTTAAGTTAAGTTGGTTTGCAAGCGCTATGGCAAGCGTTTCGGTAAGGGCAATGTGTTCGGCAACGCTTTCCAGCCTTGGACGGTTCACTTTCCATTTAACCGCGCCTTGCCTTATTAATGTTTTTAACTTGTTTAAGTCAAAATAAAATTCCAGCCCATTTTTAACATCTAATTTGTTCATAATTATAGTATAACAAAAAAAATAGGTTTTGTAAATTTTTGCACCTATTTTTTATTTTACTTTTTAACTAAATTTTTGTATATTTAGTTTAGGAGTGGTTATGGAAGTGGAAATTGGCAAAATATATAAGCACTACAAAGGCGATTTTTATTTAGTGGAAAACATCGCTTTCGATTGCGAAACGGGCGAAAAATTGGTGGTGTATCGCGCGCTGTATGGCGAAGGTAAACTGTGGGTTAGGCCATACAATTCGTTTGTTGAAAAATTGCAAAACAAAAATCAAGCCCACCGCTTTGAATTGCAGCAGATTAAAAGCGTAAAAAGTTAAAGTTCTGTGTTAAGTTTTGTGTTGGTGTGCGCGTCTTGCCCTATTTTGTTTGTCAAGTTTGTGTTAGCGTTTAAATAGTTAAAATTGTGCTCATCGTTTAGCGTTGTTAAAAGGTCTTGCTTGTTTTTTAGTTCTGCTAGCATCTGCTTTTTGCGTGGGTCACCCTCGGGCAAAGATTGCAGTGCGTTTTTTAGCAAATTAACTTCATACTCGGCCTTTTCCTTAACAAATCGCGGGGATTGGGCATATTCGTTCATCATGGATAAAATTTTGGCAAATTCCTTTTGCTTTTTTGTGGTTATAATATACTGTGTCTTGGCGGTAACATTTTTTGCATCATGGCAAAATTTAAACGTGCAAAAAGCAAAAAGCGAAAACAAAAACCCGCCCACTAGCCAAGCCATCGGCTTTATTGCCGCCATAACAACATTAAAAATTAAACTAACAAAAAACGTCCCTAAGCCAACTAACGATGCCGTGTTTAATTTTTTGTTAAAGTTATATTCTTTTAAACTATCTAAAAAATTCAAATAGGTTGTGTAATTGATGTCCTCAATTTTTTCAATTTTTTTCTTTGGTCTAAATTGCATAAAAGCCCCCAGATATATCATTTTATTAATTAAAAACTTAAAATGTCAAAGCCAAAAATTTTGGCGCGAGCCTTAATTATATATCAAATTTTAAAAAGTTACAACTAAAAACACACCAAAAATTTTAAATTTTGCCTTCAACTTGGCCAAAAAATAAAAAACCCTTGCATTTTGCAAAATTATGGGGTATAATCAACGTTGAAATGCAGAGATGTCTGAGTGGTCTAAAGAGCACGATTGGAAATCGTGTGAGGTGAAAGCCTCCGCAGGTTCGACTCCTGTTCTCTGCGCCACGCGGGCAACACGCCCGTTTTTATTAAAACCACAGGTATGTGGTTTTTTCATTTTAGGGCGGTTGCTCACGTTAAGAAAGGGGTGACCTGCTTCCCCTTTTTTGCTTTTCCTTTGAAGTGGTATTGATTTATGTTTTAATTTTTACTAGTTTGCGAACAGGATTGGGTGCTCTGCTGTTTATATTGATGAACGGTTTGTATTTTTTATGTGAATTGTTTTGGAATTTATATTAAGTTGTGATATAATATAATTGAGAGAGCCAGCTCGACGCAGCACACCATTAAGCGAATCCGTGTACAACTATTCGTTTTAATTAAACTAAGATGGGTGGGTTTTTGTTGCGGGAACGGGGTTTTGGTTAAAATAATTTTAAAAAGTGGAAAATTGTAAAAAATAAGGGGTATGATTATGATTAATGATGATAGTCTTACTTTGTTGCCCGAGTTGGAAAATGTTTGTTCAATAGAGATTTTTAAGGGCGGTTTGAGAAAAGAATACGGCAAGGGGGATGCGGAATTTGATAGGCTTTTTTCTAGCATCCATTCAATATTTTCAACGGGCAGGCTTGCCCCCGCTTTTTGCGTTAGCCTGCATGATGATACTGTTGAGCAGTTGAACAGTGGTAATTGGATAAAACTAAATTTTTCTAACATTCAAACAAAAAACGACTTACCTTTTAATTGCCTGTTGTTTAGGGCAGACAAAACATACGGGCTAAATTTAATTAGGGGATACAACAACCGGTTTGACGGCAGATGCTTGTATATGGATTTTTCTTTGCCTATTGAATTTGATATTTAACATTTGCTAAAACTTGACTATGCAAAAAAATTAATATATAATTATATGTATGAATATTGAAAACTTAGGGGAAGAATTAGCGCAGGTTGTAAATAAGTTTGAACTCACCAAAAAGTGCCTTAATTTGGAGGATGTTTCGGCAAAATTAAACGCGCTGCTTAAAGAGCGGGAAAGTTTGTCGTTTTGGAACAACTTAGATTACGCCATGCAAACCAATAAGGAAATTAAATCATTGCAAGATTTGTTTAATGAGGTTAAATTTTTGCAAGAGCAAATTTCGTCCTTAATTGAAACGGTTAAAAGTTTGGAAAGCGAAACCGACATTGAAATGTTAAACCTAGCCTTTTCGGAATTGTTGGAAATTAAAAACAAGGTGGACGACCTTAATGTGCGCACTCTTTTGGACGAAAAATACGATAACAACGATGCAATTATAACTATCCATGCCGGCGCAGGCGGAACGGAATCGCAAGATTGGGTGGTAATGCTTGCCCGTATGTACAAGATGTACGCGTCCAAAAACAATTTAGAGTTTAGCATTGTTGATAAAGTTGAAGGCAACGATGCCGGCGTAAAAACCATGGTTATCTGGGTGAAAGGCGAGTATGCGTACGGCAAACTTAAAGGGGAAATGGGCGTGCACAGGTTGGTGCGCATCAGCCCGTTTGATAGCAACAAGCGTAGGCACACAAGTTTTGCCTCAGTTGAAGTTGTGCCTGCAATAACCAAGGGCAGCGAGGTTAAAATTAACAATGACGACCTTAAAATAGACACTTATCGCAGCGGTGGCGCAGGCGGCCAAAATGTAAATAAGGTGGAAACGGCCGTGCGGGTTACACACATCCCAACCGGCTTGGTGGTAACTTGCCAGAACGAGCGCAGCCAATTACAGAATAGGGAAAATGCAATCCGCATTTTAACAAGTAAATTGGTTGCTATGGAAGAAGAAAAGGCAAGGCAAAACCTTAACGATATTAAGGGCGAACTTAAAAAAATTGAGTGGGGCAGCCAAATTAGAAGTTATGTGTTCCAGCCATACACCATGGTTAAGGACCACCGCACCGACTTCGAAACAAGCGATGTAGCCTCGGTTATGGATGGAAACTTAACTCCATTCATTAACGAATATTTGCGTAAATCCCACGCCAAAAGCGAATAAGTCCACTTTTTAAAGTGGATTTTTTTATTAAATTTTATAAAAAATTTTTTAATTTAATTTGACAATCGCCAAGCAAATAATGTATATTGAAAGTAGGGGAATAAATGTAAATTTTGGCTATGTTTTCGGGCTAAAATTACAATAAATTTGGAGGGAAAATGAAATTAAGCGAATACAAATCACTATTTGAAAAAAGCCAAAAATTAATGGCAAAAAAAGAACAACTTCTTGCAGATAAAATAACGCTTGAACAAAAGATGGAAACATACAAAAGCAAAAGATTTATAAAAATTTGCAAGCAAGATATTGCAAAAATTAATGTTAAAGTTAAAAAGATTAATGCCGAAATTAAAGAACTTGATGAGGTTATGAAAAACGCCAATCCAAAAGGTTTTAGGCTTTATGTTGTTAATTCGGTGGACTTTAAAAATGCGCTTGTAAAATTCTTTAAACAAAAATACAATTTGGATGCGGAAGTTGAAGAATATGAGGACGAAATCCTTGGCACAAGTTTAAAATTAAAAGTAAACGAGCAAGAATTTTTGTTGGGAGACCTTTCTAGATACGGTTTCGATGTTAGAAATTTGTTGGGTAGAGAATTTAAAACAAATAATAGCGAATTAATTGAACAATACAAAGGGTTAGATACTATTTTGTGGTCGCTTGTAAAGGCTGCGCTAAACGAGGGCATAACCGTTGAAGTTAGCAAACTTAAAGAAGAAAACAAGGCCAACAACCAACAAATTAAAAATTTGCAAGACGATAGTTACATAAAGAAACTTATTAAAAATTTAACCGCTGAAAATGAACTTAGGAACGCGCGCATTGCCATGTTGGAAATGGGCAAGGATGACCTTGGCGGCAGCGATGCAAAAACCAAAAAAGCAAGAAAAACCCAAACTGAACAATTAGACGAAGAAGATGTTGAAGAATTAGAAAAAGAAATTAACGCTTTAATTGATAATGTAAATGAAGACCAATCAACCGAAGCGGAAGAAGTAGCAGAAACAACCGAAAACGATTCAAACGAATAAATTTAACAAAGCATTAGCATTAGGTGAAAAAAGCGGAAAATTTCCGCTTTTTTGTTTTGTTATTTTTTAATTTTTATTCTATTTAAATAAATATTTAGTTAATTTTTGAAATTTTTTAATTTAATATTTATTTGATTTGAATAATAAACATTTAATTTATTTTATATTTTTAATTAAAAAATAGCATTTGTTTATTTTTCAATTAAATTAAAATTTATTTTATTGGTTGGGTTTTTGGCTTGTTTTGCCCGCGAGGGTAAATATTTGGCGTTGGGGCAATTTTTTTAATTACAATAATGTTGCGCTCGCCCGCATCGAGGGTGGGGGCATCTAAACCGTTTGGCAAATTAAAATGGATTACTTTTTCAACTTTTCCGCCCAAAATTTTAATTGCGTTTTGTGCCTCATTTAATTCTTCTTCCCAGCCGCTACCTTTATAACACAACACAATCCCGCCAACGCGTACAAATGGCAGCAAATATTCGAGCAAAGTGTTAAGCCTAGCCACCGCGCGGGCAGTGGCTACATCAAATTGCTCTCTACACTTTGCGCAATATTCTTCTGCACGAGCGTGCACAATTTTTGTAGAATTTTTATTAAAATTTTTTAGTTTTGCGCCATTATGTGCGTTTTTTTGCAAACTCTGTGTGTTTTTTGTGAAATTATTTAATTTTTCATTTAATTGGTTTAAAAAAACTATGCGCTTGTTAAGGCTGTCCAGCAAAGTTAAATTTACATCTGGACGCACAATTTTTATAACCATGCCAGGGAAACCCGCTCCGCTGCCAACATCAATAAGGCTGACATTTTGCTTAATTTCGTTAATTGGCAGGATGCTATCTAAAAAATGCTTAACAAACACCTCATTTTTCTCGGTTATAGCGGTTAAATTTGTGTGTGAGTTAAAATTTATTAATTCGTTAAAATACAACTCGAACTCGGGTGTATGGCTATTAATTAAATTAATTAAACTTTTTAAATCCATTTAAAAATTATATAAAAAATTTTAAAAATAGTCAAAAAATAATCAAAAAATTGTGCAAATTAGTTAAATTTTTAACATTTTTTAATAATTTTCTTTAAAATTGTGGGTTTTGCCAAGTTTGTCCTTGTATTCAATTATGGTGGAGAGGTTAACATTTTCCACACTTTTAAAAATGTTCTGCGGGATTTGTGGGTCGTTTTTAGCAAGGGATGCAATCAAGTTTTTAACTTGCAAACGCTTAGAAGTGTCAATATCTTGCTCATTTTCTTGCATTTCGGTAAAACGGCAGGCGCAACGAATAAAATTTAAATTGTTGTAATCACGCCAATGAATAATATCTTTTTCCTGTATTAAATACATTGGGCGGATTAACTCCATGCCAGCAAAATTTTTAGATTTAACTTTTGGCATCATGGTTTGAATTTGCGCGCCAAACAACATGCCCATCAAAATTGTTTCAATTACATCGTCATAATGATGCCCAAGCGCAATTTTGTTGCAGCCAAGTTCTTTTGCGTTGCTGTAAAGATAGCCGCGCCTCATGCGTGCGCAAATGTAGCAAGGGGATTTTGTTATATTTTCAACATTGCTAAAAATGTCTGAATTAAAAATTGTAAGCGGAATGTTTAACAATTTTGCGTTCTGCTCAATTTTTTTGCGGTTTGCTTTGTTGTAGCCGGGGTCCATGCATAAAAAAACTAAATCAAAATCAAACTTATTGTGCTTTTTAAGTTCCTGAAAAAGTTTTGCCAGCAGCATGCTATCTTTGCCGCCCGAGATACAAACCGCAATTTTATCGTGAGGCTTAATTAATTCGTACTCATTTAACGCCTTGCAAAATTTAGAAAAAAGTTCTTTATGAAACCTTTTTTGTATGGATAATTCAACTTGCTGGGCAACTGTTGTTGTGTTCGTTTTTTTCATAAATTTATTGTATCATAAAATTTTAAATATTTAAAGCCTTTGCTTTGCATTTTTAAAAATAAAAAAACTTTGCACGTGGCAAAGTTATATATGTTGTGTATGTAGCAAATATAATACACCTTATTTTGTTTTGGTTGTTGCTTTGCGTTTGCTGGTTGTAGTTTTAGGTTTGCTGGTTTTCGCTTTGGCAGGTTTGTGTTCGGCATGGCAAGCGGCACAATCGCCCGCACAATATTTTTCTTCATCAAACGGAATATTGTGTTTAATGTAGTAATCTTTAATGGCGGCTTTAACTGCCTCTTCTGCCAAAACCGAACAGTGCAATTTGTGGGCTGGCAAGCCATCTAGCGCTTCTACAACGGCTTGATTAGAAAGTTTAACAGCCTCTTCAA
>CANPWT010000027.1 GCA_947584775.1 uncultured Clostridia bacterium | reverse complement strand
GTGCGACAATTACACATAGCCGAAACGGGCGCCAACCTGATGCAGACATTAAAAAGTGTTGAACCAACCCTAACACCATACAACACCTGCGGGTATTATTTTGATAAAGAATTAACCAAACCGGTTAAAGACGATAGCGTGATAGACTCATCCACCACAGTTTACACAAAAATGGCCACCAATGAAAAATTTAACTTTATTTTGCGCCACGGCATGCATGGCAATGATAACGAATATTATTACTCAGTAGAAGCGGTTAGCAAAGATATTTCTGGCGAAATTGTTGTTCCACAAATGTTTGGCGAGGGAGATGCAAGCCACCCAGTTTGGAGAATACAAGAAAATGGCTTTGAAAATTGCACCGGCTTAACAAGCATGGTTTTGCCATATGGGCTTATAGATATAAACAAGTCAGCATTTGCTGGTTGTGATAATTTGCGAGATTTAAAATTCCCTGAAACATTGGAGGTAATTAGAGAAAGAGCCTTTGCTTGTTCATATTCCAGATATTCAACCACACCAATTTGGCAAGATGTGTTGTATTTCCCAAAAAGTTTAAATAGTGTGGAAATAAGAAGTTTTGCAGGCAGGCAATATAAAAAATTTGACATAGACCCAGAAAATGAAACCTTTATTGTAAGCGGCAATTGCTTAATTGGCAAAAACAAAACCTTGTATTTGGGCTGCTCCGCCAGCGTTATTCCAACCGATGGCAGTGTGACGCGTTTTAGGAATTACGCCTTTTTGCAAGTGCAAGGCTTAACCGAGGTTACAATTCCAGATTCGGTAACAACCTCAGAGGGGTGTATTTTCGAGGGGGCAATACATTTGCAAACAGTAAACTTTGGCACAGGGTTAGCAACCGTGACCGCACTTAGTTTTTCTGGATGTAGAGCGTTAACAACCATCAACTGGGGCAACTCTAAATTTACAAAAATTGGGTTTAGAGCATTTGAAGGTAGCGGCTTGCAACAAGTTACAATTCCCGCAACAGTAACCACGGTGGAATATAGAGCCTTTGGCAGTTGCTCAAAACTTACAAGCGTTAGTTTTGACGACCCGACCGGTTGGGGAATAGAGGGCACAAGCGTGGATGTTTCCAACCCAACAGACAACGCAGTAAATTTTAAGAACGATTGGTATGAAGTAAACTTAACAAAAACATAAATTATGCAAAAAAAACACTAATACATTAAGTGGAATAAAAAAACTAGCAGAATAAAAACACTAATAAATTAAGAAGAATAAAAAAACAAGAGAATAAAAACAGTAATAAACACTAATAAAATAAGCGAATATAAAATAAATAAAAGCCTTTTAAAAGGCTTTTTTAATTTTTATTTTCATCGTCCTTGTCGCCGTTAGCGGGGGAGTTGTATTCTATGCCAACGCTGTCGGAAACATCGCCCAATTTTTTGGCAATTTTGCGGCTAGATTTTGTTGCTTGTTCAATAGTTTGGTTTGCCTCGCCAATTTTAGATTGTGTTTTTGTTAATAAATCCACAAAACGTTCAAATTCCTGCTTAAAAGTGGAAAGAAGTTGCCAAAGTTCGCTGCTGCGTTTTTCTATGCTAAGTGTTCTAAAACCCATTTGCAAACTGTTTAAAAGGGCGGTTAAAGTGGTTGGCCCGGCAACAATAATTTTGTATTGGTTTTGCAATGTTTCCATAAGTTCAACATCGCGCACAACTTCGGCATACAAGCCTTCAATGGGCAAAAACATAATGGCAAAATCGGTGGTTTCAGGCACGGATATGTATTTTTCTTTAATGGATTTTGCTTCTTCTTTAATGCGTTTTAACAGTTGTTTTTGTGCCTTTTCAATAAGGTCTTTATTAAGGGTGTCGGACGCTTCTACAAGGCGGGTGTAATCTTCAAGCGGAAATTTGCTATCTATTGGCAAATACACATTGTGTTCGTCCTTGCCGGGTAAAATTATAACAAAATCCACGCGCTCTTTGCTGTTGCGTTTTACTTGCACTTGGGCAAGATATTGGTTTGGGGCTAGAATTTGCTCTAAAAGTGTGCCAAGCATAACTTCACCCCAGCCGCCCCTAACTTTTACATTGGAAAGCATTTTTTTAAGGTCACCCACGCCGGTGGCAAGGCTGCGCATTTCCCCTAAACCCAAGTTTACACTTTCCAAACTTTGTTGAATTTTAGAAAAACTATCGTTCAGGCGTTGAGAGAGCGAGGTGTTAAGTTTTTCGTCCACTGTTTCCCGCATTTTTTCCAGCGCTTTTTCGTTTTCTGTTCGCAGGTTGGAAAGATTGTGGTTAACATCGCTTGTAAGTTTTTCAATGCGTTGCTCGTTGCGGGTGGTTAATTCGTCCACGCGTTTAGAAATGGAATCGAACTCTTGCTTTTGCACAACGGTTAAATTGTTTATGGTGTTTTGCGTTGCAATTTCACTGTTTTTAAGCGCCTGCATTAGCATATTGTTAAGCATTAAATTTTGCTCTTTTTGGTTATCTAAAAGCGGTTTTATATTTTTTTCTTCCCCAGGTTTTGTCTGCTTATTTTTATACATAACCACAAAAACAATGGTGGTTAGCAGCCAAACTACGCCAAATATTGATGCCGCAATAACAATCTCCATATTCACCTCTTTTTTTAAGTTTACAAAAATAACATGGGTTTGTCAACAAGCGGTTTAAAATTTCTAAATATGTAAAATTTTGTCGATTTTGCACATAATAGAGGTATGAAGAAATTATTGTGCGCTTTTATTATAATTTTTTCAATTTTATTGTTTGGTTGCACCGGCTTGCTGGTTAGTAAACTTAATTTTTCCATTTCTTGTCATGCAAGCGCGGCTCTAGAAAACGATGTTGGCGAACAATTAGAATTTAATTACAACAATTTAGTTTTTAACTACAAACTGAACAAGCACATAAAAAAGCATCCCCGTTTTGATATAAATTACGAAATTAACAAATATAATCGCTTTGGCACGCATAAAGATAGGCAGGCACTTTTGCAACATTTAATTGAAGTTGGGTTAGATAAAAGCATAGCGCTAAACTATATTTTCCCCGACCTTAATAAAACAATAGAAAACATTAAAGATACAATACGCGTAAAGCCAAAAGATGCCAGCGTGAAAGTAAACACTAACAGCGAAAAAGTTTTTTTTATCACGCCCGAAGTGGTGGGCATAGAGTTGGACGAAAACGCCCTATACAACACAATTTACAATGCATACATAAACAACTTGCAACTAAAATTTAAAATACCCATAAACAAATTTTACCCGCAAATAACCGCGCAAAACTTGGGCAAAGATAAATTTTTGCGTGCAGATTTTTCCACTGACTATTCCTCTTCCAGCACCGACAGAAAGCACAACATCAAAAATGCGTTAACCACGCTTAACATGGTAAAAATTGCACCTAACCAAATTTTTTCGTTTAACAACACGGTGGGTAGGCGGAGTAAAGACAACGGCTACCGCGAGGCAAAAATTATTGTAAACAACGAGTATGTGGACGGCTTGGGTGGCGGAGTGTGCCAAGTTTCCACCACGCTATACAATTCCGCGCTCCTTTCTGGGCTAGAAATTGTTGAAGCCAACAAACACTCGCGTCAGGTGGGATATGTTAAATATGGGTTTGACGCAATGGTAAATTTTGGCAGTTCAGACCTAAAATTTAAAAACAACACAAGCGAAGACATTACAATCGTAACCAACTACAACGCGGGCAAGGCGAGAATAAGAATTTTTGGCGAAAGTCTAATGGGCAAATCGTATCGCCTTACAAACGAAATCGTTTCAACCACTCCGCCTGGCGAGGAAATTTTAAAGGACGAAAATAACGAATATACAAACAAAGTGTGCTACGAGGACGAATTTTTCATTTTAAAACCTGGTCATGCGGGGATGGAAGTAAAGTCGTACCGAGAGTGCTATTTAAACGGCCAACTTATAGATAAACAACTTTTGCGTTTTGACAAATTCAAGCCACAAAACACGGTAAAAATGTATGGCAATCAAAAGCGGGTTAAACCAATTTGCTATTTCCCGCTAGATTTTAATTATAATTTGCCCGCTTAAATTTGAATATATATAATATAAGTATAGGTTAATTTTTATATTTAAAATGTTTCCGCTTGAAATGGGGGTATATTTAATTTTTTGTAAATAGATTTTTTGCTCGTTTAAATGTGGAATATAAAATTTGTTGAAATAAATTTTTTGTTTATTTAAAATGTATAATAAATTTTATTAATATAATTTCTTATTAATATAGGTTTTGCTCGTTCAAAAATGTATAAATATTTTTTTTGTAAATAATGTGTTTTTTGGTCATTAAAAACAAAGAATGTTTTTTATTAATGTAATACCTTATAAACATAATTTTTGCACGCTTAAAACCATAATGTATTTTATTAATATAATTCCATATTAATAGAGCGTGTATTTTCACACACATTTAAGTTTTAAAAATTATTGCTAAATGATTGTAACAAAAAAAGGAGGTTTTGCCCTCCCTGTTTTTTATAATTTGTATGTATTTTAACAAAAGCAAATGATGTGAGGTTATTCCTCTTTATTTTCCTCGCTATCAACGGCATTTTGTGTGGTGGACGGAGCATTTTCTTGCTCGGAGGTTTCTGCCTCCACATTAGGTTTTTCTATAAGGCTGCCGTTTTTAAGTTCCTTTTTATTTTTTTTGTTAGATTTTCTGTTCCCTAGCAATGCTTCAACAAATGGGATGCGTGCCTCTTTGGCTTCAACCACAAACCTAAAGATTGTGTAAGCAAAGAACAGCAAACCCAAAACAGAATATACATTTTGAAAAACGAAAAACACATATTTTGTATTCAAATCGCCAATGTTAAATTCGAACACCAAATAAATTAAAAATTCCAACCCAACAAACACGCAACTTATAATAAATAAATCTAAAAAGCGGGATTTTGTTTTGCCGTCTGTTAGGCAAATAATTAGCATTATGCTTGCCAAAGTTAGCATGGCAACAAAGTTTATGCCAGCGCCCCAAAAGCCCATCATTGAGTGCCAAGCAACAACCACGCCCGATAAAATTAAACATAAAATAAACGAAAGTTTTAAATTTTTTGTCATAACCTACCTCTTAAAAGTTATTTCATTTTAGCATAGTAAAAAAAATTTTGCAAATGTTTATTAGTTCTTTTTAAAACAATTAAAAAGTTTGCTTTTGGCAGTTTTTGGCTCATTTTTAAATATTTGTTGTTAAACTTTGGGTAGGAGAGCACTATGAAAGATAATCTTGACGATGTTATAAAACGTTTACTTCAATTAGAAAAAAAATTAGAAAAATATTATTCGCTTTTATTAATAAATAACGAACTAGACTTTATATTAAAAGGTAATTATATATTAGACGAAGTTGAAAATATTTTGCAAGGAAACTATTAGGAGGATGTATGAGCAATTTAGATAGTTTAAAACAAATTTTACAAGAACAAAAAACGGCGGTTGAAAGCAAGGGTGGAACAGTTGTTGTTAAAAACCTTAATGTAAGCCCAAGCGAAATTACCGAGGGCATAAATTCAATACCGCTTAACAGCGGCACGGATGTAAGCGATGCAACTGCAACAGCAGCAGATGTTTTGGAGGGTAAAACTTTTTATGCGGGCGATGACGGAATTAAAACAGGCACGCTAAAAGCAACTTACACCGATGAAGATGTTGTAAATTTATTTATGGTAACAGGTTCAAATTCACACACAACAGACAAAATGATGTATGTGCATTTTCCAGACGATATGACGGTGATAAAAAACTATTTATTTTATCTTAACCGTAACCCAATCACGGTGTATATTCATCAAAATATTTCCGAAATTCGAGAATACGCTTTTTACAATGCGGACAGTGCAGTATTCCCAGATTTTGTAGATTCCAAGGTAACCAGAGTAAGCACGCACGCGTTTAATTCAACATCAATTGATTGCCTAGACCATTTGCCAGAAACAATTAAAATTATCGGTTCTAGTGCGTTTGCAAACACGGGCATACACAACACAGGCATAAAAATAAACGCAGGCGTAGGCGTTGGCGAAAGTTCTTTTAGTTGTGTGGATAAAAGGGCAACATTAAACTTTTTGGACATCTCGGAATATACCGGCGCAACCTTGCCTAGCGCGCTTGTTCAAAACATCAACTTTAAGTGCGATTTTAAACCGCCTAAAACGGTTACAACTATTGGCACCATGTTTAACTATAACGGCTCGTTCGAAAATATTTATATTCCGCAAACAATTAAAACGCTAAACACTTATTGTTTTGATTTAAATGAAGAAACAAACCCAGCCGAATCGTTTTTAAAAAGCATAATATTTGAAGCAGCATATCCGCCTGCATCAATTAAAACACAGCCTTTCCCTGTAACCAAAACCGATTACAAAATTTTTGTGCCAGACGGCAGCGAGGATAACTACAAAACCAATTCGGTGCTAAAACAATATGCTAATTTAATTTATCCAATGTCCCAAAGAGATAATTAATCAGTTGGAGTTTAAAATGTTAGTGCGGTTAGGTAGTGTGAGTTTGCCTTCAACAAGTTGCTAAAGCAAATAGTTTCAGTCAAACCCCCACTGCCCACCGCAAATAATTTTAATCCAATCAGATGTCATATTTAGTGATGTGTGCTAACGCACAAAAGGTAATATTATATAAAAATATAAGTAGTATACAAATTTGCGGTGTAGTCAAAACTTAAAGTTAAGGTTGTAAAAAAATCATACTAAAAAACAATTTATATTATATTTGCAAAGGTAAATTTATATAATTAAAAATTTTTTCATGAACCAGGTTTAATGTGCAGATTTTTTTGTTATCGCTTTTTTTTACAAACAGACTAACTTTTATCTGTCATTCCGACTAAGCGTAGCGCATGGAGTGAATCTCTAACGAATTGTTTTAATCAAAGAGGTTAATTAATCAGTTGGAGTTTAAAATTGGGTGCGGTTAGGCAGTGTGAGTTTGCCTTCAACAAGTTGCTAAAGCAAATAGTTTCAGTCAACCACCCACTACCCACCGCAAATAATTTTAATCCAATCAGATGTCATATTTCGTGCTATGTGCTAACGCACAAAAGGTTTTAATGTGTTACAATTATCTTAATAATTTTTTTATTTAGGCGGTGGAACTTGGGCGCGGCTATATCGCGTGGCGAGGGATGCCGTTTTTTTTATTGCGCGTTTTATTTGGAAAGAAAATTTTATATAGTTTTGTTTAATGATGCAACAAATGATTGGGGAAATTGTCATAAATAAAAATTTGCCAACATAAATTACAATAAATTGGAGGCAAAATGGAAAAAAATGTAAGCATCTATGCCGATATTGCAAAGCGCACAAATGGGGATGTGTATTTAGGTGTGGTTGGGCCGGTTAGATGCGGAAAATCAACCTTTGTTCAAAAGTTTATTCAAAATTTTGTTTTGGATAATATTTCTAACGCTAACGATAGATTGCGCACTCAAGACGAATTACCGCAAGCGGGGGACGGAAATTTGGTTATGACAACCAAAATGCAATTTGTGCCAAACGAGGCGGTAAAAATAAAAATTAACAACACAAATTTATCTGTTAGGCTAATAGACAGTGTTGGTTATTTAATAGACGGCGCAGTTAGTGCGGAAGGGAACAAAGAAAGGCTTGTTAAAACGCCGTGGAGCGACAAAGAAATTCCGTTTGAAAAGGCGGCAGACATTGGCACAGATAAAGTTATTAACGAGCATTCAACAATAGTTGTTGCACTAACTACGGACGGAAGTTTTGGCACTCTCCCGCGCGAAAATTTTGTTGAAGCGGAAAAAAAGACAATTAAACAATTAAAGCAATCTAACAAACCTTTTGTGCTAATTGTAAACACGGCCGTGCCAAAAGATAAAAAAACACACGAACTGTGCGAAAAATTAAAAAAGGATTACGCTTGCTCGGTTTTGGCAATTAATGTAAATGAATTAGAAAAAGGAAATGTTGAACAAATTATGACAGAAATTTTAAAGGAATTCCCAATAGAACAAATTAATATTAAAATGCCAAAATGGTTAAAGCCATTGCCAAGCGACAACCATGTTATTAAAGAAATTTTAGACGAAGTTATGCAATCGGTTGGCACGGCAGAAAAAATTGGCGAGTTTAATAACAACACCGTTCTATTTAACACGTCTGAAAATTTTGAACCAATTTTAAACAGCAACATAGAAATGGGCAGCGGGGCAATTACATTTGAAATTGTGCCAAAAGAGGGATTGTTTTATAAAATTTTATCTGAGCAAACCGGCATGGAAATTAACAGCGATTACGAACTAATTAATAACCTTAAAGATTTAACCACCGCCAAACAGAAATACGATAAAATTAAGCAGGCACTAGACCAGGCGGACGAAACGGGCTATGGCATTGTTATTCCGTGCGCAGACGAAATGGAATTAAAGCAGCCAGAAATTGTTAAGCAAGGCGGAAGATGCGGTGTTAGATTGCGCGCCACTGCGCCAAGTTTGCACATTATGAAAATTGATGTGGAAACAGAAGTTAGCCCAATAATGGGTGGATACCAACAGAGCGAAGATTTTGCAAAATATTTGCAAGAGCAATTTGAAAACGACCCGCAAGGCATTTGGAAAACCAACATGTTTGGCAAACCATTGTATGCGCTTGCAAGCGATGGGCTAAACAGCAAATTAAACAACATGCCTGTTAACTTACAAAACAAATTGCGCAAAACCTTATCTAGAATTGTAAACGAGGGCAAGGGCGGATTACTTTGCATATTATTATAAGAGGGGAAAAACAACCCTTCTTTTTTTATTTAAAATTTTTAAAACTAAATTTTTTGCAAATTTTAATGCCAAATTTAAGTTAAAAATTAAAAATTTGGGCCAAAAACAATAAAAAACTATAAAAAAGTTTAAAAAATTTGCATTTTTTTGTAAAATTTTATAAAAAATGTTTGTAAAAAATTTTTTTAAGTGTTACAATAAAATTGTAAATTTAAAAACTAAAAATTGTTTTAAATTATAAGGGGTATATTACTATGGAATTTATTGCACAATATGGCTGGATAATTGAAATTGTTATCGCAGTCGTGATAGTGGCACTTGTTGTAGTGCTAATTGTACTAGATAGAAAAGATAAAAAAATCATGAACGATTTTAAAGAAAAGGTTTTGACTGTTGAAAGCGAACAGATGGAAGAGCCGATTGCGCAAATCCAACCAACTGAGCACGCAGAAGCAAAACCAACCGAAGCAAAAATTGTTAGCAAATCTGAAACGGTGGTTTCAGTTCCAAAGGGCACAACTGAAAAACAAACTAAAAGCAAAACAAAAACAGATGTGTCTAATAAAAAATCGGCAATTACCGTAAAAACGGAAAATGCAACAAAAAAGGAGGAGGGTAAAATGGTTAAAACTACTGCTAAAACCGCAACTAAAGCGCCAGCAAAAAAAGTTGCAACCAAAACTGTAACTAAAACTGCTGTAAAGGCTGCTCCCGCTAAAACTGCAACTAAAGCCCCAGCAAAAAAAGCCGCTGCTGCTAAACCTGCAACTGCTAAGGCTCCAGCAAAAAAAGTTGTAGCAACTAAAACTGCAACTAAAACTGCTGTAAAGGCTACTGCAACTAAAGCGCCTGCTAAAAAAGTTGCTCCTGCTAAAACTGCTGTAAAAGCCCCTGCTAAAAAAGCACCTGCTAAAACAGCAACTAAAGCACCTGCAAAAAAAGCACCTGCCAAAGTTACAACCAAAACTTTAAGCAACAAAAAAGCAAAATAGTTGTAAAAAGTAGGCTAGTTCACTAGCCTTTTTTTATGCGCCAAATTGACTGGCACGTGCTTAAATTTGCTAAATTTTTCAATTTTACTAGACAATTTTATTTCATTGGGGTATAATAATACAAATAGGAGTTTTTATGGCTTTTGTATATTCAAATTGGTACATAGTTATTGCGGTTTTAGTTGTGGCTATAATTGCATTATTTGCTTTACTTGTGATTATGGATAAAAAAGATAAACAAATTATCAATCAATTTGTGTTGGATTCCAACGCTAAACAACAAACAAAGGAAGAAGAACCGCCCCAGGCAAAAAAAACTAAAACAAAATCTAACAAATAATCCGCAAGGATTTTTTTGTTATTATCCAGCCGTTTAAAATTTTTTTATGTGTTATTATTGTCAAAAAACGTTTTAGACATAAAAGAAGGCTAATAAAATTGTTTTCAATTTTTGTAAGTTTCATATAAAAATTTAGTATAGCAAACAAAAAATTTAATCTGATTTAATTTGGGTTTATTAAAACTTAAATTATAATAAGGTATATTAAATATTATAAATATTAAGGAAGTTTTAGAATATGCGCATAATTGCGGGCAAGTATCGCGGCAAAAATTTAAAAGAGTTTAACATTAGCACAACCAAGCCAACTTTGGATAGGGTTAAAGAATCCATTTTTAGCCTAATTCAATTTGATATTGACGGGGCAACAGTGTGCGATTTATTTTCTGGCACGGGCGCGTTTGGGTTGGAGGCGGTAAGCCGCGGCGCAGAATATGTTGCCATGGTGGACAATAATCCGCAAGCAATAAACCTAATTAAGCAAAACGCAAAAAACATAGTTGGCAATTATAAAATTTTTAATATGGATTATCTTTCATTTTTAAAGCAGAATAATAAATTTGACCTCTTTTTGTTAGACCCGCCTTACGCGCAAAATTTTGGCCTTGTTGCCATAGATTACATAATTAAAAACAATCTTTTAAACCCAAACGGAACAATTATTTTTGAAACGAGCGCACAAAATGATGTGCAGTTAAATTACCCAAACATTAATGTGGACAAGCGCAAATATGGCAGTGTTGCCGTTTATAAAATTACAAATTGAATATGGAAATAATAAAGCAAAAAAACAAAATTATAATTTTAAACCCCACCGATTTTAACGCCGAACAAATTGTAAGTTGCGGGCAAATTTTTAGATACCAAATTAGCCAAAACCGTGTGGATGTTTTTTCTGCCAACAAAATGGCAACCATTTTAACTGAGCCTAACAGGGTGAGCATTGTTACGGATGATGTTGAATATTTTTACAATTTCTTTGACCTAAACACCGATTATTCCGCCATAAAAAGCTCCCTTTCAACAGATGAGTTTTTGCGCCCGGCAATCAAATTTGGCTATGGCATTAGAATTTTAAATAACGATGCCTTTGAAATGATAATAAGTTTTATAATAAGCGCAAACAACAACATTAAAAGAATTCAAAAATCAATAGAATTTTTGTGCGCTCGCTTTGGCAAAAATATGGGCGACTATTTTGCTTTCCCCACGCTTGTTAGTTTAAAGACGGCCACCGTGCAAGATTATATTGAGGCGGGGCTTGGATATCGCGCCAGCCAAATGTATGAAACAGTGCAAAAATTAACCGAGCAAGACATTGTTTTGTTAAAGCAACTGCCACAAACCGAACAGGAAAAATTTTTGTTGTCGCTTAAAGGCGTTGGCGAAAAAGTTAAAAATTGCATAATGTTGTTTGGGCTTGGCGCTAAAAACGTTTTCCCGGTGGATACCTGGATTAACAAAGTGTATAACGATTTAACCAACACCAAAAGCAGCAACAGGCACGAAATAACAAAATATCTTTGCAAAAAATACGGCGCACTTTCTGGCTATGCGCAACAATATGTGTTTTATTATTACCGTAGCAAAAAAGTTTAAGGCTTTTCAAGTTGACAAAATTTGCTTGTTAAGGTAAACTAATACTAACGGAGGGGTGTATATGTTTTGTTCACAATGCGGGCAAGAAAATAGGAACGACAGAAAATTTTGTTCCAACTGCGGCGCACCTTTAAAAGATTACACTAAACCTGCACAAAATTTAATTATGCCCGAAGATATTATTAAGCAACAAACCAACATAGAAAAGCGCAACAAGGTTGCACGCGGGCTAAATATTTTGCTATCAATAATTTTTTGTTTTGCGGTGGTGTTTACAATTTTATTGTTCGTGCTGCCAAACAGGGCGCAGGGCGCTATGACAATTTTAGCCATTGTGTTTGACGTTTTGTTTATTGTTGTGTGCATTGTTAAGGCGTGTACGCTAAAAAAATATAAAAACAAACAAAAATAATTTGCGGGGTTGCCCCGCTTTTTTTATTGCCTCTTCCAATTTTGCCTTAAACCCTTGCCTAAGTGGCTTTAAATTTTAAAATTTTACCTATTGACAAATTTCCGAATTGTGATATAATCGCTTTAAGATAAAGCGCTAATCGCGGTCAAAGCGCTATCGCGAAAACGAAAGGCGCAGGCAAAAATGTTAGGCTGAAAAAAATAAAAGGAGATGCAAATGGAATTTGTTACAATCTTTACCCAAATGGGCTGGCTGCCAATTGTGTTGTTAAGTGTGGGTTTAATATTGTTTTTAATAGAAATATTTGTTCCCGCATACGGCATTTTTGGCATTTTAGGCATTGTATCTGCCGTGGCTGGCGTTATAATTAGAATTGTGGAAGGCTTAAATTTTGTGCAATCGCTAACATTAATTTTAATTGTTATAGGTGCGTTTGGCGTGGCTTCAATTTTCTTAATTTTAAGTGGCAGGTTTGGCATAATTGGTGCTACCGGGCTGTTCGAAAATAAGTCCACTTTAAGAAAAGACTACACAAAACCAGATAAACGCCTTAGAAAATTGGTTGGCAAGTCGGGCAAAACAGTGGGTGTGCTTAACCTTGGCGGCAAAGCAAAAATTAGGGGCAGAATTTACGATGTTATGTCTATAAATTCGTACATAGAATCGGGCGCAAACATAAAAGTGGTTGAAATTAAAAACAATCAAATTATGGTGCGCAAGTGGTTTGAATAGGAGGGAGTTATGAATTTATTATTATCTGTTCCACTTTGGGTTCCATTAGTAATAGTTTTAGTTGTTGTTTTGGCACTTATTGTGGTAATAATTGCCATTGTGCCAATAAACGTTTGGTTTAGGGCGCTTGCAAGCGGCGCGCATATTTCAATGTTTAGGTTAATCGGCATGAAAATGCGTAAAGTGGACTATAAAATGTTAACCAACATTTACATAGAAGCGCAAAAAGCGGGCTTAAACATCCCTATTGCCGAGTTGGAAACCCACTTAATGGCGGGCGGAAATGTGCAAAAAGTTGTTGATGCATTAATAACTGCACACAGCGCTAAATTAGATTTAACCTTAGAGCAAGCCAAGGCTATTGACCTTGCCGGACGTGATGTGGTTGAGGCAGTTAAA
>CANPWT010000026.1 GCA_947584775.1 uncultured Clostridia bacterium | reverse complement strand
AATTGACTCGGACACAACAGGCATTGTTGAACTTGACGATAGTTTGCCGGTTGGCGCTAATATTAAGGATGTTTTGCCAATAGAGGACGTTTTAATTGAAATAGACAATAAATCGCTTACCAACCGCCCCGACCTTTGGGGGCATTACGGCATTGCGCGTGAATTTGCCGCCATTTTTAACCGCAAGTTAAAGCCAATTAATGAGTTAGATTTAAAAAAATATTCAACTTTACCAAAATTAGATATAAAAGTTGAAAGCAAAAATTGTTTTAGATATTGCGGGCTTACAGCGGAAAATATTAGCGAAAAAAAATCCTCACCAATAATTAAATTGCGCTTAATGTATTGCGGAATGCGGGACATTAATTTACTAACCGACCTTGCCAATTATGTTATGTTAGAACTTGGCCAACCAATGCACACTTTTGACGCCTCGCTTGTTCACGGCATACGCGTAATTGACGCAAAAGAAAACCTAAAAATGGAAACGCTCGAACACTCCACCCACACAATAGAGCCGGGCGCAGTTGTTATTGCGGATGAAAAATTAACCCCGGTTGCAATTGCCGGCATTAAGGGCGGGCTATTATCTGGCATTACAGATAACACCACAAGTTTGTTGCTGGAAAGCGCCTGTTTTGATAGCGGTGCAATTAGAAAAACAAGCCGAAAACTTGGCCTGATAACCGATGCAAGTTTAAGGTATGAAAAATCGCTAGACCCTGAACTTTGCCCAACTGCAATTAAAAGATTTTTAAAATTGCTAACCGAAATTGACGGCAATGTTAAAATAACTTCATCGCTCACCGATTGCTACACATATAAATACCCAACGCGCGTAATTGATGTGGATGCCGACTTTATTTCTAGGCGCGGTGGCGTAAATTTAACAAGCCAAAAAATTTTAGATATTCTTACCCGCCTTGGCTTTGACGCAACCGAAAACAACGGCAAACTGCATGTTGTTGTTCCGTCTTTCCGCGCAACAAAAGATGTAAGCATAAAGGAAGATTTGGTTGAAGAAGTGTTTAGAATGTACGGCTACGACAACATTAAAAGCGCCACAATGAAAATGCCAATTAGCCCGGTGGAACAAATTCCTACCCACATGGTAGAGTATGAAATTAAGCACGCTTTGGCAAGCCTGTTTGACCTAAACGAGGTTCACACTTACATTTGGAATTACGAGGACTTTAACTCGGATGTAAACATCAATCAAAAAAGCGCAGTAAATTTGGTTGACGCAAGTTTAAGTGGACATAGTGGAGTAAGGTCCATGCTTACCCCAAGCCTGTTGAAAATTGTTAGCGAAAATAAAAATAAATTTGACGAAATACAAATTTTTGAAATAGGTAGAATTGTAGACAAACTTAACCCAGACGGTTTGGTTAACGAGCGCAAAATGTTAAGCGTTGCCCTTGCAAGTGAAAAACAAACGGAAAAGGAACTTTATTTTAAACTAAAACAAATTTGCAACTACATTTGCAACCATATTGTAAAAACCAGCCTAAATTTTGTTCAGCCAGCAAATAAACAAATTTTGCACCCAATAAATTCGTGCACGCTTGAAAACAACGGGCAAGAAATTGGCTATATGGGCATAGTTCACCCAAACATTACTTTTAATATAGACAAGCGCAAACATTTTGCCGTTTTGGAATTGGATGTTAACCTATTGCTTGGGTTAAACAAGGTTAAATTTAGCCTAACGCCGGTTAGCAAATTCCAGCCCGTTAGCATAGATTTTAACTTTGTTGCGGACAAAAATATGGAATATCAAAAGATTGAAGACGCACTAAACAGTTTCCACGCAAGTTATATTTTAGAGCACAGTTTAAAAGATATATATGTTAATGACGAGCAACTTAAAGATAAAATTAGTTACACAATCAATTTTGTTGTAACGCCAAAAGATAAAACTTTGCAAACTAGCGATATAGAAAAATTTTCTAACCGCCTAATTGCGCATATGCAACAATATGGCTTGGTTTTAAGAAGTTAAAAAAATAAGGCAACCCGCCTTATTTTTTAATATGAACTGTTAACTTTTACTTCCACAGAAAAGTCTATATGATTTAAATAATCGTCCCCATATTTGTTTAAAAATTCTTTAAATTGCTTGTGTTTGTAGCGGTAAAAAGTTTCGTACGTTTGCATTAAATCGAATTTTTGTTCGCGGCAGGTGCTAATTATATCAAAGCAATCGCTAATTGTTTTTTCTTTAATTTTATTAATAAGTTCTTCCGACAAAAATTCTTTATTACGTTTTAAAAATCTATCGTTTGGCTCATCCTCTTTTACTTCGTCCACAATCACATCTAAATCTATTACAATTTTAAATTTTGCCTTGTCCCCTTCAAATTTGGCGTTGAATTGGACATCTTTTTTGGTTAAATTTAACACAACAGTGGCATTGCTAAACGTGCTGTCGGTAACATTGTCCACAGTAATTATGCCCGACTGCGACCTAACCAAAAACAGCCTTAATTTGTTTGCCTCAGCTGGCGAAAATTCGTAAACCTTTTTGCCGTTTTTAAAAATGCAGGTTGTTCCATCGTTTAAAATGTATTGTTTTTGTCCGCTTGATTGCAAATTGCCGCCGCCACTGCCACTTTCGCCCTCACTTCCGCCACCGCTTCCACTATCGCCCGCCTGCACTTCAATGGCGTTGCCCGTGCTTTCTGTTTCCAGCGAAAGTTTTGGCATCATGCCCTGCGCGATGTCGCTATAATAGCCGCGATAAAAACTGTTGATGTTGCATTCTTTGGAAATTATAAAGCGCTTGTCGTAAGTTAAAATGTCTTCTATATGCAATTTTTTGTCTGTATACAAACTTGCAATGCCTTGCGCAAATTTGTCTATTTCACCTTCAAAATTAATAATAATTGCCGTGCCCGAAACTTTGCGCGTGCGGGTTAAATAATCTAGCGGCGCCATTATGCTGTTTTTAGAAATTTCCTCGCCAAAAGCCACCACATCGCACTGCGCGTAACCCATTGCTTTCCCAAGCGCCACGCCTATGGAGTTGGATGCTTCGCCAACCGTACTTCCCTCGCCTAAATACACTTTATAACTTGCATCCTTGCCCGAGCCAGGCGCAAGCGCGATGGCCGCAATTTGAATTTTATCGTCCTTGCTATCTACGCACAGCATGGTTACAATCGCCTCCCGCTCGCTCATGGAGGGGTGAGTGATTTGCGGAACGGTAAAAATGAAAATTATAATGCACAAATATATAAGCAATTTGCGCGGGCTAAACAACGATTTTAATACTTTCATCTTCCACCACCTTTGCCTTTCGCCTGTCTTTTTTGCGCTTTACCCCATAGCCAATAAGTAAGATAAACGGAATAACAAACTCGTTAAATATAAACAATGCCGACACAGCCGGGTTAAAGAAAAATTGTTCAAAATTGACCGTCTTTTCCCCAATATAGCCAAGCGAAAACATTAATAAATCTATTGCAATGATAACCGGAATTTTAGCCTTGATGTTAAAGGCAAACATAACGCTCAGCACAAGGCAATAGCCATAAACGGCAAGTTGAAGCGCTTGCGCAATAACCCAAAGGGACACCACCAGCCACGAAAGTTCGTCTATAATCGACTCATTGCTGGAAAATTGACTAACATCGCTTAAACAAAAGTTGTGTGTTGGGCTGGTTGTATCAAATAAGCCGTAAAACACAAAATATAAAAATTGCACCAATAAAATTGCAAACACCACATATTTAATTAGCACACTTTTTTTGGCATTAGTAAAATCTACCTTGCCAAACAGCATAATTAAAAATGTGGCCGAGCCAAACCAAGAATAATGTTTAAATGCGCTATGAAAAAGCGGGGCTACCCCATCCTTAAACATAGGCAAAAATGCGCGCGGGTCGGTGCAGGTTATGCATTTTAGCGCAATGTAAATGCAGCCAATAGTTATTGCCCAACAAAACATTTCTTCCACGCGGGCAATGTTGCGTATGCCTTTATACATCATAAAGCCGGTTAAAATAATTAGCGGCAAAACATAAATTAGCCAATTAAAATCGTCATAAAAATTTTCCACCACAAAAAATTCTAACCCTTTTGTTAAATTGATAATTTGAATTATAAATTGGGCGGAGAGCAAAATAAAAATAATTTTTGCCAAAACAACGCCCACCGTGTTAATTAAAAACTCGTTAATATTTTTATCTTTACATTTTTTCATTAACCCAACCAGCATAAAAGCGTATAGCCCGTCAATTATCATCAGCACCAACGCCACCAGCCAACTCATGTTGCCGCTTGTGATGTACATCACGCTTGGCAATGCCAAAAATTTAAGCGAGATAAAACTTAAAAACACCATTATGGATAATTGTCTATAATTAATCTTCATCTTTTCTCCTTCTTATTGAATTATCCTTATTGTGTGCTATGGATTTTGGCCGCCTTTTCATTTCCTTAATTATCACTCGCTTAAAATTATCTTTTTTATCGTCTGCAATGTATGGCGAAACCGGGGCAAGATACGCGCTGTTATAACTATCAAAACTAGATAAATACGATATAATAAACACGCTAAATAAAAGTATGCCATAAAGGCCTACGCACGCGCCAATAATAAGCCCAATTAAGCGCAAAATGCTAAACTGCGCCGCCTGACTTGGAATTATATAAAAGGTTATTCCGCTAAGCGCCACCACCATCACGGCGGGTGGGCTAACCAGCCCGGCATTTACTGCGGTATCGCCCAAAATTAGCGCGCCCACAATAGACATTGCCATGCCAAAATATTGAGGCATCCTTAAATTTGCCTCGTACAAAATTTCAAACAAAAGCACAACAAAAAACAGTTCAATAAAAGGCGAAAATGGTATGCCCTCGGTTGTATTCATCAGGGTTACCAAAAATTCAGTTGGCAAAATTTTATAGTGATAAAGTTCTAGCGCAACATACACTCCCGGCAGCATCACCGCCAAAATTACGCCAATAAGCCTTAACAAGCGCACAAATGTTACGCGGATTGGCTGGCTATAATAGTCGTCCGAGTTTTGCAAATCTTCAATTAAAATGAACGGCAAAGTGAGTGCGATTGGACTGCCGTCCACCAAAATGCCAACCCTGCCCTCTAACATTTTTGCAACAAGAATATCTGGTTTTTCAGTATCTCCCACCTGTTTAAAAAGCGATTTTGGATTTTTTTGCAAATAACTAACCAAATAATGGCTATCTATAACCCCATCAATGACAATATTTTTTAGCCGGCGCATTATTTTTTTTACAACATTTTTATCTGCCACGCTGTCAAAATAAAGCACGCTGATTTGCGTTTTTGTAAGTTTGCCCAACTCTATGTTTTGCACCACTAAATCATCGCTTTTAACGCGGCGGCGAACAAGAGCCAAATTGTATTTTATGCTTTCAGTGAACCCCTCACGCGGGCCTTTAATTACCACGCTTGTTGGCGGCTCGCCCACCGTGCGTGTTACAACTTTTTCGTTGTCGCAAGTAAGAATTTTTTCCGCCCCGTCAATAATAACCAGAGTTTTGCCCGTTAACAGTTCGTCTATTGCTTGCTGAACGGTGTCCGCCTCGCCCACCTCGTTGTTGCTTAAAACTTTTTCTTTAATTGTTGTGTAAACATCCTCATCCGTTGTTTTTAAATAACTTGTTATTGGGTAGATAAGAGACTCGTTAAGCAACAAATTATCTGTAATGTCGGCAATGTACATTATGCAAATGTCCGTGCCAAAAAACTGCACCGTTCGCGATTTTAAATCGCTACTTTTGTGCAGTTTCTTTTCTATTTGTTTTTTTATTTTGTCTACTTGCACTTCCATTGCTGTTAGTTTAACAAGTTGAATTAAATTTATACTAAATATGAACAGTTATTACATAAACCGTGTTGCTGCCAAACGCAAACTGAGTGCAATCGTCTAAAATTAGCGGTTTGTTGGCGTTGTGCCCGGTTGTGGATGACCTAAAATATGTGTTTATTGTGTCAATCATATTTCTTACATCCGTTTCGCTAACAAGTGTGAGCGCGCTAGTTTCAAATTCAAACACTGCGCCCGAGCCCGAATTTTGGTAGCACAAATTGTATTTTAAATATACAAGCGCGTTGAATAAATATTTTTGCAGCACGCCATTTCCGCTTGTCCTTGGCGTGGATTTATAGTCAATAGATTGGTCGTATTTTCTGCTATACATTATGCCGTCCTGGTAATAATCGCCAACGTTTGCATCGTTGCTGTTATCTTGGTTAATTGTGTTTAAAATTTGCTGTTCGGTTAAACTGAAATTGTTAAAACTGTAATAATCGTAACTGTTTTCTGCGGTGATGTTGTCGGTTGGCAAATAACTAACTTCGTTTAAGCCAAGGCGATTGTATAAGGTGGATTCCGCCACCAAAAAGTTTATGTGGCTAGCAATATTCTTTTTGTTTGCGCTTGACCTATATTGATAGTTGTAATCAGAGTATGTAACATCCACCGCGTACCAACTTTTTAATTCGCTATCGTCATTAGAGGTATCTAAAAATATTTTGTTCCAAACATGGTTTGCGCTTTCAATGTAACTGTTTTCTATTGTGCCATACGCGTTTATGGTTTTGATGCCTTCAATGTTGCAAAGCAAGGTAAAGGCCTTTGCAAACGAATATGCCGTTGCGTTTTTGTTGCCCAAATAGAACTCGCCATCAAAGTTTGCGTTTTGCTCGTTGTTCAAATTTAAGAATATGCCTTCTAGGTAAAATTCCTGCCTTGTGCCATAAACTGAAATATCCACCGGCTCTAAATGTTCGCCAACAAGTTGCATTTGTGCATTTGTGTTAAGGTTGTATGCGTACATCAACCAATCGTAAATGCGGGTTGCCTTTTCAAGGTCGGACATATTTTTTGTGTTAATTGCGCGCAAAACTGCCTTTGCGTTTTCGTAAACAATTTCCGCATCCGAGCCGCTTACATTAAATATTGGCTTGTTGCCGTTTAAAATTACTTGCAATAATTGTTCGGTTGTGCTAACGCGCGCACCAACCAGCGCATCAACTGGGAAGTAAACCGAATTTCCGCGCCTTTCAAAATCGGACAAATATTCAAATTGGTTGGCAAAATCTGCCTCTGGGCTAATAACCTCTGTTGGCGTTTGAACAAATTTATTATCGTCCAACAAATTGTTGTATGTTAAATGGAAAATGTTGTTGTTTAGCGACACAGTTAAACCGTCCAACACGGCAAGGTCTGGGTAGCAATTTAAAATGGTTTTAACCAAATATTTAAACAAGTCTAGGTCACTTGCGGTTGATTCAACTCGGGTAAGGTTTAGCCACTCGCTATCTTGGGCAAAATTGTGCATTTTAATTGCCGAGCACTCATCTGCCAGCGCGGTTATGGTCTGCCTTAAATTTTTGTCTGCACTTGTTGGAACAATTAAACTTAGCCTTTCAACATCGTTAAACAAATAATAATTCCAAAGTTGCGCGGTTAATTGATTAATGTTTTCTATTTTATAATTGTATAATTTTCCGCCCCACGAAATTGAGTATCTTTCAAAATCAAATTCTTGTTCGTAATTATATCGGTATGCGGTAATATCGCTATAACGCGAAGATACAAAAGTTTTTGCATTGTCCCCGGTTGGGTTAACCATTGCTTTAACCGCAATTTGGTATCTGCCCTCCACCGTGAAGAAGGATGAAACATTTAATTCTTCAATGTTATTTGTTGTTCTAAATTCTTTAACATCGCCAAATGGGTTGACAACTTTTACTAAATAATAGTCGGCGTTTTCGTCCCCCATCCAACTAACGACAATAATTTCCTTGTTAATTTTGTTAAGTTCAAAACTTCCGTCCACGCCCGTGCCCGTTGGCACTTTTAGGGTGGAAAGTTTGTTTACAACCGCATATTCATCGCTCATGGCAGAATCGGTATAATAGCCGTTTGTGCTTGCCAGGGCGGTTATAAATATATCGTATTCGCCCGCTTGGGTTACATAGTCGGTAATGTTGATTGCGCCATACACGGTAAAGTTGTTGCTAAGGCCAATGCTTGCCAAATATTCATCGTACGAACTATCGTTTATTTTAACAATTTTAACTTGGTAAGCGCGCGCATTTTCCACCTGTGTGAACGACAAAGTATAAATGCCGTCCCTTTCCGTAACCACAATGTTTGTAACCGTGCTAAGTTGTTTGTTTATAACGCATTTATATTCGCTTTGGCTAGGTTTTACTTCGCTGTTTGGCTCACCTTTGGCACGCACAACAATGTTGTAACTGTTTGCCTCGGTTAAATATTCGCTAATGTTAATAACATATTGCGCGCGACTATCTGCTAATATGGTTGCAATTAAGTTGTTGTTAATTAAAATTTCATATTCATACGCGCCGTTAACCGCCCTAAACGATAAATAATAATTTCCATTTGCGTCCAAATACACCGGCTCGTTATCAAACTGAGGCTCGTCCAACACCTTGTAATGTGTAACTTCTAACCGGCTGGTTGTAATCTCACTATCTAAATACCCGCTGCCTATAGGGGCTATTGCCTGCACTTCCACAACATAACTGCTGTATTCGCCTTGTTTTATTATGTAACTAGATAAATCTATTGTGTTGGTTGTAAAAATTTCATTGATTGCAGATTGATTTCCGCTTTTATCTGTTAAATATATTTTATAGCCAATCGCAAATGGGTTGGAAGCAAAATTTAAACTATATTGCGAAACAAAATTTAACCCAGATGGCGAAGCCAATTTTTTGTTGTAATTTAAACTTAATGTTTGCGTTTTTGCCTGATAGTTCTTTTTTAACACGGTGAGCGTTGCGCTTTTTTCCACCGCTGTCAAACTTAATAAATCAAATTGATTTGTTTTTAACTCGTGCTTTTGATTTGCAATTTCTAAAATGTAAGTTGCGTCCCCAAAATCGTTCCAGGTAAGGGAATTGTTTTCCAACCTAAAATTTAAGTCGCCAAGTGTGGCGCTGCTGTTGGTTACAACATTGCTTATTGGCGAAGTTAAAATGTTGTTGTAGCCGTTTGCATAAATGTAGGCAAAATCTATCTCTTGCTCTAACACAAAATTTGTTTCTTGGCTTGTTAGGGTTAAAGTTGTTTTTACCCCGTCTTTAATTAGCACCAAAGTGTAACTTGTTGCGCCGGCCACCCTGCCCCAACTTAACACTTTTTTGTTTAATGCGCTATTTTGCTGCATTGTTAAAACCGGGCTAGGCAAAATGAAATTGTTTTGAAATAAAATTTCTGCCCTATTGGAAGTTAATAAATTTAAGTTGTTTTCATTTGCGCTGCTTACAACAAATTTTAACTGATTTTCATCCGCAAAATTCAGTTGTCCGCTTAAAATTTCCTGTTTAAACATCTCGTTTAAATTTATTTCAACTAGGTTACAATCGCGGCTAACAAAATCCGCGTCAACATTTGTCCCGCGGCTAAATGGTGAAATTTCAACTTTTACAAAATCCGCATCCACATCTAGCACAGTAACTAAATGCAACTGACCATTTTCTTTGTAAATATAGCCATTTTGAGGGGTGTTCAACTGCCTTGTTGCTGAATATGTTATAAGCGCGGAATATGGGCTATCTAAGTAAAAATTGTTGTTGCTGATTGCGCACACGCTAAAACTATACTCGCCCGCATTTGAAATTATTGTTGAAAAATTAAAACTATTTGTTTCAAATGTGTAAACGGGAGGTTGCCCGCTTGGAAGCAACAAAGAGTGCATTTTAACCATGTACGCCGTTGCGTTTTCCACCGCGTCCCAGGTTAAAGTTTCGCCCTCTATTTTTACATTGCCTGGCGTGGAAAGCGTTATTGTGTGAGTGTACGTAAGGTTGGTGGTGTATGCACTGTCCCCAAGTTCTGAATTGTTGGCTTTAATTTTTACATTGTAAGTTTGACCCAATTCAAAAAACCTGCCTGCATCAAAAGATACAACATTTTTATTATTTTGTGTGTTTATGCTAACCCCACGGCTAGATAAATCAAATTTATATTCATTGTCGTTTACATTTAATGTGTAACTGTTGGCGTTTGGCACTTGTTCAAAGCGGACAATACCATTTGACGCCACATTAAAATTGCTTGGGGCAGACAATTTGTTTTGGTCTGCACAACCAACAAAAATAAGTGGCAGCATTAAACTAAACAAAAACAAAAAAATCTTTTTCATATTACCCCTTACGTTTATTATACCCAAATATTTTACATAAATCAAACAAATTAGACAAATTTCAATATTAATATTATTTTAAAAAATTCATATTGAAAATTTAACATCATAAATTAAAGTAGAGGTAAATTATGTATAGTTGTAAGGATTTATTTTCATTAAATGTGTTAAGCCTTTACGAGGGCGAATTGCTTGGCGTGGTGGAGCGTTTGTATTTCGATAAAAAGTTAAAAAAGTTATCGGAAATTGAACTTATAAACGAAAACGATGCCCGCCTAAATTTAAACAGCAAAAACATTTATCATGTGGGCAAAAACGCCATCACTGTTAAAAACAACCAGGCAGTAAGTTTAAAGGTGGAAGAAAGCCTTTTTGCCCTTTGCCCAATTGGCGCAAAAGCGTACACAATAACGGGCGAATATCTTGGCGTGGTGGACGATATTTGTTTGGACGATAAATTTAATGTTTTAAAATTAACCCTAGACAACAACTCCACATTAGATTCGTCCACAATTGCAAGTTTTGGCAAAAACACAATAATTTTTTACGATAAATCTACCAACGTGGATGTTAAAAAATTTTCACCACACAAAACACCTAAAATTTACAAGTCGGAAGATGTTCAAATTGCAAAAATTTTGCCGGTTGAGCCACAGACCAACACCCCTGCCGTACCGGTTGAAACACAACTTCAAAATGCAGATTTTTTGCTTGGCAGAATTTGTTTAAAAGATATTTACAATTTTAACAACGAACTTTTAATTAAGGCAAAAGGCACAGTAACCAAAAAGAATTTAAAGGAAATTAATCGCTTTGGCAAACTGCGTGAACTTATGTTATATTTAAAATAAGCCAATAAAAAAGCGGGCAAAATTATAAAATTTTTTTGTTATTAATTGTAAAACGGACAATAACAAAATTTAAGTTTAATTTCTTTGCAAGTTAAACTTATTTTTTTATAAAACTGTACACAACAAAAAATTTGTGCTATAATAATTTTATGGAAATTACAACAAAGGGCAGGCACGCCGTCCGCATAATGGTGGACATTGCCCAACATAATAACGAATTTGTGCCAATTAGCGAAATTGCATCTAGGGAGGAGATTTCTAACAAATATTTAGAAAAAATTATTTCTATGCTTGTTAAAGCCGACCTGTTGGAAAGTATGCGAGGCGCTATGGGCGGGTATCGCCTTAAACAACCAACCAAAAAAATTTCCGTTGCCCAAATTTTGGACGCGGTTAACGAAAACACCACCATTGCCGGCTGCACTAAGGACGAAAACTGCCCAAGCATAAATAAATGCGAAACCGCCATGGTTTGGTCCAAATTGAGCAACATGATTAAAAATTATTTAAACCACATCACACTAAAAGACCTTTTAACCACTTCAAAACCAAAATGTAAATAAGCAATTAAGAGGGACAACCTAGTGTTTTCCCTCTTACTCCTTTTCCTGCAAAGTTAAAATTTTAATATAAACAAGAGGGAGACCTAAATTAATGGGTCCCCGCAAGTATTTACTGCGCAGCGGGGGAAAGGAGCAAACAAGTGAAGGCGCGATTTGTGAATACTTGGAACAAATAAGCAACTTGTATGAGGGAAATCGCTCCTACTCCATATGGTGTAATTTACGAATACTTGGAGTAAATGAGTAAAAGCACCGTATGTGACGCTTTCCCCCTCACCCTTTTTCCTGCAAGGTTGATTTATTCTCTTACTACATAAGGTTAAAATTTTAATATAATTCAGAGGCAACCTAGTGTTTTCCCTCTTTCTCCTTTTCCTGCAAGGTTGATTTATTCTCCTACCCCATAAGGTCTTTTTAATTAGAAAATGGCCTAACTTGTGAATGCTTGGAACAAATAAGCAAGAATGCCGTTTGTGACTCTGTCATACCGAGGGAGGACTTGTCCGAGTCGAGTGTATCTCTTTATGATATAAAGCGCAAAGATATTTTTCGTTCCAAGCGTTAACTTATTTCTATGGAGATTCACTCCACTCACTTCGCTTAGTCGGAATGACAAAAAGGGCTTCCACAAAAACTTGCTTTGAAGTGAGAATAAGGAACAAACAAGCAATTGTATGATGGAAATCGCTCCTACTGCATATGGTGTAATTTACGAATACTTGGAGTAAATGAGTAAAAGCACCGTTTGTGACGCTGTCATACCGAGGGAGGACTTGTCCGAGTCGAGTGTATCTCTTTATGATATAAAGCGCAAAGATATTTTTCGTCCCAAGCGTTAACTTATTTCTATGGAGATTCACTCCACTCACTTCGTTTAGTCGGAATAACAAAAGCACATATAAGAACGCTTGACAAACGATTTTTATTGTGTTAAACTTAATTCATACCTTAAAGGTAGGATTTCTTTTTTAAAAATTTGCACATAATAATTTTTAAGGTATTAAGGAGATTTATTTTGATATATTTAGATAACGCGGGAACAACAAAGGTTTCTAAAAAAGTTAAAAAGGCAATGATGCCTTACCTGGATAAATTTTTTGGCAATGCAAGCAGTTTGCACTCGGTTGGTCAAACCGCGCGCACAAAATTGGACGAGGCACGCGCCATGATTGCAAAAAGCATAAACGCTCAGCCAGAGGAAATTTATTTCACTTCTGGTGGCACGGAAAGTGACAATTGGGCAATAGAAAGCGCATGTTGGTTGGGTAAAATTAAGGGCAAAAACCATATTATTACTTCTGCTTTTGAGCATCACGCCGTTTTAAACAAGTTGCAAGAAATGGAAAAGGCGGGGTTTGAAGTAAGTTATTTGCCGGTGTATAAAAATGGCATTGTAAAAGTTAGCGACCTTAAAAAAGCAATCACCGATAAAACTTGCCTTGTAACCATTATGTTTGCCAACAACGAGATTGGCACAATTCAGCCCATTGCAGAAATTGGCAAAATCTGCCGCAAAAACAATATAATTTTCCACACAGACGCAGTTCAAGCAGTTGGCCATACTCCGGTTGATGTGGAAAAAATGAACATAGACATGCTATCCATGTCCGCACATAAATTCCACGGGCCAAAAGGGGTTGGTGCGCTTTATGTTAAAAAGAATATTCCGCTAAAAAATTTAATGCACGGTGGCGCGCAGGAAAAAAATCGCCGTCCAGGCACGGAAAATTTGGCAGGATGTATGGGCATGGCGGTTGCACTTGCCGATGCGGTTAAAAATATGGAACGCGCAAACAAAAAAATTGCTAAAATGCGAGATATGTTGTTTGACTCTCTTAGTTCCATCCCACACTCGGTGATTAATGGCGACCGAACAAACCGTCTTGCCAATAATTTTAATATGTGCTTTGAAGGCATTGAAGGGGAAAGTTTGCTTTTACTATTAAACGATGCCGGCATATGCGCATCTAGTGGCTCGGCCTGCACTTCCGGCTCGCTAGACCCTAGCCATGTTTTGCTTGCAATCGGCTTGCCGCACGAGGTGGCACACGGCAGTTTGCGCCTGACACTTGGCGAAGATAATTCAGTTGGCCAAATTAAATATACAATAAAACAGGTTAAAAAAATTGTTGAATATTTACGCAAAATAAGCCCGGTTTGGGACAGTTTAGAAAAAGGAGATAAAAAACATGTTATATAGCGAAAAAGTTATGGACCATTTCCGTCATCCACGCAATGTTGGGGAAATGGAAAATCCGGACGGCGTTGGCGAAGTTGGCAATGCTAAGTGCGGGGACATTATGCGCATGTATATCAAAGTTAAAGATAACATTATAACCGATGTTAAGTTTATGACATTTGGTTGTGGCAGCGCAATTGCAACAAGTTCAATGGCAACCGAACTTATTAAAGGCAAGCCCA
>CANPWT010000025.1 GCA_947584775.1 uncultured Clostridia bacterium | reverse complement strand
CCATATCTGTTAATACGCGCATATGCTGCAATGGAGGTCATCAAACCAATAGGTTGACCTTCTGGTGTTTCAACCACGCAAATACGGCCATAGTGAGATGGGTTAAGGTCACGCACTTCTGCAGTTGCACGCTCTTTTTTAACACCGCCTGGGCCAAACGAGGACAAACGGCGTTTATTTCTTAAACTTGCTGCTGGGTTAATTTGGTCCATCAATGCGCTTAATTGGCTGGTTGCCATAAATTCTTTAAACGCTTTATTGATATACCTTGCATTTACAATTTGGCTTGGAGTTATATCTGTTAAATCTCTACTTTGCAATGCTTCCCTAACCTGGGTTTGAAGTTTTGTCATACCCCTACGGAATTCATCACGCAAAAGTTCGCCGCAGGTTGCAACCCTACGCATGGACAAATTGTCTATTTCGTCCGTTTCGCCAAGACCATCTATAAGGTTAAGATGATAACTTACTGTTGCTAAAATATCGTCTAATGTTATTTGATAATCTTCAAGTTTCCTTGCGTTTTCACGGATGGCTTGTTTTAGGCTTGCCTCGTCTTTATTCGCCTTCATAAGGTCTTGCAAAAGAGGTAGGTAGACAAGTTCGGTAATATTAAATTCCTCTGGGTTTAATTTTGCATATTCTTTTAAGCCCACCCTGTTGTTGCCAACAACGCGGACAACTTTATCTTCCACCAAAACGTCAACCATATTTACGCCTGCGTTTTGGATTGCAGTTGCAACTTCTGGGCTAATTAGTTCGCCAGCGGAAACATAAACTTTTTTGCCAACTTTAACATCGTTTGCACTAATTTGGTTGGCGATACGGTTTGCAAGCGACAATTTTTTGTTAATTTTAAACCTACCAACCTTTTCTAGATTGTAGTGTTGTGGGTTAAAGAAACGGTCATTGATATATGAAAGAGTATTTTCCGCATTAGGGATTTCGCCTGGGCGGGTGCGCCTGCCAAATTCAATTAATGCGTCCTCTTGAGTGGTTTGAGGCTCTTTTTCAAGGGTGTTTACAATGTATGGGTGATTTGCAAAGATGTTTAACAACTCCTCGTTAGTATAGCCAAAACATTTAAGTAAAACGCCTAAACTCATTTTAAATTTACGTTCAACTGTTGCACGCAAAGTTTCGCCCGCAACTTGCTCGGTTTGAATCCACATGCCATAACTTGGTTGGATTGCGCCGTCGTAATCCATACGGCCAAATTTGTTAACCGAGCCGCCAAAAATAACGCCAGGTGCTTTAATTAACTGGTTTAAAATAACACGCTCTACACCGTTGCAGATAAAGCCACCATCCGTGCTCATGAAAGGAATATCGCCCATGAACACTTCTTGGTCCATAATTTGCCCGGTTTCCTTAACCAGCAAACGGACATTAACAGTTAGCGGAACAGTGTAACTTGTTTGCTTAACTTTACACTCGCTCCAAGTGTATTTTGGAGTTTTGCCTATTGAATAACCCAAAAAAGACAACTCTGCTTTGTTAGAGTAGTCTATAATAGGGTTGAATTCATTTAAAATCTCTCCAATGCCTTCTTCTAGAAATTGTTTGTAAGAATCTTTTTGAACATTTAGCAAATCTGGCATTTCATATGGAATTTCGTGTTTAGCAAAACTTTTCCTTTCCGCCCTGCCAAGTTTTACCTTTTTAATGTTGAGTGTGTTTGAATTCATTCATTAACTCCTTATTCAGTTGTAATCTCCCGCAACATATACAATTTATTGTATATATGCATAAGGGAACAATTAATCATGCTAGCCTAATATAACATAATTTTCAACTAATGTCAATAGTTTTTAACAAGTTTATAAAAAAGTTTTTTTAAATTTTTGCCACAAAATTTTTATCTATACAAAAAAAACAAAAATTCCACCAATTGGTGAAATTTTAAATATTGGCCTTAGTGAAATTTTACACATTTATTTCATCAACCGATGGCGTCCCCTTTTTGTATATAGGTGGAAATTCGTCATAATCTGTTTGGCAACCGCTTGGGACTGATAAATTTTTTAAATTTTCGCACCCCTCGAATGCGCGAATCCAAATTTTGTTTACACCTTGCGGTATTTGCAAATTGACTAAATTTTTACAATTTTTAAAAGCGCAAGGTTCTATTTCCTTTAAACTGTTTGGCAATTTAACGGTTGTTAAATTTTCACAACCGGAAAAAGCCCCCGAGCAAATTGTTGTTACCCCCTCGGGCAATGTTATACTTGTTAAACTAGAGCAGCCTTCAAAAACACACTTGTCAATTTCGGTTAGCCCAGCGGGCAATTTTATGCTAGTTAAACTTGTACACCAGGCAAATGCGCGAGTGCCAATACGCGTTAATTTTTGAGGTAATTTAATGTGGGCTAAACTAACGCAACCGCTAAAAGCATAGATACCCATTTGAGTAACTTCGTTTGGTATTTCTATGTTTTTTAAATCTTTACATAAATGGAACGCACCATTGCCAATTTTTGTTACTCCACTCCAAAATTCTTGCGGGTTGGTTTGAAGCAGTTGTAAATCTTTATACCCAACATTATCCCAATACTCTTTCGTATTTTGATAAAACTTTTCCATATCATCTATTAAACTTAAAACACCGTTAACCTTTTTCATATCTACTCCTAATTAGATAATATTGTAAACTTTTTAATTTGTCAATTAACCGTTTAACAATTTATCTTATTTACAAAAAAAATTGGCACGGGGAATGACATGAAAAAGATGTTGTTTAAAATAACATAATGTTAAGTAGTTATTAAATTAATAAAAAAAAAGGGGGTTGCCCCACCTTTTTATTTGTTGCCACAGCCACATCCGCCTAATAATAATAAGATTATGATTAAAACGCATGGGTCAATTTTGCAACCACAATTAGACAATAATAAAATTAAAATTATTAAAGTGCAGATATCGATACCGCAACCAGTGTTTGGGCCGTAGTTGTTGTCGTTGCAACCACAGTCGTTTCCACCAAAGAATTTGTTGAACATAGTTCCTCCTTTGTTAAATTTGAAAATATATTATGTACTACAAAAGTCTTTATCTTTAGTGCTTTAAAAACCTTTTGTATACTACATACTACTCAAATTTTAAAAAAGTGTGCAAGAACTATTTATTTTTTACATTATCCACATCGTAAGTTAAGCACAATGTGCCCGCGCCGCATTTTTTAGCCTCGTAAAAGCCATAGTGCATATAAAAGCCGTAGCCGCGCGTTTTTCTGTTTTGTGTTACTAAATACATATATTTATGCCCAATACTTTTAAGATGTAGCGCCAAAGCGGTTAAAAGTTTTGGCCCAATTTTTTGACCCTGATGTTCGGCATCTATATTTATATGCAAGCCGCCACCATCAAACATTTCATCCAACTTTTTAGAGGTGGACAAGCAGATTTTGGCAAACACGCCTAAAATGAACGATTTTTTAAACACCTTGGGGATGTAAATTTGCTTCATTTTTTCAATATATTTTTGCTTATCTGTTGAACAGACGATATATCCACACACTTTGCCGTTATCCACCGCAACAAAGCAGTTGTCCTTTTCCTGTTCAAGGCTGTAATCCACAAACATATAGCACATACACTCGCGTTTGCGTGGGCTTTTGTTGTAGCCAGGCTTGGCGGTGTCCATACAAATTTTTCTAACGGCCGCATTGTCTTCATCTTTGTATTTTCTTATTTCTATCATTTTTCCCTCGTTATAATGGATATTCGTCCAATTTTTCGCGTATCATTTGCTTTAACTGAACAATATTTTTGCCTTGTTTTGCGCCAATATAGCAACAATCGTAATTAAAGGTGTTAAGTTGCTTAATTTCAAGTTCGCTAATTTTGTCCACTTTGTTATACACCAAAATTACTCGGTTAGCATCAATGTTTAGCCGCTTAAATTCGCGCTCCACCACTTCAATTTGCTCATATTTGTGTGGGTCGGATGCATCCACAACCAACAATAGCACATTTGCGTCCAATGTTTCTTCTAGGGTGGCGGAAAAGGCATACATTAACTCGTGAGGCAAGTTTCTTACAAAGCCAACCGTGTCTATCAACACATATTGCACCCCGTCATCCCACACTTTTTTGCTTAGCACATCAAGGGTTGCAAACAGCCTATCGTCCGCATAAGTTCCCGCCTTGGCAATGGCATTCATAAGGGTGGATTTACCCGCGTTTGTATATCCCACCAAGGCCACACTTTTTGTTTTGTTTAAGCGTTGTTTGCGCGTTGTTTGGCGGTGTTTTTCAATCTCTTTAATTTCCTTTTCAAGTTTGGCAATGTCCTCTTGAATTTTACGCCTGTCTAGTTCTAGTTTCGTTTCGCCCGCGCCGCGCATGCCCACGCCCGTGGACGAACGAGAGGAATTTGCGTTCATCATGTTAAGCCTTGGCAAACTGTATTTAAGTTGGGCAAGTTGAACTTGCAATTTGCCCTCGTTAGATTTTGCCCTGCCCGCAAAAATATCTAGTATGAGCATCGTTCTATCTATTGTTTTAACACCCATTATTTCATTAAGGTTTCGTAATTGACTGCCGGTTAGTGGACAATCAAAAATAACAACGTCTGCGCCCAGGGCTTGCACCTCATCGCGGATGATTTCGGCTTTGCCAACGCCAAAATAGGTGCGCGCGTTTACCTCTTTAACCAAAAAAACATTTGTTTTAACAATTCCTAAAAGCGCGGAAGTTGCTAGCAACTGCAACTCTTTACTTCTATAATCTGCGCCCGTCATATCTACATACGGGCAACAAAGATACGCCTTTTCTTTAACATTTTCCATAATTAAAATTATATATATTAAAAAAAAATTGTCAAACTTTTGCCATCATTGCCCACAAACAAATTTTCAAATGTGTTTTTATTTTTTTGGCGTAAAATTTTTTAGATTTTTAATTTTTTTTGTAAAATTTGACAATTTTTGCTGTTTTTTATTAACTTTTTTAAAAATTTTAAAAATTTTTTAACTTTTTTTGCTAGGTTAAATTTTTAGTTCTTTTTACAAAATAAACCAAAGTTAAAAAAACTATTGCAAAAAAAATGTTAATTTGCTAATATTTACATATGCGCATATGTAATTTAGCAAGCGGCAGCAGCGGTAACTGCACTTATATTGAAGGTGAAACAACAAGGGTTATTATTGATGATGGCAAACCCCTTGATTATGTTTTAAACGCACTAAACGAACTTGGCGTTGCGCCCGATAGTATAAATGCAATTTTAATTACGCACGAACATGTTGACCACATTAGGGGGATTGCCAAACTTGCCACCGCTTTTAACATACCAATATATGCTCATATTTACATAAAGGAAATTTTAATAAAACAACTTAAAGTTAAAGAGGAACTGTTAAACTTTTTTGATAGTGATTTTTATATAGGCGATCTGCACGTTGTGCCTTTCCCTGTGCCACATGATAGCAGATATTGCGTTGGGTATAGGATTAACGAGGAAGATGCAGTTGTTAGCATCGTTACCGATATTGGCAATTTTACCGACACTGTTTATGAGGCAATAAAATCCAGCGCATTAATTTATTTGGAATCGAATTACGACCCAGAAATGCTTATGGCATACCCAAAATACCCCGCCTTTTTAAAAAAGCGAATTGCCGGCAATAATGGTCATTTATCCAACATAAGTTGCGCCAAGGCTATTGAAAAACTTGTTCACTCGGGCACTAGGATGGTGGTGCTTGCCCACATTAGCGAACACAGCAATTCAGTCAACCTCGCCGTGAATACAATAGCCTCGTACTTAGAAAGCAAAAACATAATCCCTAATGTAAATATTAGGTTGGATATAACTTACCATGAAAAACGCGGAACAATTTTTAGATTAACACCAACAAGCAAAAAAATAGGTTGACGCCTATTTTTTTAATTTAAAAAACTTGTTTTTTTGTAAAAATTTTTAAAAAATTTGCTAATTTTGGCAAAATTTATGCCATTTTTATATAAATTTTTAATTTTTTTTAAAATTTTTTTAATTTAACACACTAAAATCAATTCTAAAATAACCCTGCCCCATTTTGCACAGCGGGCAAGTTTTTGGCGCGGATTTATCTTTAATAATTGTGCCACACTCATCACATTTAAAAGTGTGCACACCTTGTTTGGATTTATATAGCGAATTGGTTTTTAAACCTTTATAAAGCGTGGTTAAAATATCGTTGTGAGTAAGTTCAACTTTTGCCACCATGTCAAACAAATCTGCAACATCTTTGTAGCCTTCATCGCGTGCAATGTCGGCAAATTTAGGGTAAACCGACTCACCACTAGTGCGTTCGTTTTGCGCCTCAATTTTAAGCATTTCAACTAAATCGCCTGTTTTAAATGGATAGCCCGCTTTAATTTCTATATTTTGCACATCTTGCCCGCCATATTCGGTTATTTTATTTAAAAATTGTTGTGCGTGCGCCATTTCGTTTTTTGCGATTGTGCGTATAAACGAACTAAGATATTGATACCCTTGTTGTTGCGCCATTTTTGCAATAAACTGATATCTTGCACCCTCTTGGCACTCGGCCGCAAACGACCTTGCTAAACTTTCTTTTGTTGTTGATTTTTGAAAATCCATAAACTCCTCCAAAAATAATTTTTTACAATTTAATTTTATTTAACCAAAAAACTTTATTTTATTAAAATTTTTCAAAATTTTTTAAAAATTATTAATTTTTTATTATTTTTTGCTTAATTTTTGTATGTTTTTTTAAATTTTTGATGTTTTTTTAATTTTACATTAAGATTATTTTTATTTTTTTCATTTTTCACCATTTGTTTATAAATCTTTTTGCTTAATTATCGTTCAAGATTAAAAATTAATTTAAAATATTAACAACCTTTTATAATTTTATGTTATAATATAAATATCGGGGAGGAATATATGAAAAAACTAGTTGCATATTTTAGTGCCAGCGGCACAACGAAAAAGGTTGCTGAGCGCCTGTCAAAGGTGGCAAAGGCGGATTTGTTTGAAATTAAAGCAAAACAGCCATACTCAAACGCGGACTTGAATTGGATGGACAAAAATAGCCGAACAAGTTTGGAAATGGCGGACAAATCTTCTCGCCCAGAGATTGAACATAAAAGTTTAAATGTAGGCGATTATGACGTAATATTTTTAGGCTTTCCAATTTGGTGGTATGTTGCGCCAACAATAATTAACACATTTTTAGAAAGTTACAATTTTGCGGGCAAAACTATAATTTTGTTTGCCACATCTGGCGGAAGTGGGTTTGGAAATACAAAAAAATTTTTGCAGCCAAGCGCACCGCAAGCCACAATAATTGAAGGCAGGCTTTTAAACGGCAATCCAAGCGAGGACACAATTACAACATGGCTAAAAAATTTAAAGGTGTAAAATGAAGACGGTTGAAAAGGTAAAATTAGATATTTTGCAAAATTATTTTTCGTTTGAAGGTAAGGTAGCAACCTTAAAATTGGTGTACGACACTTTTTGTGAACTGATAAACCCCAACTTTGGCGATGACAAAATTGAAAAACTGAACGATAAACTTTTTTCCGACATAAAAGAGGCGGTTTCTATTTTGCCAAATAAATACAAATTAAATTTGGAAATTGTAATTAAAGATTTTGGCGATTACACAAAAGAAGAGTGCGAAAACATTATAAAACAAAATGTATATTTGGCGGGATATTGCACATTAAAAGAAAACAACAAAAAACGCGTGGGAGGCTGGTCGCTAATTGCAATTGGCGCAATAATTTTGCTTGCTAGTTACCTGCTTAGGAATTTTAATTTATGGTTTGATTTAATCAACATTAGCGGCACACTTTTTGTTTGGGAAGGCGTTAACACCGCCTTTATTGAACGCAACCAAGAGGCTAGAAAAAATTTAGCACTTGCAAAATCAATTAAAAACATTACACTAGTTGAATATAATAAATAAGGTATATTTGGTAATTTAAAAAAATTAATTAAAAAATTTAAAAATTTTAGTACCAATTTAAAAATTTTATGATATAATACTTTTGTTGAATCCGATTTGCGTAAACATTAGAAACAGCAGGCGTGATTAAAACTTGCTGTTTTTTATTTGCAGCAAAAAAGGAGATTTTATGGAAAAAACAAATCAAAATTTAGACAACAAATTTTTAGGCACGGAGAAAGTTGGAAAACTTTTAAAAATGTTTTCAATTCCGTGCGTGTTATCACTAATTATTCAAGCGCTTTACAATTTGGTGGACCAAATTTTTATTGGCAATTCTAGCCTTGGCCAACTTGGCAACACCGCAACAGGTATTGTGTACCCGCTAACAGTAATTGCCCTTGCGCTAGGGCTGTTTATTGGGGATGGCAGTGCCGCTTGCATAAGCATTAATCAGGGGCGAAGCCAAACCAAGGACACGCATAAAACAATTGGCACAGGCATAACAATTGGGCTTGTTGTAAGCATTGTGCTTGTTGCAATAAGTTTTATTTTTAGAAAAGATATTTTGGTGGGATTTGGGGCAAAAAATCCCGCCGTTTTAGAGTATTCGATTGAATATTCAACATGGATTATAATTGGCTTTCCGCTGTTTTTGCTAGCCTGTGTTTTAAACCCTATAATTCGCTCGGACGGCAGCCCAAAATTTGCAATGTTTTCTATGGCGTTGGGCGCAGTTGCAAATATTATTCTTGACCCAATATTTATTTACGCCTTACATATGGGCATGAACGGCGCCGCTTTGGCAACTTTTATTGGCCAACTTGTAAGTTTTGTTTTAAGTGCGGCGTATTTTGTTAAATCTAAAAACTTTAAATTGACCTTTAAAAGTTTTGTCCCCGACTTTAAACTTTTATGGCAGAGTTTAAAATTGGGCATTTCTAGTTTCCTTACACAAATTTCGATTGTAATAATTTCTGTTGTAACAAACAACATTTTAAACATTTATTTGCCGGGAGACACCGCCGCCATTGGCCTACTTACCATTGCATTTAAAGTTTTTGGCATTGTAATTAGCATTGCTGTTGGCATTGCATCGGGCGGGCAGCCAATACTTGGCTATAATTATGGCGCAAAAAAATATGACCGAGTTAAAGAAGCGTTTAAATATATAATGCTTTCCACCTTAATTGTAGGCATTGTGGCAACAATTTTATTTGAAGCGTGCCCGCAATACATTTTGGCCATTTTTGGTTACAGCCAAGTGCCAGAATTTGGGCTGCTTATCTTCCGCATTTATTTGGGCTTTATTTTGCTAACTTGCCTAACTAAGGTTGTATCAATTTTATTCCAAGCGATTGGTTGCCCGGTAAAATCCACCTTAATTGCCATGTTGCGCGATTTAATTTTCCTTGTTCCGCTAACCATTCTTTTACCGCTTACAACAAAAACAATTTACCCATTTTACTTTTCCGCCCCAATAAGCGACTTTTTAACCGCAATTGTTGCCACTGTACTATTAATTGTTTTGTTTAAACAAATGGCAAAGGATAATAAAGTTATAAATAAATCAAGTTCGGTTGAAATTTTACCTTCTAATAAGGGCGTTATTGTAACCATTTCAAGGCAGCACGGCGCAGGCGGGCGAGAAATTGGCCAAAAACTTGCCAAAAAACTTGGCGTGCCTTTTTACGATAAAGAGTTGACCGCACTATCGGCTGAGGAAAGCGGATTGGCGCAAGAATATATTGAAAAAATTGAAGAAAAAAATTCTATACTATACAACTTGTATCTTTCAAGCGAAGCCAATCAACTTGCCATAAAAGCGCAAGAAAATGTGTTAAACAAAATTGCTCAAACTGGCTCATGCGTAATTGTTGGGCGCGCCGCCGATTACGTTTTAAAAGATTACAACACTTATAAAGTGTTTGTTTATGCCCCACTTCCTTTTAGGCAAACTAGAATTATGGCAAATTACGGTGATGATGAAACACGCGCAAAAGAAAACATAGAAAAAGCAGATAAAAGACGAGCAAAATTTTATGAAAGTGTAACAAATCAAACTTGGGGAGATGTTAAAAATTACAACCTGGCAGTAGATAGTTCGATTGGCATAGATAAAGTTGTTGAACAAATTTATTTAGCCATAAAACCAGACAATAAAAAATAAAACCATATATTTTACCGCCCGCAACTAAATTTTATTGTTGCGGGGTTTTTTAATATTGCAAAATAAACAAAAATGATTTTAAAAATGTTAATAATATGCTACAATTATCAAGAGGTTAAAATGATAATTGAATATAACAACATTTATGATAATCAAATAAAGAATTTGTTTGTTGAACTGCAAGAATATATTGCCAGCATTGACAAGGAAGGCTACAATATTTTAACGCCCGGCTATGGGGAAAAATATTTAAAAAAGACCTTAAACGAAATACAATCTAACAACGGAAAAATGTTTTTATTTAAGGAAAATGACAAAATTGTTGGCCTTATTGTTGGGCTAATTAGTGATGAAGTTTTTGAATATGATTTTCATGCCCCAAAACGCGGAAGAATAACTGAACTTATTGTTACAAAAGCCTGCCGAACAAATGGCTACGGGAAAGCGCTGCTAATTAAAATGGAAAATTTTTTTAAGGAACAGGGTTGCAAAAATATAATTCTTGAAGTGTTTGGCTATAACGAACATGCAATCGCTTTTTACGAAAGAAATGGCTATCACACAAGGCTCCTCGACGTGACAAAAAATACTTAATTCAACCCAAACTAAACAAGGTGTCGTTGAAGGAAATTATTTATTAGAAACAAAAAAGACAATTTTTAAGCGTTATAATGAAAATTGATGGATATGAGCAAATTTAGTAGTAAAACGATTTTTGGCACATGCGAAGTGTGCGGAAAGAAAATAAAAAAAGATGTTTATGGTCAAGGTAAATGCCCATTTTGTGGCTGGCGAAACTGCTATTTAAACGCTGAACACCCTGACAATGTTTTGCACCCTAATTTGATTTCTTTAAACAAAGCAAAAAAGTTATATTTAGAAGGAAAAGCATTCGATCCAAATTTGGATGAATTTTTAGAAGCCCTGCATAGTTATGGCGAAATGCAATTTAAATACAACAACATTTGCTACGCTGTGGAATTGATGGGCACTGAATTGAACAATAATCTAATCCAACTTTATAACGCTAACACAAAAGAGATTTTTGTTTTTAAAAATGACGCCGATTTTAAAACCAACGCCAAAATCGAAGGTAAATTATTAAAAGAAATTTGGGACGAAACAACTGATAGATATTGGTTACAATAGTAAAATTTAATTAAAATGCAAAAATTACTCGCCCGCAACTAAATTTTAGATTTGCGGGGTTTTTTAATTTTTTACTTGGTAAACGAGGAAAAATATGTTAAAATTGTAATGTAAAAGTTTACAGGGAGAAAATTATGGAAGAGTTAAAAATTACAAAAGTATGGGACAAAACATTTAAAAAGAGTGAAAAAGTTAGCCACAAAAAGGTGCAATTTCAAAACAGATTTGGCATAACTTTGGTGGCGGATATGTATAAACCTAAAAACGCACGCGGGCTTTTGCCTGCTATTGCAGTTTGCGGGCCTTTTGGTGCGGTTAAAGAACAAGCATCTGGCTTATACGCACAAACCATGGCAGAAAACGGCTTTTTAACTATTGCTTTTGACCCGTCCTTTACAGGCGAAAGCGGTGGTCAGCCTAGATATGTTGCCAGCCCAGATATAAACACAGAGGATTTTCAAGCCGCTGTCGATTTTTTGTCCGTTCAAAAAGATGTTGACAAAGAAAAGATTGGCATAATTGGCATTTGCGGTTGGGGCGGAATGGCTTTGAACACTGCCGCCATTGATACACGAATTAAGGCGACCGTTGTTTCAACAATGTATGACATGAGCAGAGTTAATGCGTATGGCTATTTTGACAGCCTTGACGAAAACGCTAGATACGAAATGAAAAAAGCGTTAAACGAACAACGCATTAAAGATTTTAAAAGCGGCAAATATGAACTTGCTGGCGGAGTTGTTGACCCGCTGCCAAAGGACGCCCCTTTCTATGTGAAAGATTATTATGATTACTACAAAACAAAGCGTGGCTACCATAAGCGTTCGCTTAACTCTAATGGTGGTTGGAACAAAACCTCTGTCCTTTCGTTTATCAACACAAAAAGTTTATCTTATTCAAACGAAATTCGCAGCGCAGTGTTAATTATTCATGGCGAAAAAGCACACTCTTGCTATTTTGGCAAAGATGCCTATGCAAACATGACAAAAAATAGTAAATATAAGAAAAATAAAGAACTTTTGCTTATTCCTAACGCCGTCCACACCGACCTTTATGATAATGTTAAAATAATTCCATTTAAAAAAATAGTTGAATTTTTTAATAAAAATTTATAAGAAAAATATGTTAAAATCGTAATATTAAGGAGTAAATATGTTAGAAATAGGAATCAACACAAATAATGAATGTGGAAAAGACGCAAAAGCAGTTTTAACAAATATTAAAAAGGCAGGCTTTAAAAATGTTATGGTGGCTTTTAAAGTTGGTAAAGCCGAAGAAACATTAAAAATGGCACAAGATCTCGGGCTAAATGTTCCTTTTGTTCATCTTTCTAATTCAAACAATTTGTGGGCAAAGGGCGAAGAAAATGATTTACTTATGACCAACTTAAAAGAACAGATTGAAATTGCTGCAAAATATAATGTACCTATTGCCGTTTTACATGCAACCAAAGGCACTGCTGATGAACTTGCCCTACCACCTAATGAATTTGGCTTAAATTGTATTTTGGAACTTGTAAAATTTGCAAAAAAGCACAAAGTGAAAATTTCACTTGAAAATTTGGATAAACCATCGTTTAAGCACTTTAAATATGTTATGGATAATATTGATGACAAAAACTTGGGTTATTGCTATGACGTAGGACATCACCAACTCTACATTCCAAATATAGATTTGCTAAAAAAATATGGCAATAGAATTCTTGCAGTCCATTTGCACGACAACCTAATGGATTGGGAATTTGGTTATGATTGGACAAGAGATCTGCATAGGCTTCCATTTGACGGGAAAATAGACTATAACAAAGTTATAAAAAAACTTGCAGCAACAAGTTATAACAACGTTGTAATGCTTGAACTGCACAAAGACAGCTCTGGAGAGCCAAGAATATACAAAGATATGTCAGACATGGATTTTTTAAAAGAGGCAAAGAAAAGAGCCGAAAAACTTGCTCAGATGCTAGAATGCGCAAGACAAAAATAATGTATTTTAAGGAGAAAATATGAAAAAAGTTTTAATTACAGGCGGAAGTGATGGGCTTGGAAAGACTATTGCAAAAGAGTTGTCAAAAGATTGCAAGGTATATATTGCTGCATTAAATGAAGAAAAATTAAGGGCGGCATCGAAAGCGCTTAATTGCAATTATTTCGTCTGTGATGTTTCCGACCATGCGCAGGTTGAAAAAATGGTTAAAAAAATTGGCAAAATTGATGTTTTAATCAACAACGCGGGGCTTTTTATACAAGACGAACTTGATTTTAACGACTATGATAGAATTAAAAAAGTTATAGACACTAACCTACTTGGCGTTATAAATTGCACAAAAGCCTGCCTGCCTGCGATGAAAAAAAGCGGATGCGGACAGATAATAAATATAAACTCGCTGGCAGGAATAAACCACAAGCAGGAAAGGTCTGTTTACCACGCAAGCAAATGGGGCGTTACCGGCTTTTCACGGTCGCTTGAAGATGAAGTTAAAAAATACGGAATAAAAATTACAGATATTTTGCCCGGCAAAATGAAAACCAACTTTTCTAAAAAATTAAATATAGAAAAATCTATGTCTGACGCTATGGACACGAAACAAATTGCACAACTTATAAGATTTATTCTTACACTGCCAAAAGATGTAAGCATCCCAGAAGTTAGCATAAAACACATTTTAAATTAAGAGGACTATATGACCACCCAACAAACTTATAATAACGAAGCCGCCATATATGATTAAGGTGGGGGTCTAAAAAAAAATAGGCGTATACTTAACGAGTCAAAATTCTACTCAAATTCTACTCAAAATAAAAAATGACCT
>CANPWT010000024.1 GCA_947584775.1 uncultured Clostridia bacterium | reverse complement strand
CTTGCCGGGCGTGATGTGGTTGAGGCAGTTAAAACAAGCGTTAACCCAAAAGTTATAAAAACCGGCTGGGTAGAGGCAATGGCAAAAAACGGCGTTCAAGTTAAGGCCATGGCGCAAGTTACCGTACGTGCAAAACTAGATAGGCAAATTGGCACGGCGGACGCAGAAACAATTCTGGCGCGTGTGGGCGAGGGTATCGTTACCGCGATTGGCCAAGCGGAAAAACACACCGACATTTTGGCAAATCCATCTATTATTTCTAAAACCATTTTGTCCGATAGGCTAGACAGGCAAACCGCATACGAAATTTTGTCCATTGATGTTAAAGATGTGGACGTTGGCGAAAATATTGGCGCAAAATTAAAAATTGAAGAGGCTGAGGCAAGGAAAAGAATAAGCCAAGCAGCAGCCGAAGAAAGAAAGGCGCAAGCAGTGGCCTTAGAGCAAGAAATGAAAGCAAAAACACAAGAAATGCAGGCAATTGTGTTGGCAGCAGAAAGCGAAGTGCACAAAGCAATGGCAACCGCAATGAAAGCAGGCAAATTTGGCGTTTTAGATTATTACAAATTGCAAAACATGGTGGCGGACACTAATATGAGGAATTCAATAAGCGGCGCAACCGAAAATAAACAACCACCTAAATCAGGCTCAGGCAGGCCAGGCGAGGGACGCTTTTAGAGGTAAATTATGAGTGGTTTTGAATTAGCCATAATATTAATCGCTTGTCTATTGCCAATTGTTGCATTGTTAATAATTTTGCCAAAGCGCATTCGCAAAAAACAAAACGCACAAGCAAAACCGCAACAGCCAGCGGATGAATTTAAGCCATCCGCCCCTATTGTGGAACAACCCTCAATAAACAACCTTGCAAATGCAAATGTAAGCGCAGATACCGATTTTAAAAGTTACCTACAAAACAAACGCAAAAATATCAGCGCACCCGAGCGCAAAAATCCACCACTGTTTGAAAGCGAGTTTAATCCGTTTAATGGAACGCAAAAAAAAGAAAGCGAGCCAAATAAATTAAACATTAACGATTTAAACCCGGTTTTAAAAGCAATGATAATTGCCGGCGTGCTAGATAAAAAATATTAAATTTAGTTAAGAGAGAGGTGAGCCTCACTCTTAATTTTTTTTAAAAGCATTTTATTTATATATTTCTCCATGCGCTTCGCTTAGTCGGAAAGATAGAAGTGCTTATTTTAAGGTTGTACTCGTTTGTCATACCGAGCGAGTGGAACAAGCCGAGTGTATCTCATGTCATAGACTGCGCCATTGTTCATTTGCTGCAAGTGTTCGCGCGTCACAAACGGCACTTTTGCTTATTTGCTCAGATATTCGCAAATTACGCTTTTTCCAATTAATTAAAACCTTATGGAGAAGGAGCAATGAGGGAGAGCGGTGCAAACGGCATTTTGTCCCAAGTATCAACAAATTATGCCATTTCTAATAAAAAAGACCTTGTGGAGTAGGAGCAATGAGGGAGAACTTTGCGGTCTCCCTCATTACAAATTTTATATAAATTTTTTAAAAAGGCTTGACTTAACGCCCGGGTTGTGTTATTATCTCTATACCACCAAGTAGGTGTTTTTTTTAAGATTAAGGAGAATTTATGGCAAAGAAAGCAAAAACTAAAAGGGAAAAAATAATTTTAGAGTGCACTGAATGCAAAAACAGAAATTACAACACATCCAAAAATAAAGCCAATAACCCTGAAAGGTTGGAACTTAAAAAGTATTGCCCAACTTGTAGGAAAGAAACTACTCATAAAGAAACTAAGTAGAGGTGAATATGTCTAACAAAAATAAACCTACCAAGCAAGACAAAAGCGAAAACCAAAAGGAAACCACAAAAGAGGCTAAACCTAAGGTTGTTGAAGTTAAAGCAAAGGACGTAAACAAACAAAACAAAAAACCTGCACAAAAAAAACCTAACAAGGTTGCAAAAGCGCTTAAAGATACGGGCAATGAACTTAAAAAAGTTAATTGGCCAAAATTTGGCGAAGTTGTTAAGCAAACGGGCATAGTTTTGGTTGTTGTTATTGTTTTTACGCTTGTTTTATTTGGTTTAGATTGGGTTTGCAAATGGCTTACCGGGCTATTATATTAGGCAAAAGGAGTTTTTATGGCAATTATAGATAATAATAAAGATAAAGAACCAAAATGGTATGCATTGCGTGTGTTTTCGGGCTATGAAAATGTTGCAAAACAAAACCTGGAAAACACCATTGATAAATACAGCCTTCAAAACCGCATTTTTGAAATAGTTATTCCTATGGAGGATGAACTTGTTGAAAAGCGCGGCAAAAAAGTGCTTGTTCCTAAAAAAACAATGCCTGGATACATCCTTGTTAAAATGATGTATGGGGACGATATTTGGCACGCAGTAACCCGTACGCAATACATCACCGGTTTTGTTGGGCCAAAAGGTAGGCCGGTGTCGATTACCGATGACGAGGCAAGGCGCATGGGCGTGGACGGCGCAAAAACTGAGGCTAAAATAGACCTTGACATTAAAGTTGGCGATATGGTAGAAATTATCGAGGGCTCGCTAAACAGTTTTGTTGGCAAGGTTAAATCGGTTGATGAGCAAAATCAAAAATTGGTTTGCGTTGTTGAAATGTTTGGCCGAGATAGCGAAGTTGAACTAGGCTTTAATCAAGTTAGATTGCAAAATAAATAATAGTAATTTTAAGGAAATTCATCCGCCTAAAAGAGAGAAAAACTTTCGTGGGAGGGTAACCTATAACCACGCCATTAAAATAAAGGAGGAATTATGGCAAAAAAAGTTAAATCAATTGTTAAAATTCAATTGCCAGCAGCCAAAGCCACTCCTGGACCACCAGTTGGTAGTTCGCTTGGTCCACACGGCATCAACATTGCTGCTTTCGTAAAAGAATTTAACGACAAAACTGCTAACCAAGTTGGATATGTTGTCCCTTGCGTTATCACAATCTATGAGGATAGAAGTTTTACTTTTGTTCTTAAAGCACCACCTGCTGCGGACTTAATTAAAAAGGAAGCAGGCATCGAAAAAGGTACAGACAAATCTCGCAATAAGGTTGGCAAAATCACAGTTGAGCAATTAAAGAAAATTGCCCAAACCAAAATGTCAGACCTTAACGCTTCTAGTCTTGAAAGCGCTATGAGCATGATTGCTGGCTCTTGCAGGAGTATGGGCGTAACAGTGGAGGGCTACAATGAAAAGAAGTAAAAATTATATCGAAAGTGCTAAATTGATAGATAAAACAAAAAGTTACGATGCATTAGAAGCATTAACCACCGCTGTAAACACAAGCAAAGCAAAGTTTGACGAAACTGTTGAACTTCATGTTAAACTTGGCGTTGATGGTAGAAATGCAGACCAACAAGTTCGTGGCGTTGTTGTATTGCCAGAAGGCACAGGTAAAACAGTTAAGGTTTTAGTTGTAACCAAAGGCGAAAAAGCAGAAATTGCTAAAAAAGCCGGCGCAGACATTGTTGGCGATGACGATGTTATTGCAAAAATTTTGCAAGGCTGGTTAGATTTTGACGTGTGCATCACCACCCCAGATATGATGGGTGCAATTGGCCGTTGTGCGCGTATTTTAGGCCCTAAGGGCTTAATGCCAAACCCAAAAAGTGGCACTGTAACAATGGATGTTGAAAAAGCCATTAAAGATGTTAAAGCAGGTAAAGTTGAATATCGTCTTGACAAACAAAACATTATCCATGTCCGCATTGGTAAAGTAAGTTTTGGTGCAGATAAACTTTTAAACAACTTTAACACTGTTATGGACGCTATTGTTAAAGCAAAACCAGCAGCAGCAAAAGGCACATATTTAAAATCCGTTTACGTTGCAACAACAATGGGTCCAAGCGTAAAAGTAAACTATTCTTTATAAACTAAACCATTTTTTACAAAAAGTTATTTTACAACAAAAAAAAGCGAGTTAACCTCGCTTTTTTGTTGGCTCATTCTAATGTGGAAATTATTAAAATGCCGTTATATAAACAAAATTAGCAAATAAACAATAGCATTTCATAAACAGATACACTCGGCTCGTTTCACTCGCTCGGTATGACAGACGAGTACAACCTAATAATAAGCACTTCTGTCATTCCAACCGAACGAAGTGAGCGGAGTGAATCTCTTATAAATATTAACATTACAATAAAAGGAATATAGGCGAAAACTATGCATTGTACTCTTGTAAACAGATAAACTCGATTTCACTCGCTCAGTATGACAGACGAGTACAACCTAAAAATAAGCACTTCTGTCATTCCGACCGAACGAAGTGAGCGGAGTGAATCTCTTATAAATATTAACATTACAATAAAAGGAATATAGGCGAAAACTATGGATTGTACTCTCGTAAATAGATACACTCGGCTCGTTTCACTCGCTCGGTATGACAACGTGACGCAGTTTGCGACACATTCCCTCATTAAAAGGTTTTCTATTTCTTGCCGGTGGAGCCGAAGCCGCCGCGGTTTTGGCTTTCCAATTTATCTACTTTTACAAAGTTAATTGGTGGCTGATGTGCCATTATTCTAAATTGGCAAATGCGGTCGTCTTTGTGGATTACTGTATCGCGCAAAGCAATGGCAGGGAAACGCCATTGGTCGTCATCGCCACAATAGGTTTCGTCTATAACGCCCATGCTGTTGGCTTGAATTATGCCAAAATTTTTAAAAGTGCTGCTGCGCGGAACAACATGCGCCTCGTATCCATCTGGCAATTTCATGCCAACGCCTAGTTTTATAAGTTTAAATTCGCCCGCTTTAAGTGTTACATCCTCAGCCGAACGCAAATCAATCCAATCGCTTTTGTTGCCTTCAATAAAATCTATAGGTGTGATGTCGGCAAAATATTTTATTTTAATTTCCATTAATACTCCTAATTATTTAATCTTTTATCTTGTGAGGTTAAAATAATGTTTGTGGACAAATTTTTATTTGCCAATCTGCTAAAAATGCGCTCATCGTAGCGGGACAAAATATTGTCCAGCGAAAGATTGGTGGAAATTATAGTTGGCAGATGATTAATTTGGCGCACGTTTATAAGGTTATACAAATATTCCTTAGTAACATTGTTTAAAATTGGCTCGGTGCCCAGGTCGTCAATTAGCAAAATGTCCACTTTTAAAATGTCTCCAAATTCATAAGACTTGCCAATATGATACAAACGCGCAAGTTCGTTTAGTTCAAATGCGGTTTTAAAGCAGACGGACAAGTTTTTTGCAATCATTTCATTGGCAATGCACTCTAAAAAGAAAGTTTTGCCCGTTCCAGCGCCACCCAAAATGTTGATGTTGGTTTTGGTGGTGTTAGGGTAGGTTAAGCACCAAGTTTTTAGCCATTTGCAGGCCTTTTTATCGTCCTCGTTCATGATGGAATTATCGCACACATCAAAACTTTTAAAACTTGTTTGCGAACTTGTCATGGTGGATATTTTTTTGTTCAATTCGCCCAAAAAGCAACTGCAAATACGCCCGCCAACCACGCCCGTATCGTTGCAAATTTTGCACGAATATTGCGGGTATAAAAGCGATTTATCCATTTTATGGTTGGTTAAATAACTTTCCATTTGTTGGCGCAAATCCTCACACGCGTGGCGCAGGGCAACATCCTCTTCAATAAACTTTGTTTTGGCGTATTCCAACTGTTTTGCGGTGTATTCTTTATATAAGCCGTCAAAATCAGGGTCTTTTCGCAAGGCGGAAATAAAGGCGTCATTTTCTTCTTGTGCGCGCAGGCGTTTTAGCATAAAATTTTGTTTTATAGTATTAATTAAACTTTGCCTATTCACATCACACCTCCACTTCGTCCAAATTGGTAATTAAACTTTTAATTTGCTCCGTGGTGTAGTTGTTGTGGATAAAGGTTGTGTTGTCCTCCTTAATTTTGTAATCCTTAACCTTATCTAGGGTTTTTAAGCCCGAACTGTGCCAATTTGAAAGCAGTTTGTTTAAATATTGCATAGCGTTATTTTTGCCCTTGCTTAGCGCCGCACCATGCAAAATTACATCTATGGTAAAGCCCCAATCGGATGTCCAAACCTGATAAAAATTCCTGTCCATATTATTAACATTGCGGTTAATTGAGAGGGCGTTTAAAACAGATTTTATAGTTTCATCTGTTGCAAAACTATCGGACAAATATTCGTTATAAGCATTAAGGTTGTTAATGCCTAGTTTAAACAATTTTAAAATAATATTGTTAAAGCCTTCAAGCGTGCGCACCGAACTTTTAAAGCAGTTGTCCGCAATGGTTTTAAGTGTGGTTTCATCAAAGCCCATGTTTAGCCATGTTACAACATATGTATCAATTTCCTTAGACAAATCTTCATAATACAGGCCAAGTTCTTTGTTCACTGTGCTTGCAATGTGGGTTAAATTTTCCTTATTATTTTCGTAACTTTCAATTTCTTCCACGCTGGTTAGGCGCAGTTCAAAATATTTGGTTAAAATTTCGTCCAGCACATTTATGTCCATGTGCCTTTTTTTGTTTTTAGCGCTTTTAACGACATAAATTATAACATTTAGTTCAAAACCAAATGCGTCCATCCACTTATTTAAGAGTTGCTTATCTTCAATTTGCACTTTGCGCTTGCTGCCCATAGCGGATAAAATTAAACTCATTTTATCGTCAATCATGCCCAATTCGCTAATTTTTTGTTCAACCTGCTCGTATGTTAAAATGCCCTCGCGCACCCAATCTTTTGCAACGGTTAACACATAATTGGGGCTAAGGTTAAAACCTTTGTAGTCCACGCAATATTTTGTTATTGCAATTAGTGCGGGCTCGGCAAGGTGTTTGCGCTCAATAAGGTTATAAAATTCACTAAATTCGTTTGGCATAACCATGCGTTTGCCAAATAATTCCTGAATTTGGATGTTAAAATCGGCATATTTGTCCACTTTAAATTTTTTAGCGCCAACATTGGAAGCGTTAATTGGCAGATATCTAACCTCAATAGGGTTGGTGGACAAAACTTGAACAAGACCCAAATCTTCCCAATATTTAAACAGGGAGACAACATCTTCTTCGCAAACTTTAAGCGTTTTGCTGAAATATTCAAGCGTATTGTTGTAGTCCAGCGCGTTATTGCACATGCTTAAACCCATAATATATGCCTTTACGCATAGGTCAGGGGCGGACGGCAAAAACTCGTTGATAAAAATGTTGTCTACCAACGTGCAATTTTTGTTTGCGTATCCTGGGCTGAACTTACAAAATGACATATAAAGATATTAACACAAAATATAAATAAAATCAACAAAAGCAAAATGAAATTTAAATTGATTTTTTTAGCCGTAACTAAAAATTAAATTCATATAAAGCGGACAAGATTAATAAAATTATATATGAATAAAATTAAAAATAGTAAGTTTACACGCGCAAAAATTTTAAAATTATCTGTAATTTTACTTGTTTTGGCGCTGATAATTTCGGGTGCTTTTTTGTTTGCATCGTGCAAAAAACAAGATGATTTAGCCAAGTTAAGCCAAAATAAAACGGAGTATGACATCGCGCTAGATTTTAACGCGGCCGACTATTCGTTTAACGCCAAACAAAAAGTTAGTTATTATAACTGCACAGGTGCAATTTTAAAAAATGTAAAATTCCACTTATACCCGCAGTTTTTTGAAGAGGGGTTTGAACAAAAAGTTGTGCCAAACACGCAATACAACCAGGCCTACCCGCACGGCAAAAGTTATGCTAGTTTTAACATTGACAGTCTGATGGTTAACGGCCAAGCGCAAACCGTTCAATATTCGGGCGAGTGTGATGGCATTTTAAGCGTGGACTTATTTTCAAGCCTGTTGCCTGAGGAGCGGGTTGAAATAGCCATAAATTACAATTTTAGTTTGGGCAACTGCCTGCATCGTTTTGGCTATGGCGAAAACACAATAAATGTGTGCAATTTTTACCCGGTTGTTTGCGTGTATGAAAACGGTGCGTTTGACGAGCACGGCTATCACCCTAACGGCGACCCGTTTTATAGCGATGTTTCTAATTATAGTGTAACTGTCACCACTGACCCACAATATACAGTTGTGGCAAGCGGGCAAAGGTCGGACGAAAAAATTTCAAACAACAAAAAAACCACCACTTTTAAAGCGCTTATGGTGAGAGATTTTGGGCTTGTACTTTCTTCAAAATTTAATGTAATTAGCCAAAAGCAGGACGATATTAATGTGGAATATTATTATTTTGATGACGAAAATGCAGCGCAATCGCTAAAAGCGGGTGTGGACGCAATTAAAACATTTTCTTCCAAATTTGGGCAGTATCCATACGCTAATTTCTGCATTGTTAAAGCGGACTTTATTTATGGCGGGATGGAATATCCTAACATGATTATGATAAGTTCAGACATTAAAAATTTAGACGACTATTTAAATGTTATTGTGCACGAAACGGCGCATCAATGGTGGTATGGCTTGGTGGGCAACAACGAGTATGTTTACCCTTGGCTGGACGAGGCGTTAACCGAATATTCCACCTTGCTGTTTTACGATTACAACAGCGGGTATAATTTAACCCATAAAGATATGATTAACATCAACCACGATAATTACCTGCTTTTTACCACCGTCTACGAGGACGTTTTGGGCAGTTTAGACACATCCATGCGCGCGGTTGACGAATATCCCACCGAGCCAGAATATACATATTGCACCTATGTTAAAGGTGTTTTGATGTTCGATAGCGTATACAACCTGATTGGCGAAAAAGCCTTTATTTCATCGCTTGGGCAGTATTACAATAATTGCAAATATAAAAACGCCACCCCAGATGATTTAATTTCCGCTTTTAATAAGGCCAGCGGCAAAGATTTAACCGGCGTGTTCGATAGTTGGGTTAAAGGCAAGGTTGTTATTAGATAGGCCATTTGCAAGGGAGTAAGCAGATATTTAACAATAAAAAAGAAATTGGGTGTTAAAAAAACTAACTTTTTAGGTTAGTTTTTTCTTTGCTAATTTCATCTGTGGTTTGGCTTACAAGGGCGTTAATAAAAACTTGCTTGTTGTAAGTTAGCCTTTCGTCTGGGGAAAGTGCTATCGCCTTGTCAACCTCAGCAATTGCCTGTTTAAAATTGCCAATTTCATACAACGCTAACGAAAAATAATCATGTGGTAGCGCACCCCAACAGACGGGCGAGGACATATAATTTAAATACCGCTCGTTAATTTTAAACATTTGGCTAAAACAAAAGGCCGATTTTAAATATTCTTGGCTGTTAAAGTAAAATTGACCTAACTCGAACAGTGGCTCGCGCACATACGGGCATTCAAGCGCGGCACGCAAAAGATATTCGTTCTGCTTTTTGGGCTTTTTCAATTCGCCATAACACATGGCAATAAATCTAAGGCTTGCGCACCGCTCATTATCCCAGGTGGAAGTGGGCATATTTAGATGCCGTGTTAGCGTTTTTATTGCCAATTTATATTGCTTATTAAACATATATTCGCGGCCGAGATAATGCATGTTGCGGTCGTCATTAGGGTTTTCTTTAACCGACAATTTTAATAGCGGCAAATAACTTTTTCTAGATTTTGTTTCGTCCGCCTTGTGGTTTAATTGGATGCTAGGTAGTTCAATTGTCCTTAAATTTTGTTTTACTGTGGGCTTTAAAACTTCATGCACGGGGTAGACCCAATCGTAAGCACCATATTTATGAATTTTGTCTGCCAAAAACACAACGCCCTCACTTCCGTCCGGGTTGAAATTCCAAGTGTAGCGATAACGCACTCGACCAACATCGTCCTGCCAATTTTTTCGTAAAATTTCCGTCCAGCCCGGGTTGAAATATTCGTCAATATCAACGCACACACAAATATCGCTGTCGGCCGGGATTAGTTTAAGGCTGTCGTTTCTGGCAACGTCAAAGCGGAATTTTTTGTATTTCTTTTGTTCCACAATTACACCCAACTCTTTAAACCGCTCAAAAGTGCCGTCTGTGCTGCCTGTATCTAACACGCAAACATAATCCGCCTCTTTAACCGAATTAAAAAAACGGTCCACAAATTTTATTTCGTTTTTGCTTATTGCATATACACAAATTTTTTTCATACATTTATTTATTAAAAAATAAAAAATTCTGTTAAAATAATAAAAATATTAAAAAAATTGTGAAAAATAATAAAAAATTCGTAAAAAATACTAAAAAAATTAAAATTTTAATAAAAAAATAATAAAATGTTGAAAATTTTTAAAAAATTTATTATAATTAAATTATGTTAAATAAAATAATTAAAGAAAGTGAATATCTACATAAAAAGGAAGAATTAACACATCAACTTTTGTTGGATGCGGAAATAAAAAAGGAACTAACGCATAATCAAAAAGATTATACATACATGCTGTTGTTGTTCCGCCCAGCCGAGCAACCAAATGAAAAACTAGCCGCCCTTTTAGACGAGGTTTTAAGTTACGAAAATTACAATTCTTTAATTGATGTAACGAGCAAAAAATTCATTAGAAATACGCTAGAACATAGCGGGAACGTGCTAAATTTTAACGCCGATGTTGTGGTTTTATTTAGCCCAATTTTGGCAGAAGATTTTATAAATTTATATGGCATAGATAATCAATTGTTATACCAGGCGGGAGTGGGGTTAAAAATTGACATGTACAACAAACTGAAGCAAGATAATTTTAAATTAAATTATCTGTCGCCTTACATTTTTGACGGTTATAATTTAAAAGCAAAAAATGTTGTAAAAATTTTATTAAATTTAAAAAATTGCACAAATGATATAAAAAATTTAGAAAATGAGCAATTTATTTTAAATTTAAAAAATAATTTATTAAATTTATTTAAAACGCTTGCAAATATGCAAGTAAAATTTGTGGCGTTTGACATACAAAATTTAAAATTAATTTTAAAAAATATAAATGAAAATTATGAAAAATGTGTTGGCGAAATAAAAAAATATATAATTAATTTAAATAAAAAAACCAAACTTAGTTTGATTTTTAACAATTAATTACATATGTTTATAAATTGGCACATTGCTATTTTCTATTGCAGATAAAATGTTTGCCGTGGCGTCCATAACTGCAACTGAACTTTTAAATGCAAGGCTTTTAAAATATTCTTTTTCTTCATTTTTGCACCAATTTTGCAAATTTTTTAATAAATTTATTAATTTTTTTAAAAAATTGAACAAATTTACGCTTTTTAATTCGTGTGTTAGCGCTGGTTTTAAATTAAAAGTGGAAAGCAAATTTGAACTAATTTTATTTAGTTCTCCAAGGCATTGTTTTACGCTTTGGCGTATGGTTGGGTTTACAATAGCGGAAACAGTGTAGCAACAATCTTCGCACATCACGCATGAAGAATATATTAAATTTACACATTGCAATCTATCAAAAGGCAACAAATTATTGTATTTATCTTGCAACAATTTGTATTCATCGTCATTAAGTATGGGGAAATCGTTATATTCCATACCTTAATATATGTAAAATGTTTAAAATTTAGAATTTTTTACACAACTTTTTCGCTGTCAAAATGGTCTATTTGTTGCAATATTTCATCATAACTAGTTTTAATATCTTTTATTTCGCTTTCTGCTTCTAAAATTTTACTTTTCTGCTCGTTAATTAAAAAGTTTTGCTGCTTTTTTAATGTTTCGGTAAGCCAATCTTTATACTCATTGCCAAACACCGCATAAAGCGCTTGCCAATACAGATAATTTACCCATTTATTATCTATGCGTTTTAATGTCTGGTTTTTGTCCAGCATGATGCGTTCGCCTTTTACAAAAATTAACGCAGTTTCTGTATTTTTATTAAAAGTGTATTTAACTTCATATTGATTAGTGCATTTGTGTTGCACATCCAAAACGATAATATTTACATTGTAATTGGCGTTTATTTGATTGAATAAATCAAAAATAAATTTTCTAAATTGCATGGCGTTCAAATTGTACATATTCCCTCCAAATTTTTAAAAAATTTAATTTTTTTATAAAAAAACCCGCAAAAAAGCGAGTAATTTTATCGTTTTATTATTTCATATTCGTTTTTAGGCTTATCTAAAATTGTATAACCCATGCTGGCAATTTTATCGCGCAAAAGGTCGCTGGTTGTGTAATCTTTGTTTATTCTTGCCGTTTTGCGTTCCTCAGCAATTGCAATAATTTCATCGGGGATTGTAATTTCAACTTGGTCAATTTCGTCTAATTTTAAGCCTAAAAATTTATCAAAATCTAACACTAGGTTGTAAATATCTACGCTGTCTGGATAATTTTTTAACGCGTCCCACAAAACAGATAAGGCAAGCGGGGTGTTGATATCGTCCGCAACATAAGAGGAAAATTTGGTTTTTAATTCGTTCAATTTTGCTTTTTCTATTTTATTTTTGCCAGACTTGTGTTTTAAAATTAACTTTTTTAAATTATTGTAACTTTCTTTTGCGTTGTTTAGCGCTTCAAATGTGAAATTTTGTGGCTTAGAATAGTGTGCGGTTAAGTAAAATAGCCTTAAATCCATTGGGGAATAACCCTTTTCAATCAGTTGGTTAAGGGTGTAAATTCCGCCCGTGGACTTGCTCATTTTGCCGCCGTTAAACATTAAATGTTCAAGATGAAACCAAATGTCTACCACTTCATGCCCGCATTTGGCGTAGTTTTGTGCAATTTCATTTTCGTGATGAACGGTTTTATGTTCAACTCCGCCCCCGTGTAAATCGATGTGCTCGCCCAAAAACTTGTTGCCGATTGCGCTGCATTCTATGTGCCAACCAGGGTAGCCAACTCCCCATGGGCTATCCCAGCGCTGAATGTGATTATCTTTTGCTTTAACCCACAAAACAAAGTCGGCAGGGTGGCGTTTTTCCTCGTCTACTTCAATGCGTGCACCAAATTGTTTATCGTCCTGCCTCATGCCGCCAAGTTCACCGTAATGAGGGTATTTGCTAGTGTCGTAATAAACGCCGTTTTTTGTGATGTAGCCGTAGCCGTTATCCAAAATATCTTTAACAAAATTAATAATTTCTTTAATAACGCTGGTGGCAGGGCAAATATGCTCAGGCTTTTCAATGTTCAGCGCTTGCATATCGTTCCAGCAGATGTTCCAATAAAATTTTGCAATTTCTTCCGGCATTTTATTTTCGCGCTTGCTGGCGACATCCATTTTGTCCTCACCTTCATCGGCATCGCTTGTTAGGTGACCAACGTCAGTGATATTCATAACATGATTTATGCTGTAACCCAAATATTTAACCGCACGGCGCATTGTATCCATAATAAAAAATGCGCGCATATTGCCAATGTGTTGAAACCAATAAACGGTTGGGCCGCAAAAATAAAAATTAACCGTGTTGTTAATTGGTTTTACGGTTTGCTTTTGTCTGGTTAATGAATTGTATACTTTTAATTCCATGCTCCCCTCTAATAATATTTTATTTATTATATGAAAATTTTTAAAAATTGTCAAGTGATTGCCTAAACTAAAAAAATACAAAAATGCATAAAAATTTAAAAATTTTTTACTTTATATTAATTTTTTTAATTAATTTTTGCGTATTTTTTATATATTTTTAAATTTTTTGCAATTTTGTTAAATTTTTTAAAAAATTATTTAAATTATTCCAATTTAAGTAAAAAATAAATATCAAAACACGCAAATAGTTAATTTTTTTATGAATATTTAATAAAAATAACCTGTTTTTAATAAAAATTTTTAAAAAAATATTGAAATTTTTAAAAAAATAATAAAAATTACATAAAAAATGCATTATAAATTAATTTTTTAATAAATTTTTCTTTTTTAATTATTTATTATATTTTCCCCAATAATTTGCCATTAATAAATATATATTTATTATTTATAACAAAATATTTAAAATTATTTGTCATTTATTTGATAATTTGTTTATTATGTGTTAAAATAATAACAAATTAGAAAGCGAAGCGCCTAATTTACATTATGTGTTAAAATAATAACAAATTAGAAAGCGAAGCGCCTAATTTACATTATGTGTTAAAATAATAACAAATTAGAAAGCGAAGCGCCTAATTTACATTATGTGTTAAAATAATAACAAATTAG
>CANPWT010000023.1 GCA_947584775.1 uncultured Clostridia bacterium | reverse complement strand
GCGGCGGGGCAACGGCTGCAAACGATATCGACATTGTAAACGAAAAAGGCAACGCTCAACCGCACGAGGCATATATTGTAAACAATTCAACAAAAAATTATTTTGTCCGTTTTTCGGGCACATACTCAGGCAACAATTCGAGCATTGTAAAAATTGGCAGTTACAATTATTACATCGGCGTGGTGCGTGCAAACAGCATATTGTCCTTAACCGTTTCTTCAGACGTTACATTAGAAGTTAAAGAGGCAGGTGAAGTTTATTTAGAAAGCGCGGTTTGGGCGGATGCAGTAAGCGAATTTAACAAATACTTTAAATAAGGAGATAAATGAAAAACACATCAAAACAGGCTAAATTAATTGGGATTATCGTAATTTTATTTACGCTTGTTTTGTGCGTGGTAAATATAACTTATTCATACTTTTCCTTTTCTAGCAAGGTTAGCGGAACGGCAAGTTTTGAAAGTTACGATGTTAAATTTGGGTATAGTTACAGCACGTCAAGTGAAAAACTTGTGGACGAAAACACATTAACCGTTTACCCAATTTATACAAGCGCGGGCGGAACAATTGGCAGGGGAGAAAGTTTTAAACTTAAAGTTTTAGACGGCGCAAGCGATGTTAACATAAACAGCCTATTCTTTTCAGCCGAGGGCGGTAATAGTTATGTACGCTTTTGGATAGATGCCTATAAATCCACCGAGGGAGTGATAGACAAAACTGTAAATTATGGCAGGTATTTCGATTTTGTAATTCCATATGCTGAATCATTTGAAAGTTCAGTTAAAACCCGCGGGGCGGAAACCAAAAAAATGTATTACGCAAAAGCGGCAATAAATGCAGGCAGTTCAATAGTGTTTGCAACCGGCTTAACCTTATTAAATGATGCACCGGTGGACATGCTTAATTCCACCATGCAAATAACAATAAATTTTGATGCAGTTCAGGCAGAAAACGGCGCATATTTATCCGTGTTTGACGATGCTTGGGGATATAGCGAAAGTTGGAGTTAAATGAAAACTAAATTTAAATTTTCCTTAATACGCGTTTTGTCAGTAATAATTTTACTGATGTGTATTTGCTTGCCAATTGGGGCAACAAATTCGTGGTTTAATGTGGGCGGCAAAAACCTGCTGCTTGAAGTAAACATTGGTTCAATTAACATGTCCGTGTATCAAGGGGAAACCGAAATTAATATAGACAAAGAAAGTTATGTAAACTTTTCTGGCGAAATTGTGCCTGACAAATTAAACAGTTTAACCCTAAGTTTAAAAAACAACGAAGCAAGCGGAACAGATTCGTATTATGTTCGTTACAAAATTGAAATTGTTGCGCTAAACAGGGCGGGCGGAACAGTTTTAGATGGCACAATAACGGGTGCAAGCGCACCAACAACCAGCACGGCAGGCTTTGTTTTGGGCGCGGACGATTGGTTCTATTATCAAAATAATGACGGCGAAAAGGCAAAATATCCAGGCGGGGCTAATTTAACTATGTTAACAGGTTTTACTATTCCATATTCGCAATTCGAAAGCGCAAAATTTAATATGGACATAGTAAAAATTGTTGTAACGGTTGAAGGCAGCACACTTGCCGATTTTAGTGAGGGGGTGTAATATGAAACAGCCTGCAAATGAAAATGTAAAAGAGAAAAAAGATTTGCGCACCAAACTTAAATCGGACAGCATTAACATACAAGATTTAGAGGCGCTAAACGAGCAAAATTTAAGGACATATAGGTTTAGAACAAGGCGCAACCGAGTTATTATAATCACCCTTGCAATTTTATTGTTGTTGGCAATAGTTGGTGTGGCAATATTATTTGCCGTAACTCACCAAAATAACAACTGCTTTTTATATGTCCGCGGGGCGGATGCAAGTTACATTGTGGACGGCAAGGAAATTAACCGGTTTAGAACGCCGGCCGATATACAAGGTTACCGCATTTACCAATTTGACTTAAAATTAAAAATAAAATCTAGCGGAAGATATAAAATTAAATGCGAAATTGTGGTGTATCAAAACAATAAAAAGTTAGATAACATTTTAATTTACGAGCCTAATTCCGATTTGTTTGTGCGGGACGACACCAATTCTTATGAAAGTATTAACCCAATAGACGGCAATCAAACAATAACGCTGTGTCAAGGCATTATAATAGACGCACAATACGAGCGCACATTAAACGCAAACAACTTTAAAATGGAAGTAACCACTTATTTTGAAAACGCATAAAATTTTAAAAATTATTAAAAAAATAATAAAAAAATCAAAAAAATAAGCAAAAATTAATAATTTTTAATAAAAAATTGCCTAAAAATTTATATTTTATTATTAAAATAAATAAAAATTCCTTAGTAATTAATGCAAATTTAATAAGAATAATTAATGCGAAATTAAATAGCAAATAAATTAAATAGCAATAAAAAGTGTTTATTTAATAAATTTGATACATTAAATGCTTTCAAAAATATATTTAAAATTAAATTGTAATAAATAAAAAAGCAAATTATATGGTAAAAAATAAATAAATAATTAATTTTTAAAACAACAAAAATACAATGAAAAAAATTTAATAAAAATATTAAAAAAATTATTAAAAAGCAATAATTTATTTAAAAAATAAAAAATTTATTAAAAACTTATAAAAAATTTATTAAAAACTTATAAAAAATGTATTAAAAAAACAATGAAAAATATATTTAAAAATAAAAAAAACCGCAAAAGCGGTTTTTTATGCGCCAAAATAATATGGTTCGTCATAATCTAAAAATTCGTCCTCTGTTTTGCTTTTTAACTGTGCATATTTGTGTTTTGTGGATTCCCCACCATGAATATGCTTAACGCTAAAATTTTCGTCTAGCAATGCTTTAACTTGCGCGTGTAATGCGGGGTTAATATACCTTAATTTTACACTTAAATCGATGTGCACCGTGCTTTTAGAAATGTTAAATTGTTTTGCGGTGGCGCGTATTGTGGTGTGGTTGTCTAAAATGTAATGAGCCATATCTATAATTCGCTTATCTAAATCATAATTGTTCATATTTACTCCTTGCTGTAATATATTGTCGAATAATGGCAAATATAACAATTTAATGTAAAATTTTAATTTTTTTTGGCATGAAAATTATTTAAATATAAATTATAAGTTTAAAATTATTAAAAAATATTATTAAAACTAAGTTTATATTTTAATTTACAATCTTTTTAATTGAAATTTTCTCCCAATAAAATTAGTTTGTTTTTATATGTATTGGCTTTTTTAACTAATATTATATTTTTGTTTTACTAAACTTTGTTTTTACAATAAACTTTGTTTTTGTATTTCATTTATCAAATCTTTTATGAATTAAAGTAAGATTAAGCACTTCCTACAATGTCAATAGACACTTATTTAAGGCTGAATTGACATAAATAACTTGAACAAAAAATTTTTTAAAAAAATAAAAATTTAAAAAATAAATTAAAAAAATAATAAAAATATTTAAAAAATCATTAGAAATTCATTAAAAAATGCAAATTTTAATAAAAATTTATTAATTTTTTTAATTAAAATTAATTTTTTAGTATATTTATTTAATTTTTTTATTTTTTGAAATCAATTAAAGGTTTTATTTAACTTTTAACAATTTTTTTACTAATTTTATCTGTGCGCGACCTATTTAAAAATAGGCAACCAGCCAAAAAATAAAAAAATTTTAAAAATATTGCAAAAAATAGGCAAAAATTGTAATATTTTTATGTTTTTTATTAAATTTTTTTAATTTTTTTAATTTTTTTAATAATTTTTTGTTAATTCAAAATTCATTTAATTAAGCGAGTAAAAATTCTACAATATTCGCTAATTTTTTTGACTTTTATTATTATATTTTATATAATAAACTTAACAACAAAATATTACTAAATTTATTTTAAATTTACAAATTTCAACAAATTGGTTTAATATTGACTAATTTACGCAAATTAAAAAGAGGGGTTATGAAAAATAAATTATTTGGCGTTTTATTAACAATATTCCTTGCAGTTTCCTGCGCGTTTATTTCAGCGTGCGGAAACCGTTATAGCAAGTTAGAGTTTTCAATCCAATACAGTTTGGACGGCTCCGTTTGGCAGGACGGCACCAACGGAATAAAAATTAATTATGATGAAAACAGTGTGTTTAATATAACCGATGATGAGGACGGCGTGCTTTATTTAAAAGTTGGCATTAAAAACGTTAAAGCCAAATATGTTGACGATATAATTGTTTCTAAAACCAGCGATAGCCCAATGGTAAATTTAAGCCAGGTTGTTGTTAAACAAAATCAAGAATTTAGCATAGATATAAGCGGCAACACAACGGCAACTTTAAAGTTTTACGAAAATAATTCGGGCAAATCGGTTTCGATTGACCTGGATGTGTACAAATCTTTAACCGGCATCAGCATTTTGGCCGGCTCTAAAATACCTGCAATTATAATCCCTAATGGGCAGGCTAGTGCGAGCGTGGATTTATCTCAATTTGGCAACATCGCATACGAGCCATTAAACGAAACCAATCAAACGGGCGTAAAGTTTGCCCTTACAAATAATGCAAATGGTGCTCGCCTAGATAACGGCATTTTAACAGTAAACGAAAGTTTTACAGACAAAACTGTAAAAATTACCGCAACTTCCATTTATAATGACGAATTTAGCGTGGTTTTTGATGTGGTTGTTGTTAAGGAAACAGGTTCGCTAATCAACATCAACCCAGCGGACGGAAACGGCGATATCAGTAACGGTGTTACCCTATATTCTCAAAGCCAAGATTATTCCAACGGCAACATTAAATTAGTTTTTGACACCAGCAACGCTTTGTTTGGTGATGATTTTGAAATAAACGGCAATAAAATTAAATACGAACTTGCAATTTTTGTGGACGGGGAGGAATATTCGCTTTCCACGGACAACATTAAAAATGGTCTATTAATCCGCAAAAACGGGGAAAATATTTATAACATAGCCGCCAAAGATAGTTTAACTTATAATTCAAACGAGGCCAATAACGAAATTAAGTTTGTTTTGCGCTTGCCAATGCTAAACCTGGTGCAAACGGGCTATAACGAGCCATCTCAAACACTAAAAGTAACTAGGAGTGAACTTGTTAACGGCTTTAACATCAACGGGCAAGATTACACTAGCGGCGAAACAGAAACGGAAAACATCTTTGTAAATGGAAATAACTACAATGGTGTCAATTTAAAAATCAATGCGCGCCCAACCAATGCGGTTAACACAGCAATTTCTCTAAACCCAAGCAGTAATTTAACTGTAACAATGACGGGCAGTGCCAACACTATTTCCCAAATAGAAAACGGCCGAACAATCAATGTTAAATTTAACAACAATGGTGGCAATACAGGCACATTAACAATTAGCGTTAAAAACACACCTGAAACATTTTTTGGGGAAACCGTGGGAGCGGGAGAAGCGGGCTATGCATCACTTACTTACAACTTTAACAAATTAGTAACTGCGGACAAAATTGATGTGCTATCTGACGAAAATACACCAATTGCAGATAACACCTTGTATATTTCGAGGGCGAATGGCGGCAATGTTTACATAAAAGTTAATCACATGACCGGCACTTTGGAAAAGTCCAGCATTCGCTTGTATTCTAACAATGTAAAATTTGGCAACGGGCTAAATAGCATTTATTTAAATGATGGCAAGGTATCTGCTTCGAATATTGATGACTTATTCATTGTTCCAATCAATGCAACTGAACAGGTGGGCGAACAAACTGTGTATATTGAAGTTGCAAACAACCAAGTAAGTTTGCAGGATGGAAGCGTAAAAGAGTTTAAAGTTAAATTTGTGGATACGGCAGAGGATGCAAATGTAACCTTAAAGCCAAGCGAAAATAATAATGAAGAGCGTTTTACTGATTTAACCAAAAAAATAAAGGGCGGCGCATCCGATTACTATTATGCAATAGAGCGTTATGCGCAAGCGGTTATTAAAGTAGACGGCAACGGCAGTGAAAATGCAATTGCAAGCATTGATTTTGAAGATATTTCTAAAAACTATAACAGCGAAAGCGAATATATTACAGAAGGCGCTGTTAAAATCACTCCAATTGGGGCTAGCCAATTTGAAATTGATGCAATAAGCCCAACCGGCGTATTCACCAGCGTTCAAAAACTGACAATCAACTATTACAAATACGAAAACGGAAAAGTGACTACCCAGCCAAAAGAAATAATAATAGAAATTGCAGTTTACAGCCCATTAAACGGCATTAGTTTGTCTGCATCCCAAAATAAAATTACATATTTACAAGCGCCAGACGCCGCTGAAAGCGATATTGTAACGGCCTTTGCTAACCTTGCAACAACTAATATTACATACGGTTTAACGGGCAATCCAACCCAAACATTGCAGTTTAGTGATGGTGTAAAACACGACATCGCTATTGAAGTTCAATATTTGTTAAGCAGCCCATTGGGAGATGTTGACGAAAATAATATAGAAGATGTTGATTATGTCACAATAGAGGAAACTGCGGGCGAAAACAAATTTACAGTTCAACTAAAAAATAGCAGTTTAAACGGCTACAACCTTACATTTACATTAACTGCTACCCAACTAGGCAAAACGGTTAGCAACACAATTTCAATAGAAGTGTTCACTCCAACCACAATGGAAGATTTGTACGTCCATGCGGGAGATATTGAAAATTCCGGCTTTAGTGTGGATGGGCAAGACAATAAATTGTATTTATCATTTTTAGATATTTCCTCTCCAAGCGAATTTGCAATCGCCTCTTTCTATGCAACGCCTGACTACAAAGGCAAGGAATTAAACATAGAGGGCGTGGGCAATTTAATTGCGTCAGAAATAACTTTAAATTCAACGGGCGCAACGCTAACAGGTGAAAAGCCTGAAGTAACTATTGAAAGGAATGCAAACTATGGCTACAAAGTAACGGTTAAAGCGCAAAAATTAAACGGCGGCGGGCAGTATACTCTTACAATCAGCGCGTTGGACGGCTCGGGCATAACTGAAACAATTTTAGTAACAGTGGCAGACGGACGGGAAACTCCATATTTGGTTAACAACGAAGCGGACTTTAAAAACATCAACAAAGACCTAAGCGCAAACTACACCTTAACCAACAACATTGTTTTGGGTGAAAATGACGATAATTTTATAATTGGCAAAACCAACAATGTGGTTAGCGAATTTAACGGCACATTATCAGGCACAAACAATAGATACACATATAGTGTAACCTTTAATTTATCTAGTAAAAGAAGCGCGCAAATTGCGGGCGATAAAACCAACGATTTTTATGGTCTATTTGCAAGTTTAAGCAACCAAGCAACAATAAAGGATGTTAACTTTATTGTTAATGTTTCTGCGCTTGAATTTTCAAACACAATATCTGGCGCCGAACTTAATGTTGGCTTAATTGTTGGCCAAAACAACGGCAAAATTAGCAATGTTAATGTGGAGTTAAATGCATTAGACACATTAAACACTTCAACAGTGACATTAAGCACAAATAATGGCAAAATTAACTTTGGTGCAGTGGCTAAAAACACATTAAGCGCAGAAATTGAAAATTTAAAAATAAGCAATTACAATTTAAAAACTAAAAAGTACGATGCAATTACATTAGATGTACAATCTTGCAACGAGGCGAAAATCGGCTTAGTTGCGGGCGAAAATTTGGGCAAAATTTCCACAACAAAAACCGAACTATTAAACGCCTTTGAATTTGATGTTTATGCGTATGATTTAACAATCAAATCAAGCATTGAAAAATTATATGTTGGTGCAGTGGTTGGCAAAAACGCGGGCGGCAACATCTCTAATTACCTTGTTGGCGGAAAAATTGAATCTAAAAACGGCTATCTTGGCGGCATAATTGGCAATAGTGAAAGCGGCACAATAACTAATTGTGTATGCTTAGGGCTAAATTTAACAGGCGACACGGTTGGCGGCGCAGTGGGGCTCGCTAACGGCATTAATGTTACACTATTCCGCTTTGTTTCCGCTGGCGTTGAACGAGAGACTTATTCCACTTATGGGCAAATTGTGGCAACAAATGTTGGTGCGGGCGTAATTGCAGAAATTGTAGCGGACAGCAACAACCAAATTAGTTACAGCACGGTGGAAAGTTTTATTGACGAACAATCAATTTCAGAAGAAACAAGCACTTTTAACACAATTAATGCCACCACAGTTTATGGCTTGGCTTGCGGCGGAGTTACAATAAGTGCTAGTTTTGTGCATGCAAATTTGGCTGGCACAACAATACATGAAATTACTGACGGCGATACAACCGATGATGTATATTTCTTAGGCAAAGTTAACGGCAAAGTTAACGATAGCGAAAAATATTATGTAAAAGCAAACGGTGCTGACGAAATTACAGTTGACTATATTTCAACACAAACAAAAGTTGGTTTGGGTGCAAGATTGGCTGAAATTACAACATGGAACAATAATTGGGTTGTTGTAGATAATGACAACATTAAAGATGAAGACAAAATCAACGCAGTAACAATAACGGGCGATGAGGGTGATGACGGAACAGTTTATTATTTGCCATATCTAATAAAAGACGGCAAACCTTTAATGATTGTATCGCCAGAAAGCATTACTGCCAGCGCAAATAGCAAATTCCAAGCATATTTCTCATTTATTGAAGTCAACACTGATGATGGTGAAACCGAAACCATAACTAGGGGCGAACCTCAAATTGTAAACTTTTATGCAAGCAGCGCAGGTGTAAACGAGCAAGATAACACTTACTATTTGTTTAAAACAGACGACCACAAAGACGGCCTTGTAAATTTGCAACTTATTCCTGAATCCGCAATGGGTGGTTTGCAAGTTAAAATAACTTCAGGCAACAACTATGCAAAATTAAATGCGGACGGCAGCCGCATAACCTTTACCGGCGTAAGCGGAAAAAATAAAATTACATTAGAGTGCTGTTCAATTTTCAACACTAATGTTAAAGAGGAAATTACATTTTACACTCAATATGGCTATAGCGCATTCCAAGTTGTAAACGAAAATGTTTACGAGGTTGGCGCCCAAGACCACGATTACGAATTGCACACTTACGAAGGGGCAGATGCAACAATTTTGTCTATCGAGGCAGAAAACATTTTAAACCGAACACCGTATAGGAACTTGTTTGACATTGCCAATATCGGCGATTATGTTGAAATTATACAAGAAACAGAAACAACAGGCAGCATCCTTTCAATTACGAAACACGATTTGTTTAATAACTTTGTTTTAGATGTTAATCAGGTTGCTGAAAACCAACATCAAGATATAACCTTTAAAATTAACCTCAATTTAACAAAAATGTTTGGCCTTGAACAACAAGACGAAAAAGACCAAACTAAACAAATTGGCAAAGTTATTTTGCGTGTGTTTGTAAACAATAGTGCAACCGGACTAGTTATTAACGGCAACGATAAAACTATAATAGAAAGTCAATCCAATTTTGAATTTAACCTAAATTTGATAACAACTAGCGCAAGCAGTAGCAGCACTCCTGATAGCCCTACAATCGTAGGAATAGGAACAACAACCGATAGTGAATTGCGTTTAGACGAGGGCGGCGATTCCATCTACTTTAAATTTGAAGCAAAGGATAAAGATAGCCGTGAAGAAATTGGAAGGCTAAAAACAGCAACAGGCAGCACAAACTTATTCGATTTATTTAATATTCAAATTAAAAAGACCCAAGAAACAAATGGCTATAAATATAATGTATTATTAAATATTAAAGATGATCCTAAATATAGATATATAACTAAAAACATCAATTTACAAATCAGTGCAATTTCAACTTGCAACCCAAATGTAGCGGACTCTATTGATTTAACAATAACTCCAACCAGTATAAAATCGGTAAGGCTAGAAAATTACAACGTTGAAGAAAGTTACACCAACCTAAATGCGGTTATAACAAGAAATAACAAAGAATCCAGCATAATTTCACCTGGTGGGCTGGGCAGTGTTATGGTGGTTTATATCGAGCCAGCATACGCGTATATTTCTATGGACCCAACCAGCCAACAATTTAACATTTTGTTAGATAGTTCATACATTGATGTGCGTGGCAAACAAGTTAAACTTAATTTCCAACAATTGGTTGAACAAACTCCGGGCGTATATACCATCCTTACCATGAACAACCAATACACCGAAACAGGCATAAAACTAGACCGCAAAACAAAAATAAATGGCGATTTCGACGGCAAAATTTATGTTCACGCCACCTTGGAGCGCTTTGAAGGCGTTAACGACCCGATTAGGGCAACCTTAACCGTGGACGGGCTAAAAGAAAGCAAAACAACGATAAAAACCCTTGTTCCGCAATATTTGCCAGGCGTAAGTTTAAGTTATAGCGAAAATAAATTGGTGAGTGAAACAACTAATGAATACCTTATTCAACAGGGCAGTTCTAAAAACGAAGTTGTGCTAGATGTTTTTGGCTATCAATTTAACCAAAACCCAATTTACGATTTTAATTGGTATTTAACAAGTTGGGATGCTACACCACCAGACGGCGAAAACGGCGAAATGAGATATGAATTAACAACCGACCCAATTACAATTGAAAACAATGACGATGTTAGAAAATATACGGACGATGCATCAAGGATATTATTCGTTTTAGATGGCGGCGTTTACAAAAGGGCAATAAATTCCACATTAAAAATAGAAAATGGCGTTACAACAATTTCGCTTTATGACGACAACGGCAAAACGGTCAAAACGGTCGAAGTAACAAATAATCTTTATGAAGTTAATAATCCAAAAGAAATTTATGACAATAAAAACACAAAATATCACATTAACGATTATGTAGATTTCTACCCAGGCGAGGGTGCAACGCAAAATTCTAACGGCTCGTTTACAATAAAATCTAACCTAAGGGTGATGAAAGATATTTTGGCTAGTTTTGTAATTAGTTCACGCATCACAATTTCCACAAATGACGAATTAATCACTAGCCAAGACACAGTTGATAGGCAAATCATTTTCCACCCGGTTGACTACATTTTATACAACAACTCAGTGTATAGCGACAATGTTAATGCCGGCTCGTTCAACATTGGCCGAGGGGCAACAAGGTCGTTTGATATTTCCTTTACAACCGACATTGAAAATGTGGATCAAGACCAAGAAATCCTATCAAAATTCTACAACGATTTCGGGGTTACGGTAGAAAATAACGAAATACGCAACAAAGACGCGGTGTTAGGCTTGTTCCACTATTTTGACCAACAAGGCAACAACAAAACTTATGCGGACAATGCGGACGAAAACGCAAATTTTGTAGCGGGAATTACTTATTCACAAAATGATGACACGTATTATTTAAGAGTAACCGGCTTGAAAACCTATTCAACCCAGGTTACATTTAGGGTGGGCTATAAATACGATAAAACACAAAACGGCTGCTACACAGTTAAATTTACAAACGATCTAGACGGCGACCACGAAATTGAATACACCTTTAACCTAAACATTGCCCCTGCAACAAGCGAGGTAAACGCAATTTCAATTAACGAGGCAAGCGAGTTAACCGATGCCAACTTAATTGAAGGCGAAAATTACATTTTAACAAACGATATTGTGTTGGAAAACTTTACTCCATTAACCACAAAAATTGCCAGCCTAGACGGCAACAACAAAGTGATAACAATAAAAAGTTTTAACACAACATCTAACTATACTTCATACGGCTTATTTGCATCCATTGGTTGCTACCAAGATGTAAACACGCAAGAAACAAAATCCACTATACTTAAAAATGTTATTGTGGATTATAACGGCTTTACCCCGCTAGATTTAACCAAAGTTCAGTTGGAAGGGACAGCGGAAGACGCAGACGTTCAATTTATATTTGGCGGCTTGGTGGCGGAAAACAACGGCGGGCTTATTTACAACTGCGATGTTGTAAACAAAGGCGTTAACACGCAAATGGTAGAAATAATTGTAACAGATAATTTGCAATCAGTTGTTCCTACAATCAAATTTGGTGGTCTAGTTGGCGTAAACAGCGCGGACAGCAATTTAGGCGGAATTATAACCAACTCCCGTGTGGGCAGGCGTGAATTTATTAAAATTACCGAAGCAAGCGATGCGATTGTTAGGTCATACGAGGAGGAAAACTATTTCGGCCCGTTATCTTTCCACATCGGCAATACTCGCGCGGGCGATAACAGCAACAAATTTAATGGCACAGTTGCCGGCTTTGTTGCAGAAAACAATGGCACAATTGCAAGTAGTTTCGTTGCCAACACAACGGTTGTTAACTATTCGCCAATAGATACAACTCAACTGACCGCTGGCTTTGTTGCCCAAAATAACGGCACAATAATGTTCAGTTATGTTAAGGCTATGGAAAGCACTATAACCGATAGCCAGCCTTACGCAACGGGCGCACAAATAGAAAGCAAAACCAACGGCACAGTTGCCGGCTTTGTGCACACAAACAATGGCGATGTATCTAATTCGTTTGCCAACACTGTGGTGGTAAGTAAATCTATTTACATTTCGGGCTTTGTATATTCAAACAACGGCAACATTTCAACCTCATATTCAGCCTGCACGTTAAATGGCGGCGAGGAGGAAAATAAAGATATTTCCGAACAGCCATTTGTTGGCATAAACGCACTTGGCAAAATTCAATCTAGCCCATCCAGCACAATTACAAATTGCTACTATTTAATTTACAATCAAAACTTAAATGTTGTGGAAAGTTCAAACGAAAAAGATAACATTAATTACAACTTGCCACAAGCACGCGGTTTAAACTTAGACAATTTCAGCAAAACAGAAAATTTAAACGGCTTTATGTTTGTTCAAAGCAGCACTCAGGCCGAGCGTGAACAGGGCATTTGGAGCCATTACACGCTAAAAGGGCGTTACCGCATTTTGCCAGAGTTGAACAGCGCAAACAGAATTGCCACAACTTACCGTTACGAAATTAGGTCAACCGAAATTGAAGATGGCGGAATAATACACAATTATGGCGAGGCGGCCGGCTTTGAATCGGGTAGGGGAATTAACCCAAGAATTATTCGCGATGCAAACGAGTTTAACCAAGCGTTTGTAGAAACAAGCGGTGCGCAACACAACGAAAGATGGAATTTTAGGCTGATTAACAACATAACCTTTGGTGGCAACGATAAAATTGAAACACGCGTTAAGTACACTTTGGGTAACGTAAAACAACTTTCAAGTTTAGACGGCAACGGGCTTACAATTTCTGGCATAAATTTAAACATCACAACCGAAAATTTGGAAAATGTTGGCCTATTTAGCCAAATAGAAAACACATACATTAAAAACTTAAATTTAGAGTTTGTTAGCGGGCAGACCACAACGGGTACAATCTCCAAAGTGGGTGGGCTTGCTGGCACAATAAACAACAGTTCAATTGTAAATGTAAATTTAACCGGCAGCGGCACAACAATTTTGGGCAACAACCTAGTTGGTGGCCTGGCTGGCTTAATTACGGGCAGAAGCACACTTTATGGCATAACATCTAGCCTAAATGTGCTAACTCAAACCAAAAATTCATACAAAATTTACACTCCAGATGCCCAAATAGAAACCCTATCTTACGCGGGCGGCATTGCGGGTGTTATTGATGTAAACGAAAACAACACAATAGAATATAACCTTGCTCACATCACATTAGATGCAGCAAGCATGGGGTCAGACCCGCACGAGGCAAACATCCTTGCCGATTATGCAGGCGGCATAGCAGGTTACGCGGGCGCAAATACTAACGCATTAAAATTAAAAGTTTATGTTGGCGGCGGCACAAAAATCCATGGCAGATACGCTTCCGGCGGTTTGTTTGGCTTGTCGTTAGCAAAAATTACCGCATCGCAAGTGACCGCGGTTGAAGGCGATATTGACAGCCAAGGCACAAAAACCGGGCAGTTTGAAATAGATAGTTATTTTGGCGATTATGTTTTGGCATTGCACGCAGGTTCAGATTTCAACCTAGATTATAACAACATTGGCAACTATCAGTTTATTAACAGCGATAAC
>CANPWT010000022.1 GCA_947584775.1 uncultured Clostridia bacterium | reverse complement strand
TATTGAAATAAATTCCTTTTCTTTCATAACACTTAAACTATATCATGCTCAATAAGTGAAATAAATTCTTTAACCACAAACAATCCCGCAATTGTTAAAATTAATGGCAATATTCCAAGATTATCCATGGCACCGCTAATGTGTATCCTTTGGATTATTGGTGCTATGCTAAAGAATAAGTTCATACCCGCAACTGCGCCATATGCGCTGATTACATTTTTAACAAAGTCGCCTTTCCAACTGCCGACCGCTTTACCGCCATCCAACGGAAACAACGCACACATGGCAGGGCTTATTATAAACAACATCAGCAGCATAAACAAACGTTTAACCATGCCATAAGCAACTGAAATTAGCACGTACAAGATGAACACTCCGCCGCCAACCATCAAAACATAGTTTATACCAGATAACGTATAGCAATTCATAACGCTACCATACCAATTTAGGTCGATTTTGTTTGTGGCATAAAATTCATCCACAATGGTTGCAATTTCCTCTTGTGTTTTATTTTGATATGTACTTGCAATATTTTGCCACGATTCATTTTTGCCGTTTGCGTGATTGTATGCCCAAGTAAAATCTATTTGTTCGCTAGATGAATCGAGATTGTTATACGTCCCGTCCCGCCATTTGTTTGCATTATATGCCGAACAGACAAACAGTTGGCCGGAAAGTGAAGTTGTGCCGCCTCTATTTGTTGCACCATCTATTGCATTTAACAAAATGTTGCCAAGCCAAACACCAAGTAAGCAACAAACCGGGATGAAAATAAAATTTGCTAAGCCTTTAAATGTGTCCGCCAAAATATCTTGCCAAGTTTTTGGTTTTGCGGCATACACATTTTTAATAAAAGCCATTGCAGTGAAAATTACAAGTAAAAATATTGCTAATAATAAAATTGAATAAAAAGCATTCCTTATAACCGGCTCATTTAAAAGATAATACACTATGCCGGTGTCAGTTTCGCCACCTCTATTTTCTGCGGTAACACTTCCGCCAGTGCCCCAAGCGCCACCAATCCCAACCGTGCCTGTGCCGGCGAATGCTTTAAATATTGCTTGGAAAAGGTCAATCAATGTAAAAACTATTGAAAATAAAGGATATAGAAATGTTCCTATAACATTTAAAATAGCATTTACCATACACACACCTCTTTTGTTGGCACACGCGCCGGATTTTTTACTTACCTTAAATTTTGTTTTGCATTTTGTTTGAATAAAATTTTGTTTTGTTTTTGTTTGCCTTAAATTTGCTTTGCTTTTTGTTTGCCTGAATTAATTTGTTTTGATTAATTGCTTTGGGCTATTAAATTTACGCCTTTGCCATTTACGTTTTGCGCTTTATTTTTTATTACTACATTTAACCACAAACGCAATTAGGCATCAATTAAGCCAAATTTATTTCAAATTGCAAACCATTTAAGGCAGAATATCTGCAATTTAATTTTAGTATATACTAAAAATTAAAAAATAGCAAGCAATTATGGTGAAAAATGTAATTTTATAAGGGAATAGCGCATTACATAAGGTTTTTGTTTCACCAACATTGCGGAGTGGGGACAATAAAGGGAAGTTTGGCGTTGCCTGTATATATAAAACTCTTTTCCCATGCAAAAAAATGTAGAGCGGGTGTGAGCGGTGGGATGGCGGGGCTTGCGTTTTTTAAAACGCAAAAGCCGACCAAGCGGTCGGCTAAGCCCACAAAGTGGGCTGCCCCGCCCGCCGTGTGTTGATATTATTTGGCGATATCTACTTCGTATTCGGCGAAAGTGAAAGGTGCGTCGTAGTTGAAATCAAATTTGGCGCCGTCTGAAATGTAAGTGTAAATATCGTTTTGTTTTGTTATATATTTTTCAGCGTTTTCCGAGCGCAAAATTTCCAAAACGGATTTCCCCTCGGACAAAAAGCCTAAATTGTTGCTATCAATATGATTGTAAGCGGCCGCTGTTAAAGTGCTGTTATAACTATACAAATAGGTGGTTGAGCCTTCCAACTCCATCCAAACGCTTTCTTCAAGCGGTGCGCCGTTGTAATTTACGCTAAATTTTTGAGCATCAACATCTCTAACTAACAATGAAATATCGTTAAAAGTTACCGCATTTTTAGGCATATAAATCATGGCCTTGTATTGCTTTTCTTCTACGCCCTCTATTGTTGCATCGTCTGAGGACAAAATATAGTCCTTAACAAACAATTTTTCCGCGCGGAAAATGTATTTATCTTGCTTTAAAAAGTCGGTTATTGTGGTTGAAATTTGGCTTTGTATTTGTGTAATTTTTTCCTCGGTTAGTTCGCCGTTATATGTTAAATTTGTAAAGGTTTTGTTGCCCTCACTAGTCTCGTCAGTTTGGTTTAAATATGAAATAATTTTATCTCTTACGCTAACGGAAAGTGTTTCATCAAAGCCAAAATATTTAATGCCCGCGGTTAAATCTTGCAAGGTTACATCCTCGGCTGGGGCTTCGCCCACATCTTGCTCGTAAGCGGTGTTAAGCATATCCACAATCAAAGTGTAAAGCCCGACGTTGGAAGTTTGAAGTTCGGCAAAATTGTTGTAATCAAAATCTTCCTCTGGCAAGGCAATAGTAAGGCTAATTTTATCATCGCTAGCATCCACTGCGGAAACGCAATCACCCACCACCGAAACATACTCTTTTAGCATGGTTTCGTGCGAGGTTTGGGCATCCTCATAAACAACACGCATCCCGTAAAAATTTTGCCCGGTTATGCCCGCAATTGAACTCATATTGCTGTTTGTTCCGCCTTCATCGTCCGGGAACAGCCATGGCATGATGAGCGAAATTACATAAACCGCTGCACCCGCCAAAATTAAAATTAATAGCACTAAAAGTATCCATGGGATGGCAGGGGCAAGAACCGCAATTACATGATGCCAAATTTTTTTTACAAGGTTGGCTGACAGTTGAAATTTAATTTTCCTAATAAGTGGTTTAAGTTCGTCATATTTTTTTGCATCGTTCATGTCTTTTAAAAAAGTTGGCAAAAGAGTGACGGATTGCGTTGTTTTAATGTGCCTTAAAATAAAATTAAGCCTGTTTTTTAGGAGTTGTATTTGACGCTGGCGCTCTTCTTCCTCGGCCTGACGTTGTGCTTCTTCCTCGGCTTGGGCTTCTAGTTCCGCTTCTAATTCTTTTAATGCTGAATATTGCTCCTCATCATCATTATTGTCCGCCATTTTTACCTCCTTTTAAATTAGTATTTATAATTAAAATTAATTTTATTTTTGTTTTTAATTAAATTTTTATTTTAATTTTCATACTTTTATTTAATTATTTTTTGCCTATAAAGATTTTTCTCATCTTTTGATTGATTTTTAATTTTTACACCTTTGTTTTGCATTTTTTAAGCTTTGCGGTGACTCCGTAAAATTGAGATACGCTCGACTCGTTACACTCGCTCGGTATGACAGAACTAACTTAACATGTCATTCCGACCGAACGAAGTGAGCGGAGTGAATCTCTTCTATATTATAAGCCTCTTGGGAAAGGAGTCATGAGGGAGAACTCTAGTTACGCTCATAACAATATGGGGTCCCCGCAAAACTCAAAAGTTTTGTGGGGAAAAGGAGCAAACAAGTGAAGGCGTAATTTGCGGACTTTTGAGCAAATAAGCAAGAATGCAGTTTGCGACGCGAGAATGAATCTTATTGATAAAATATTAACCTTATGGAGTAGGAGTTATGAGGGAGAACTCTGCGGTCTCCCTCATAAAAAGATGCGCTCGACTCGTTACACTCGCTCGGCATGACAGATGTGTGATTCGTTTAAAGTTTTTAATTTAAAGCGTTTTTTAATTTTGCCTGCCTTGAAAATTAAAGCAATTTTTTTGTTTTTGCCTGCCTTTTTAGTCCCCACATTAAAAATTTTTAAATTTTTTATACGGTATTAATTTTAGGCTTTTAAAATTTAATTTTTAATGCTTTTTTAATTTAAAAAACTACATTTTTAACAAATTAAAAATTTCATTTTGAATATTTTACCAAATTAACAAAAAAATTGCAATTGTTTTAACATTTTAAAATAAAAAAAGAGGGGTGATACCCTCTTTCAAGTTTTAAATTATTAAGATTAGGTAATTGAAACTGTGTATTGAAAAGTTGTAGATGCGTTGTTGTATGTTAATGTACCTGTGCTTGCTTCGCTGCCGGTATTAGACCAAAGGTTTACATTTACTAATCCGCCTGCCTCAACAAACTCTTTTAAACTTGTAAAAGTTTTAGCATCGTCCTTGCCTTCATTATATTTTATAGTGAGAGTAATATTGCCTACATTTGTTAAATAGTCATTAATTGAAGGAGTTGTGCCTAATTCACTTGTATTATAAGCAAATGTAACAGTACCTTCTGACACCGTTAAAGCAGATTGCAAATCGTCCCCATAGCAACCAGAAAGTGCAAACATTATTGAGCACATTAAAGCAACAATTAATAATGGAATTACAAATTTTTTTGCTTTACTCATTGCCGCTCTCCTATTAACCTAAGAATTTCCAGTTAATATGGCCTGCTTGCAATTGATATTTTAAGAAATAGAACAATGCAATTAAAACAATTGTTACCACAATACCAACAATTACTGTGATTAATTTTTGTTTAGCCTCATCCCTTTGGCTTTTGTCTTCCGCCTTTACAAAACGGATACCAACAACAATGGAATAAATAATACCAGCGGTTGCAGCCAAAATCAAAATAGGGCCAACAACATAATCCACCGCATTAACTAATGCGGTAACCCATGGTGGTAAGTCCACTGCTAATAAATTTCTCATAAAATTTCCCCCTTAATTAAGCGTTTTAAAATTATGTTTCGATAATTTACGCTTTAATATGACATAATTCTAGCAATAATTTTTTTTTAATGCAACTAATTTTAATATGTTTTTTAAAAATTTTTTTATTTATTTTTTTATAATTTTTATAATATTTTACCTTATTAAAAATTAATTAAAATTATTTTTTGTTTAATTATTGCAAATTATACTTAAAAAACAAAGTTTAATAAAATAGACAAAATTATATTTTTAATACTTTTTTTTATAATGTGTTTTATTTTAGATGAGATACACTCGACTCGTTACACTCGCTCGGTTTGACAACTTCACAAGCTGCACTTTTGCTAGTTTGAAAGCATTGCAGACATAAGCCTAAGTTTGTTTGCTCTTCTCCAAGAGTTTTTAATAATTAATATGAAAATCACAAATCGGTATTATTGTTTATTTAAAAATGGGCTTTAGCGGCTTGACTTAATAAAAAAAATAAATTATACTTATACTAATTTGGGAGTTAACGCTATGATGAAACGATTGTTAAAAATTATTTTAAAATACATAATTGTTGGCGTAGTTGCTTTGTTGTTAGGCGCGGTGCTATTTAATTATTTTTCCACAAAACAATTTGCGTTTGATGCTAAATATTTAGGCAACGGCTTTATGATAATGGTCTTTGCGCTGCTTTTGTTGTTGCTTTACGATTTAATGCGTTTAATGGACGGCAAAGGGCATAAAACTAAGGAAAAAGCCAAAGATGTGGCAACGGACAAGCAAGGCAAGGAAATTGAGGAATATTTCAACCGCGATTTTGTTACCGATGAAGAGTTAAAAACGAACAAAGCGTTTAACTACAACACTCTTTCCACCATACGAAATTGCACCAAGGACGGCATACTTGTGCGCGCGGAGGAAAAGGGGCATAATATAGACATCAACTTTGTTGAGCCAATCCACACGCTTTGCGTGGGTACAACAAGGTCGGGTAAAACTTCTAGGTTTGTTGTTCCTACCCTACAACTTATGAGCATGACAGCAAGCAAGCCATCCTTTGTTATAACCGACCCTAAGGGTGAATTGCATGATAAATGCAAAAACAAACTTATAAAAGAGGGTTATGATGTTAAAGTTTTAAACCTGCGTGACCCATTTACCTCTATTCAATGGAACCCGCTTACATATCCATACCAAATGGACAGAAGGCGTTTTAATTTGGACAAAGAAGTTAAAGTGCATCCGCCAGGAGATAGCCCAAAAAAATACAATTTAATTATTCAGCGCAATTTTGATTTTAACAGCACGGCCTGGTATGAGTTTGACGGAAAAGCGTATGTGGACAAAGACGTTTTGGAAAACGATATGCGCATACTTGCCCGCAAATTGGAAGACGATGTTTACACCGCCGTTACCGATATTTGTAACACCCTTGCCCCAGTTGAAAGCGCAAAGGACCCATCGTGGGAAAAAACTGCGCGCAGGCTAATTAACGCCGTTATTCTTGCCATGTTGGAAGATAGCAGAATGCCGGAACTTGGCCTTACTGAGGACAAATTTAATTTTTATAACGTTTATAAAATTTGTAACACCACCGATTCAGGCAGAGATACTTATGCAACCCTAAAAAATTATTTGTTCAATTATAGGGACAAATTTAGTAAAGTTGGCGACCTTGCTTCAACCGCGCTTCAAAACGCAGAGGGAACAAGTAAAAATTATATGGGTTTTGTGTCGGGCATGGTTTCGCTTTTTGCAGATACGGGCATAAGTTTCTTAACCAGCAAAACTGAAACCGACTTTACCACGGTTGACGACCGCCCTACCGCAATTTTCTTAATTATCCCAGACGAAATCCGCGTTAGATATCCACTTGCAATTTTGTTCGTAACGCAGTTGTATAAACGATTGATTGAAAAAGCACAAAGTTTGGGCGGAATGTTAAAACGTAATGTTTACTTTATGCTGGACGAATTTGGTAACATGCCTAAATTCCCAGAGTTTGGCTCGTCAATGTCGGTTGGCGGCGGACGTGGCATCATATTTGAACTTTGCGTGCAGAGTTATAGCCAATTATATCAAGTTTACGGTCAGGACGAAGGCAAAATTATTAAAGATAACTGCCCTATTCAAGTTTATGTTGCATCGGAAGATACAGTAACCAATAAAGAATTTAGCGAATTGCTTGGCAAAAAGACCATCATGAAAACCAGCGTAAGCAAAAGCACCGGCCCAGACGGAAAAGAAACCAAGCAAACAAGCGACCAAGTTGTTTCTCGCCCGCTTGTTTACCCAGAACAACTGCCAACATTTAGGGACGAAAATAAATTGGTTATTAAAACTTTTACCCCAAACGCAGCGCTTAAAACAACAATTACGCCATACTTCCAAGTTAAATCTAGCGCGTATGACTTAACCCCTGTATTTGGCACATATATTCAACGCCGAACTTTTGACGAAAATGCAGTTTTCTACGACATTAAATTTAGAAACCAAAAAATGGCAAGCCTAAATAATGACGATGATGACGATGATGACGACGACGACCTATTCTAAAAACGATTAAACGATTAAGTGATAAGTAAAAATTATATTTGAAAAACAAAAAACACCTGTAATAGGTGCTTTTTTTAGGTTGAATAAGTCGAAACAATGAAAAATACTAACGAGTAAACGATTAAGTGAGTAAACGATAAAACGAAACAATGAAAAATATTAATGAGAAAACGATTAAACTTTTAAACAATAAGTAAGCAACCGATAATAACGGGAATATCTATCGCTTACTCATTTTATCACTTTATAGTTGAAAAAAGGCAGGAACAGGCCTGCTTTTTTATGTTTATGTTCAAAAATTAAAAACAAATATCTGTCCAATGTCTATCCAAAAGTGTGTCAAAAGTGTGTCAAATTATTATTTTTAATTTTCATAAACGTTTGCGAGCTTTTCAAAAAACGTTTTCTTAAAATCATTGGTTTGAACCGCTTTGAGTCAGAACATTAACTACATATTTTCACCTCTCGGCACTCAACGTATTAGTCCTTATCAAATTTTACAAACCTTATTTTTTATAGTATTTAAATAAGAAAACCTCTTCAAAGGAAAAGTATGAAAGGGGAAGCGGGTCTCCTTTCATAAAAGCGGGCAACCGCCTAATAATGAAAAAACCGCACACCTGCGGTTTTGATAAAAGAGGGCGTGTTGCCCGCTTGGTTGCGGGGGTTGGATTTGAACCAACGACCTTCGGGTTATGAGCCCGACGAGCTGCCGTGCTGCTCTACCCCGCGATATTTTATATTATACTCGCCGTTTGCAATTTGTCAATAAAAATTATTAAAATTTACTAAAAATATTAAAAATTTATGCCAAAAATATTAAAAATTATTATAATTTTTTGAAATTTTAGTTTTTTACAATAAAAAGCATTTTATTGTTTAATATAAAATTTTTCATATTTACCATTTAGTTTTAGGCAAAATTTTTTAATTTTATATGCTTATAAGAAAATATTTTTATATTAAAAATTTTGGAATAGTTATGTCAAATGAATGTAAATATGGTTAAATTTTAAATCTGCCACAAAAAATTATTGAATTACAAATTTTTATACAAAAATAAAATTAGAATTTACAATATTAATCGGTTAAATAAAAGGTGCAAGTTTTAAGTTTTATGCGAGATAATTTTAAAATTTTGCCATTTTGCATTTTGTATTTTAAATTGGGGGAATATTTACAATTTGCGCAATCCCCATTTAAAAATTGTTTAATTGGGCAATGGCGCAATGTCATATATGGCATTTTATAATTTTGCTGATTTTCCGCTGTTAAATATGGCAAATTGTAGTAATTTGCGGAATAATTATTGTAAACATTTAGCCCAGCGCCAATATATTTTTTGTTTGCAAAAGTAAAGGCGTACGGATTGTTTACTAAAATTGAAATATCCACCTTATTTAAAATTTGTTTTAAATATTCTATGTCCTCATGAGTGGCGAAATTTGGCAAGTTTAAAATTGAGTTTTTATTTTGGCTTACACATAGCGAATAAAAATTTTTAATATCCGCCAAATTGTATTGTTCAGGCGAATAAATTATGTTTTTAAAATTAGGCAAATTTGAAGAAAAATTTTTAATTTCTGCAAAATTTAACAATTTTTTAACATTTTTTGCAGTTTTTAGCGCTATTTTTTGCAATTTTTTAAAATTTTTGGCAGTTTTTAATTCGATAATTTTATTGTACACTTCCCGCCTAAACTCGTTTAGTTTTTGTTTCGGCAAAAAAATGTTTTGCGCGTCAATAAGCAAATTTGGTGTAAAATATTCCGACTTTAAAAAATTTTGTTCAATTTCTTTGCAGGTTGTTGGCTGAGTTTTAGCAGGCTCACAAATTTCACCGACATGAGTATATGATTTACCATTTAAACTAAAAGTTGCACTAATATTTTCATTTTCATGCGCGGTAATTTTAATTTGAATTGGCAGTTTGCGTTTAAAGGATAGCACTTGCTGTTCGATATCGTTATCTACGATTAAATTTACAACGCTATTTTCTTTAACACTTTGTGTTGTTGTAACCTTATATTGATTGTTGTTTAATTTTGTTAAATCGTATGCGGTTATGGTTGTTTCTTGATTATTTTTTACAAATTTAAAGGCAGAAAGTTTGTTTAACGCCCGATTGGAAGTAAAGTATACTTCATTAAATTTTTTGCCGCGCACAAATTTTGTAACTTTGCCAATTTCCAATCCGATGTGGCTTGCGCGATTAGAAATTATATCCCCATTGCCGTTTAAATACCCCTGCCCACTGCCGCGATTAAAGGCCAAACGCAAATTTGTTAAATCCGCTTTTTGACCGTCAATTAATTTGCGGTAATTATCCACTGCAGCGGCAACATAAAATGGTCGCCTTGCCCTACCTTCTATTTTAATTGCGTCCACACCCGCAGATTTTAATTCGTTAAGGTTTGTGGAAAAATCTAAATCCTTTGCGCTGAGCAAATAGCCAGATGCAATTTCTTTTCCCCCGTCTAGCAAAGTGTAAGGCAGGCGGCAAAACTGTTTGCACTTCCCTCTATTGCCCGAAGCATCGGCTAAATACGAACTGATGTAGCAATTACCCGAAAAACTTACGCACAGCGCGCCGTGGGCAAAATATTCAATTTCTATATTGCTATTTTGTTTGATGCGCGCCACCTCTTCCAGGCTGGTTTCACGCGCAAGCACAACGCGTTTTACACCCAAATTTTTAGCAAAATTTACACCCTCTAAATTGTGTATGCCCATTTGGGTGCTGGCATGCACTACAATTTCTGGGTAAAATTTATTTAGCAAACTGATAAGCCCAACATCTTGCACAATAAAGGCATCCACGCCCAAATTGTAAGCGTCCACAATCAAATCGAGGGCGGACTGCATTTCCTCATCAGAAAACAAAATATTAACCGCCAAATGCACTTTAACATTGTAAATATGGGCAAAATCCACTGCTTGTTTTAGGGTTTCCATATTAAATCCTTCAATGTTGCGTGCATTAAAATTTTTAACGCCTAAATATACCTCGTCCGCACCAAAATAAACAGCCATTTTTAGGCTTAACATATCTCCTGCTGGGGCTAGCAACTTTAAATTCATATTAAAAGTATACCACACTATTTGTGTTGTTGCAAGTTTAAGTTTTAAAAATAAAAAAAATTTTAAAAGTTTTTAAAAATTTGATACATTTTAAAAAAATATGATATAATTGATATTAACATTTACATTTAAGGAGAAATTATGAGTTTTAAAACAATACCTATAACTTTGGTTACCGGCTATTTGGGCAGCGGTAAAACAACATTATTAAACCATATTTTATCTAACACAAAGGGCTATAAAGTGGCCGTTATTGTTAACGATATTGGCGAGGTTAACATCGATGCCGATTTAATTGAAAAAGGCGGGGTTGTCAACAAAAAGGAAGAAAGCCTTGTTGCCTTGCAAAACGGTTGCATTTGCTGCACCCTTAGAAAGGATTTAATTGAGCAATTGCACGACATTATTAAACAAAAAAAGTTTGACCACATAATCATTGAAGCAAGTGGCATTTGCGAACCTATTCCTATTGCGCAAACCATTAATTTTTTAACCGAAAGTTTTAAGCAAAAAGGCATGCCAATTTTTTGCAAGTTGGATGCAATTGTTAGCGTGGTGGACACACTTAGGATGGTGCAAGAATTTGGCTGCGGTGACGAACTGTTAAAGAAAGATATTGAAGAAGAAGACATTGAAAATTTGGTTATTCAGCAAATTGAATTTTGCGACATCCTTATTATGAACAAGGTTAGCGAAGTTAACAGTGACGAATTAAGGCGCGTTAAAAGCATAATTAAAAATTTGCAACCAAAAGCAAAAATTATTGAAGCAGATTATTCTAATGTGGACATTAAAGAAATTTTGGACACCAACCTGTTTGATATGGAAAATGTTTTAACCTCGGCGGGCTGGTTTCAAGAAATTGATAAAGACATTAACGAAATTGAACATGATGACGACCACGATGATGACGATGACGACCATGAACACGAGGGCGGCCATCACGAGCATCACCACCATCACCACGAGGGTGGGGAAACGGAAGAATACGGCATTGGCACATTTGTGTATTACAGAAGAAAACCTTTTGATAGGCTAAAATTTGAAGATTGGGCAAACAAAGATTTTTCCCGCGAAATTATTCGCACCAAGGGCTTAGTCTATTTTACAAACGATAAGGACATGAGTTATATTTATGAGCAGGCAGGCAGGCAAAAAGTGTTATCTGAAAATGGCCCATGGTATGCAACACTGCCAAAATATCAAATTGAACAGATGCTTTTAAATGACGAAAAGTTCCGCCACGATTGGAACGAAACTTATGGCGACAGGATGATTAAACTTGTGTTTATTGGCCAACACATAAACAAGGCTAAAATTACAGAAGAATTAGATAAAATTTAACAAAAAAAAGCGGATGCCTTCCGCTTTTTTTAATAATGGATTTCCCAAATTTCCCATCTGCTTTTTGAACTGTCAAATGAATTTATAATGTCCTGCAATCCGTTGCGCATTTTTTCTAGTTTTATTTGGGCATCGTTGCGCGCGGCTTTGTGTTTGCGCATTGCTTTTTTATTTGAGCCGTCCAAATTAAAGGATTTATCCTTTGGATTGGCTAAATTATTTAGTTTTAATTCAATTTGTTTTTTAAACCTGTTGTCGGCTAGCACTTTTGCGTTTTCTTGTTCAAGGCCATAGGTTTCAACAATGTAATTTATTGTTTGCAAGGTGTAAACCTCATCGTTTAAATATAGTGCCTTTAAAAGTTTTAACCTAAAATCGTTATTATTCATTAAATATGGGTTAATAAATTTGCAAAAATAATTGTTTACTGTTTCAGGGTTTGGGGTTAGGGTTGCAATTTTAAGCAAAAACTCAGAGTCGTTCATAAGTTCGTTAAAATTTTGAAAAGATGCGTGGTCTTGCGTTTTGGCGATGAATATGCCATATTCCGCGCACTCTCTATCGCAAGGCTGCAATAGCCTGCCATCTTTTAAGCGTTTTGTTAATCTGCGTAAATATTTTTCCTCGCTAATGTGTTTTGAAAAAATATATTCTTTGTCTATTTTTCTCATAATTGCTCCTTTTGATGGGGAAAGAATAACACGCAAATGGGCAGTTGTCAATATCAAATTTTAAAAAAGTTTATTTTTTGCAGATAATAAAAAGAAAATCTTATTGCAAAATTTTAATTTAGTGATATAATAATCTATATGAAAATTATTGTTGGGCTTGGCAATCCGGACGGGATTTATAAACATACTTACCATAACGTTGGTTTTGATGTTGTGGACCTTTTTGCTAAAAAAAACAACCTTAAATTTGGCCAAAATAAATGCAAAGCAATTATCGCAAAGGGGGACGGCTTTATACTTGCCAAACCACAAACCTATATGAATTTAAGCGGGGATAGCGTTTGGGAACTTAAAAAATATTTTAAAGTAAATTTAAGCGATATTTTAATTGTTTTGGACGATATTGACCAACCAAAAGGCAAGGTTAGGTTTAGATTATCTGGCTCGGCGGGGACGCATAATGGCCTGCGCGATATTGTTAACAAGGTAGGCCCTACGCCAAGGTTGCGCGTTGGCATCGGGCGAGATAAAGATGTTGATTTAAAGGACTATGTTTTGTCCACCATAGACGAACAAAGCGCCCAAATTTTAGCAACTTCAAAAGAAAATGCCTGCAAATTAATTTTTGATTTTATTAAGGGTGATTTATGCCAAGATGTAACGATTTAGTTTTAAATATTAAAAAGAACCCTATTTTTTGCTCTAACCTAGGCTTTGGTGAACAGGGCGCAATTTTAAAAGAAATTAAACGCGGCATTTTAATTTACCCAGATGTGGCAAAAGCGCGGGAAATGAAAATGCAACTTGACGCGCTTGAAGTTAACGCGGTGATAATTGACGATTTTGACAAGCCCTTTACCCTATCAACATTTAGCAGTTTAGACAACTTTTACGATTTAATTTTGGCGGAATACAATTTGGCGTTTAACGATTGCATTGTTATTTCCACCCCACAAATTTTGTTTATATTTTTGCCAAAAATTGAAGATTTTAAAGCCCACACAATTAGCCTAAGAAAAGGCAACGATTATGATATAATCGAGTTTGAAAAAAATTTAGTGGGCCTAGGCTACACCAAAGTGGAAAGCGTAACCAACAAAGGCGAGTTTAGCGTTAGGGGCGATGTGGTTGATGTTTTTAACACAATTTCCTCCACTCCCATAAGGCTAGATTTTGATTACGACAATTTGGCAAGCATTTGTTTTTTTGACCATTTGACATACGAAAAAACTGAGCCGATTGAAAGCGTTGTAATTACCCCGAATAAACTTGTTTTTGACGGCGAAAAATATGCCGATGAATTTTTAAATTTTAAAAGCGATAAAACAATTTTATCCGTTATTCAAACGCTGAATAGAGGGGAAGGCGTTCCGCTTGAATTTTTGGCAGGTACAAATAATTTTATTACTTTTAAAGATTTAAATTTGCCAATTATAATTTCTTCTCACCTAGAAGTTGAAACAATTTACAACAAATTAACCGCTTCTTTTATTGAGCGAATTGAAAATATTTTTAGCGATGACGAAATTAAAAATTTTTATTTTACCAGCCTAAATTTAAAAAAATTACAAAAAAATGCCAAAAAAGAGTTGAATTTTGATGATTTTATTGCAAATTTTAGCAAATTTTTAATTTTTTTTGAAAATTTTAATATTGCCGACAGCCAATTAAATAAAAAAATACCCAATGCAATTAACTATGATTTTAAAACGGTAAATTTTGAAAATTTTTTATATAAACTTACAACTATTAAACAAATTTTTAAAAATTATTTAAACAAAAAAATATTTTTGTGCTTAGACAATGCAAGCACGCTAAATTCGGTTAAAAAAATTTTAGCGGAAAACCAAATTGCGTTTAGTTTAAACGAAAATAAAACAGGATTGATTTTAACCGAATTAAAAATACCATATAATATTTGTTTTTTAGAGGACGATGTTTTTTACATTGGCTCTACCAACTTTGCCCACAAAAAAGTGGCTAGCGGGGCAAAAAAATCTGCTGTTAAATATTTGCCAAAAGCAGGCGAATATGTTGTTCATTCTACGCATGGAATTGGTCAATGCTTGGGCATTGTAAACATTTCCAGCCAGGGAGTGGACAAAGAATATTTTAAAATTTTATATCGCAACAACGATTGCTTATATGTCCCATACGAAAATGCGGATTGTCTGTCGCTTTACATGGCAGAGGGCGCAAGCGTAAAACTGAATAAACTTGGCGGAAAAGAATTTTATAACGAAAAATTGCGCGCAATAAAATCCATTGAAGATATGAGCCAGGAACTGCTTGAACTTTACGCCAAAAGAAAGGCAAGCGTGGGCTTTAAATACAGCGAGGACGATTATTTATACACTGAATTTGAAAACGCCTTTGAATATACCGAAACGGCCGACCAACTGCAAGCAATTCAGGACATTAAGGCCGATATGCAATCGGGCAAAGTTATGGACAGGCTTATTTGCGGTGATGTGGGCTTTGGCAAAACGGAAGTTGCCATGCGCGCCCTATTTAAGGCTTGCGAAAACAACAAGCAAGTTGCCCTGCTTGCCCCAACCACAATTTTAAGTTTGCAACACTTTATGACCGCATCTAAGCGCGTTAAAGATTTTGGCATAAATGTAAAAATGCTAAACAGATTTGTTCCCGCTAAGGAGCAAAAAGAAATTATACAAGGTTTAAAATCGGGCGAGGTTAATGTTGTGTGCGGCACACACCGTCTGCTTGGCAAAGATGTTGCTTTTAAAGATTTGGGCTTGCTAATTTTGGACGAAGAACAGCGTTTTGGCGTTAAAGCCAAAGAGCAAATTAAAAACTTAAAACACAATGTTGATGTGCTAACCTTAACCGCCACCCCAATACCAAGAACACTTAGCATGTCGCTAATGAACATACGCGATATTAGCATAATTAACACCCCGCCAGCCAATCGCCTGCCTGTTAAAACCTATGTTTTAACTTTTGACGAGCAAGTTGTTTTAAACGCCATAAATGACGAATTAAAGCGGGACGGCCACGTGTTAATTGTTTACAACAACATTGATGAGAGCAAAAATAAGAGCGACCCTACACAGAAAAAACCAGACAAGAAGAATGATGCTGAATATTTAAACGCAAGGATAACAACTGGCGAGACTATTGAATGGGACGATGAGAGCAGTGAC
>CANPWT010000021.1 GCA_947584775.1 uncultured Clostridia bacterium | reverse complement strand
ATGCACGTTCCACTTTCAGTTGAAGCGCGCACCGAGGCAAGGATGTTGTTGCTTGCTTCTAACAACGTGTTAAAGCCAAGCGATGGCGAGCCTAACATGATGCCAAGCCAGGACATGATTTTGGGCAACTATTACCTAACAGTCATCCGCGAAGGCGCAAAGGGCGAGGGCATGTGCTTCACCAGCGAGGACGAGGCAATGCTCGCTTACGAAAATGGCGATTTAAGCCTACAAGCGCTTATAAATATCAGGCGTGAGGCAGAATTTAATGGCGAAAAATTATTTGGCCATGTTAAAACAACACTTGGCAGGGTGATTTTCAACAGCATTATTCCGCAAGATTTAGGCTTTGTTGATAGAACAGATAAAAATAACATATTCAGTTACGAAATAGATAAAGAGGTTAAAAAAGGCGACTATAAAAACCTTATTATGACCTGTTATAGGAAACATGGCACAAACACCACTGTTACTATGATAGACAACATTAAAAACATGGGTTGCAAATATTCAACTTTGGCAAGTGTGTCTTTCTCAATTTTCGATGTTACCGCTGCAAAGGAAAGGGAATCAGTTATCGCCGAGGCAGATAAATTAGCAAAACAAAACGATGCATTATATATGCAAGGTTTGCTAGACTACCGCGATAAATATTCTAAAAACATGGAAATTTGGGCAAAAACCACTGAAAAAATTGCAAAAGCAACCTCCAACGAAATGGATAAATTTAACCCATTAAAAATCATCATCAGTTCGGGCGCACGTGGCTCAGATTCTCAGTTGGGTCAAATGAGCGGTATGATGGGCGCGATGGACGCGGTTGGTGCAGTTTGTGATGTCCCTGTAAAATCGAATTATAGGCTTGGTTTAAGCGCACTTGAATATTATTCAGCAGCGCGTGCATCAAGAAAACAATTGATGGACACCGCCTTAAAAACGGCCGACTCAGGTTATTTAACCAGAAGGTTGGTAGATATCGCACAAGATACAACAGTAACCGAAGAAGACTGCTTTGCTAACCTTGGCGAATCTGTTAAAGGTATTGAAGTTAGTGCAATTTCGCAAAATGGCACAGTTATTGAAGACCTCCAAAGCAGAATTGTTGGCAGATACACTTCCGCTCCGGTAATCAACCCCAAGACCAAAAAGGAAATTATTGGGGAAGACCAATTTATAACCATCGAAATTGCTAAAGAAATTGCCAATGCAGGCATTGAAAAAGTTGCAATCAGAAGCCTGTTAAGTTGTAAAGCAAAATCAGGCGTTTGCGCAAAATGCTATGGTAAAGATATGTCTACAAACGACATTGTTCACGTTGGCGAAGCAGTTGGTGTTATTGCCGCTCAGTCAATTGGTGAACCAGGTACACAGTTAACCCTTCGTACATTCCACAGCGGTGGTGCGGCTTCGCAAGACATTACCACCGGTTTGCCAAGGGTTGAAGAAATCTTCGAGGCAAGAAACCCTAAAAGCGCAGCAACAATTACCGAAATTGGCGGTAAAGTAACCGTAAATCAAATAGACAAACGCTACGAAGTTGTTGTAAAGGGCACAACAGAGGAAAGCTACATCCTTCCATTTGGTGCAACGCTTAAAGTTAAAAATGGCGATGTTGTAACCCCAGGCACTCCACTAACCGAGGGGCCATTAAACCCAAGAGATGTGTTGCGCACTCGTGGTGTTAAAGCCGTGCAAGAATATTTGTTAAATGAAGTTTTGCAAGTTTATAAATCACAAGGCGTTTCTATTAACGATAAACACCTAGAAATTATCATTAAACAAATGTTAAGAAAGGTTAAAATAGAAAACCCAGGCGATACCGACCTTCTTCCTGGTGATGTAATCGATATCAGGAAATATGAAGAAGCCAATGCAAAAGTTCTTCAAGAGGGTGGCATCCCAGCAACCGCTAAACGTGAATTGCAAGGCATAACCAAGGCCTCGCTTACAACCGAATCGTTCTTATCTGCTGCATCCTTCCAGGAAAGTAGCAACGTGTTAACCGAGGCTGCATTAAAGGGTAAAGTAGACCACTTAACCGGCTTAAAGGAAAATATTATTATCGGTAAAATGATTCCTGCCGGCACCGGCGCTCCAATTTACCGCAACATACTTCCAAAACAAGTTAAGGACGAAACTACTGCCTTAAATCAAAACGATTTAGACATTAAATTTGACGACCTTGATTTAGACGAAGAATAAATTTACTCCCCGCGCTGGGGAGTTTTTTTATTGCCAAACCCAATTTTAAAAATAAAAAAATACTTGCTTTAAACATAATTTTTAAATACGAAAAATACTCGTAAAAATTTTTACGAAAAATACTCGTAAAAAATATAAAATAAAATAAAAATATAAATAAAAAATTAAAGCCATATATCAAAAACCCACTATAAAATAGTATATTTTTAAAAATGTTAAAAAATTTAATTAAAAAATATTAAATAAAAAAAATTTAAAATTTATTTTTAAAAAATATTAAAAAACTATTTACAAATTATTTTTTTTATGTTAATATGTAGCCAATAAATGTAGGAGGCAAAGTATGAACACAGCACAAATTTTAGTAACCGGTCAAATTGAATTTAGCGGCAAACGCATCAACAATTTAACCAACAAAAAATTAATAAACAAATACAAAAAATACTTTGAGCAACATCAAGTTTTAAAGGGTAACACTCCTGCCCACATGCAAGCCAGCAGAGAGGTTTTTAGCGCCAATGTTGAAAAATTAACCAATGTTTTGGCTAAGGACTTAGAAAAAAATAAAAACAAATCCCGCAAGTTATCTAGCAATGTAAAAGCATCGCTTGAAGCGCAAAAAACCGCCACCCAAGCAACCGTGGTTGAGCAAGAAACATTATAATTCCCTCATTGAGGGTTTTTTTATTGCCAAACTAATTTTAAAATATGCCCAAAATTATTTTACAATAAAAATTATTTATGGTATAATTCAAACAATAATTCTATTTTTAAGGATGGAAAGGTATGAAAGATTTAGTTTACCCAGCAGTTGTAATTAAGGATGATGAAAAGGGCACAAACACCGGCTTTTACACAATAACTATACCAGATTTAGGCATTGTAACTGAGGGGGAAACCGTGGTGGATGCCTACATTAAAGCAAAAGAATATTTGTGTGCTATGGTAGATTGCGCAATCAAATTTGATTGTGAAATTGAATCTCCAACCGAATTTGATAAAATTTATAAAAAGAATAAAAAGAATATAGTTTTATTAGTTGACGCATTGGCTTAAAAGTGAGGTGGTATGACTAGGGTTAACCAGTTAAACTATGGTCAGTTAGACTTTTTAATAAACAACTTTTACGAAATTGTAGAATATAAGCGTGGCAGAGGCGTTTATGGCGATAGAGTCATTTTAAAGCGCAGCAAACATGCCGAAGCAATTTTTGGCGTTAAAGATAAATTGTATGAATTTTATTATATGGACGCCAACGCAGTTAAGGAATTGCCAACTACGGTTAGGGAAAAAATTAAAGTAATTTCAAGGGTTGTTTGTTCGCCCGAAAGCATGAATATTTTGTGCGGGTTTGACGCTAGCAACAAGTTAGAGCCAAGCGAGTGGGCAATTCAAACCGAGCGTGAGTTAAACAAAGCCAACACCATAGATTTTAACAAGTTAAACAACATACTTATAAGCCGATTTAAATTGTTAAACAGCAGTTTTTTGGCCAAGTTAAAAAAACATAGGGAACAGCAATATTTTTTAGCCAGCAGCGAGGAATTTAATTTTATAACCAAGGATTATGCTCAGCAAAAAGTTCAAGAATTATGACAAATTTTCTAGTTATGTTTTCATATTCGACATAACTAGATTTTTTTTTCGTTTTAAATTTAGATAAAAAACTAAAACTAATTATGAAAAAAACAGTAAATCTACTGTGATTTTGTTTGACAAAAATATTACAATTTTATACAATTATTAAGACTAATTAAATAGGAGACAAAATGAGCACAATAAAAAAATACTTTAAAGCAATTATTTTATTTTTAGCATTTGCAATTTGCAGTGTGGTTTTTGCATTAAATCCATCACTATCAACTTATGCAACCATGAGTTATACATACGATAGTTATAACCAAATCATGTCCACTGTTAAAATGCCAAAAGCAAAAATTAACGCAAGCAAAGGCGAAAAGTTGGAAATTCCTTTACTTAACACCTATTTCGATAATAGCGCAGAAGTAAAATATTCCATCAAGGTTACCGACCCAGCCGGCCAAAAATACTACTACAACGTTGGGGAAGCATCTAACGATAGTTACTTTACTTTTAATACAGACAAAGTAACTGTTAGTTCGCTTGCAAATGGTTTATATCATATTCAATATATAATTAACGCAAATAGTTATAAATTCTATTCTAGGGACTTTACTGTTACAGTAGAAAATGTTTCTTACGAACTAGACTTTACAATCATTGAAGAGGGCGACAAGCAAGGCCAAAAAGTTTTACTTCCTAAACAAGTTAAACAAAATTCTGCTGCTATTCAACTGCCGGTTGCAAGGGTTAAAATTACCGGTTCAGACGATGAGGGCGTAGTTGTTCAGCCTCGCGTTTATCGTAACGGTGCTGAATTGGCCAGAAAAGATGGCGCAAACAACGGCAGTGATTTTTATACAGTTGAAGGCGTAAATTACATTAACCCTACAACAGTTGGTAAATATACCGTAGAATATGTTAGCGATAAGGGCAGCAACAGGCCAAGTTATTCTCGCGATATTTTAGTAAGCGCAGATTTTGTTGCTCCAACAAGCGAAGACATTAAAATTAACGATTTCACCGTTCCAAGTGGCATCGAGTTAGGTAAAAAGGGCATTGTTTTGCCTAAATTAACCGTAAACGATAAATACAACAATAATGTTGATTACAACATCACCCAAGTTGAAATTGCCAAAGTTAATTCAAATATCAAACAAGTTTTAAAGGCAACTGATAACCTTACATTTGATATGACCTTGTCTAAATTTGAAAACGCCACAAGTTATAAAGATTTAGTTGGCGAATATACAATTACATACACAATCGTGGATGCGTACGGCAACACAGCAACAATTACTAACGACCGCACCAAACAAGCCGTTCACGTAACCGATAGTTCCGACCCAAAAGTTTACATGGCTTACGCTTACGACCTTGACGCCGATGGCAACCCTGTAACTGACGAAAACGGCGAGGCAAAAGTTAACACAAACTACAACATCGAAATGCGTGATAAATATGGCTATGCAGAAATTGTAATGCCAGCAATTTACGCAAACGATTTGGTTAACGAATATAAAGATTTAAAATTATACCGCTATATCCGTATTGTGCAAAGTGGTGTAACAAAATATTATTACTTAGATAACATGAGGATGGAAAACGGCAACCTTGTTGAAGTTCACGAGGGTGAAGACGGTTACAACTACGCTCAAAGTTATTTAGCACCAGAGGAAGAAGATAACACCGGTATTGGCAAATACAATCAAGCAGTAACTTTCCGTTTTGCTAAAAAAGATGGCGAAGAACTTGAATCTAAATTTGCAGGCGATTACACCTTAGGTTATTATGTTCGTTCAGATGGTGACAATGCAATTATTTCGCAAGATAACTATTTGTATGCTTCTGGCACATCTTTCTATAAATTTACCGTTGCAGACCAGCCAAACGTTACAACTGAGGCTGACCCATCCGTAAAAATAACCAACCTTAACAATTCCACAACAAAACGCAGTGACGAAACTGTTAATATCGAAATTGAAGCATCGGACGAAAACGATAAAAACTTAAAAAATGTTGCTTTCTATTACTATGGCGATGTTAAAGCATCAATCGAAGACGATTTACGCACTGCAATTAACGCAGTTTTAACAAACAAAAATTCAGACGCTAGCAAGAAAAAATGCAACGTTTTAGAAGATAGCACCTTCACAATGTCCGAATATGAAGGCTTTAAAATCATTTCTAACGGCAAATCTAACGAAAGCAAATTCGAAGTTAAATTTGACGATTATGCCGACCAAAATAAAATTATTGTTGGTGTAATTAGTTTAAATAACGAAAATCGCTTTGCAGTGCAAACAAAAGTTATTAATATCCGCACTGTAAACGATGCGGAAGCCCCTACGGTTTCAGAAATTAAAGATGGCGGCAGTTTTGCAAAAGCAGAAAATCAAATTGAAAACGGCAAAACATTTGAACAAAATGTGGAAGTAACTTTACCAACTGTTGAATTTGACGATGCTGATAATCAATTAGAAATTAGGTCTATTTACTACATAGACAAACAAATTTCCGCTAGCGACAATGTTAAATATAGGGCAACTTTGGGCAGAAAAGAAGCAGATAGCGATAACGATGGCAAAGTTGAATTTACAGGCGGCAAAATTATAACAGACACAGCAGGCAATTACTATGTAATTTACACTGCAACCGACATTGCCGGCAACGTAACATCAGTTTACTTTAACTTTGTTGTAGAATCTAACAGTTCTCCAAAATTAACCGTTCATTATAGCAAGCCGGACGGTGAAAAAGTTAATGTTTCTGGCAACACTATAACAGAAGATGTTGGCGCATCCATCATATTTGAACAAATTGTAACCTTGGATGGCGAAGATGTAACCGAAAGCGCAACTGTTAACCCAATCGATGTAGACACAAAGGACGAAGCATTAGATTGGTATCACGCTGGCGACACATACACCTTTAACACACCTGGTACATACTATTTAACATTTAGCGCGCAACATAACGGCAAACAAACAGACGATATCGCTCCTATTATAGTAAATATTAAAGAACCAACTTTATCTTGGGTAAATTTAGATAGTTACACAGTAAAAACAACCGCAACCCCAGACGAATTGATTGAACTACCATGCTTAACAGCAAGTTATGGCTTAGAAGTTGTTGAGTGCAAACCAAAAGTTGTTGGCCCAGACGAAAAGGAAATTGAAGTTACCTTAAACACATCTGGCGAGCAACCTGTATGGCAATTTACCACTTACAATAACGAGCACGACCATCATAATGGCGAATATAAAGTAACATATCAAGCCACTGTTGGCGAAGCAAAAACCCCAGAGCAGGTTTACACAATCCGCGTTGGCGATAATGTTGCACCTACAATAACCGTTCCAAATAAAAGCACATTGGAACAAGACATTGTATACACTTCCGGCCAAACAATCACTTATACAATAGACTTAACCCGAACTTGGGATAACGAAAAATTAGTTATCACAGTTAAAAATGGCGATAATTTAGTTTACACATGCAACACCGGTTTAACCATTACCGATATTGACGATGTGCATGACACTCCTGTTAAATTGTCCTGGACGGACTTGACTGTAACCTTGTCCGGCACTAATGTTTCGGGCGGAACAAGAGAGTATAGGATTAACGGCACAGGCGAGTGCACATTAACATTAAAAATTAAAGATAATTACGGCAACGAACAAACCGAAACAATTAAGTTTAACGTTGTTGAAAAGGCTGAACAAACTGAAAACAACAACAATACTGTGCTTGGCATTGTGTTGATTGTAATTTCGTTAATTGTGCTTGCTGGTGTAATATTGTTCTTCGTGTTCACAGGCAGAGGCAATGGCAACAACAATAAATCTAACAAAAAATCTTCTAAAGCAAAGGCAACAAATCAAACCCAAACTGAGGAAGAAGTTGTAGTAGAAAACGCAGACAACGCCGAAGTAGAAAGCGAAACAAGCACTGCCAATGCAGAAAACGACACTGACACAGATAAAGACTAATAAAAAACTAGGTTTTAAACCTAGTTTTTTTCTGTTACAGCCCCCAGATAGTCTGGGGGATTCGGGGAGTTATACGTTTGAACCCAAAACACCTCCTGCGTGGAATAGGTTTGTAGTCCAAAACAAATCTAAATTACACAGGATGTGTTTTATGTCATTATTAATTTATATATGAATAGTGATTTTAATTAGTTATCAAATCTTTTTGTAAAATTAATTAAAAATATTAAAAAAATTAATTAAATGTAAAAAATATATTAAAATATTAATTAAAAATTAAAAATAATATAAAAAAAACAATAATTTAATTAAATTTATTAAAAGATTTGAATAAACTTATTAAAAAATATCAAAAAATATTAAAATTAGTTAAAACATTACTCAAACAAAATATAAAAATTAATTTCTTAAAAATGCATAAATACTTATGATTAAAAACTAATATACAATTCTAATTATAAATGAGTTTTTAATAGTTATTTTAAAATGTTTATATTTATTTAAAGTTTTTTAATTTATAATATTTTTTCAATAAACTAATAAAATATTAAATACATTTTTAAAAGATAAATTTTAAATCAACATTCTTAGTTATAATAAATTTTTTATAGCAGTTTAAAAGTTCTAAAATAGGTTTGTTAGTTACAAAATATACAATAAAAAATTAAAATTAAAAATATTTTATTATAAAAAAAGTAAAAATTTAATAATGAAAATTAATATAAAAAATAAAAATTTAAAAATATAAAATACTAAAAATGTTAAAAAATTTATAAAAAACAATAAAAATTAAACAAAAAACACGGTAAAAACCGTGAATTTAGCGCAATTTGCGTTTTAATTTTGCAATTTCTTCCCGCAATTTTATTGCAGTTTCAAAATCTAGTTGGCTGGCGGCAGTGTTCATCATGCCTTTTAAATGTTCTATGTTTTTAATAATGTCGGACTTATTCATCTTTTTATCTTGAACAGGGTCTAGGCTAATTTTCAAACTGTCCGAAATACCTTTTTTAATTGTTTGTGGTTTAACATTGTGTTTAATGTTGTATTGCATTTGTTTTTCACGCCTGCGGTTGGTTTCGTCTATGGCTTGTTTCATGCTGTCCGTCATTTTGTCTGCATACATTATAACTTTACTTTCACTGTTTCTGGCTGCACGGCCAATTATCTGAATTAATGAGGTGGCGCTGCGCAAAAATCCCTCCTTATCTGCGTCCAAAATGGCAACTAGGGTAACCTCAGGCAGGTCTAATCCCTCACGCAAAAGATTTATGCCAACCAGCACATCAAATTCGTCCGAGCGCAATTCGTTTATAATTTTAACGCGCTCCAATGTGTCTATATCGCTGTGCAAATATTTAACTCTAATGCCGTTTTCGCCCAAATATGCGGTTAAATCTTCCGCCATTTTCTTGGTCAGGGTGGTCACCAGCACTTTTCCAGATTTTTTTGTAGCCTTTTTAATTTCGTCATAAAGGTCATCAATTTGGCCATTGCTTGGGCGGACTTCCACTTCTGGGTCTAACAAATAAGTAGGGCGAATAACTTGTTCAACAACTTGCCCCGCGCGAGACAATTCATATTCGTTTGGCGTGGCAGAAACATAAATAACTTGCCCAATTCTATCATTAAATTCTTCAAAGTTTAGCGGGCGGTTATCATACGCGCTTGGCAGCCTAAAACCATAGTCTACCAGGTTGGTTTTTCTGGCTCGGTCGCCATTATACATCCCACGCACCTGCGGCAAGGTTATATGGCTTTCGTCCACAAACAGCAAAAACCCCTTAGGGAAATAATCTAGCAAGGTGTAAGGCGCTTCGCCCGGGTTTCGGCCGTCAAAATATCTGGAATAATTTTCAATTCCCGAGCAATAACCCATTTCTTGCATCATTTCAATGTCGTAATTAGTGCGTTCGCGTATGCGTTGCGCCTCAATAAGTTTGCCTTGGCTTGCAAAAAATTCTTCTTGCTTTTTGGCGTCCTCCCTTATTTGGTCAAGGGCAATGTTTAGGCGCTCACTTCCAACGGCGTAGTGCGTGGCAGGGAAAATTGACGCGTGTTTTAAGCGGTTTATAACTTTGTTGGTTACAACCTCAAATTCGCTAATGTCCTCTATAACATCATCAAAAAAATCAACGCGGATGGCACGCTCACTGCTGTCCGCCGGGAAAATATCCACAACATCGCCGCGCGCACGGAAAGTTGAACGCGTAAAATCAATCTCGTTGCGGGTGTATTGAATATTTATAAGCCGCTTAATCAATTCCTCGCGTGAAAGTTTATCGCCCACGCGCAGTGAAATGTGTAAATCATAAAATTCTTTTGGTGCGCCCAAACCATATATGCACGAAACACTTGCAACAACAATAGTGTCGCTGCGTTCAAGCAAACTGCTTGTTGCGCTCAGCCTTAGTTTATCTATTTCGTCATTAACACTCATATCTTTTTCGATGTAAGTATCGCTAGAAACAATGTAGGCCTCAGGCTGATAATAATCGTAATATGAAACAAAAAATTCCACCCTATTATTAGGGAAAAATTCTTTAAATTCGTTGCAGAGTTGCGCGGCAAGCGTTTTATTGTGCGCCAAAACTAGAGTAGGGCGGTTCAATTTTGCAATTACGTTTGCCATGGTAAAAGTTTTGCCGCTGCCCGTAACGCCTTTTAAAACTTGAAAAGAAAGCCCGTCTTTAACGCCTTCAACTAAGGCATCAATTGCTTCGGGCTGGTCGCCTGTTGGCTTATATTTAGAAACTAATTCAAAATTGCGTTGCTCCATAGTTTAGGAAATTATAATTTTTACTAACACACTTATTATAGCACTAATCACTGCCAAAATGCAAGTTCTGCCAAGCAAAAGCATAATGTTGCGCTTGTTGTTAGAAAGTTCACGATGGAAGCCCTCGCCCTTAATTTTTAGCGAAACACAAAACACCGGGCTGCCTTTTTTATCTGATTTAAACAGTTCAATGTAGTTATCATAACTTAAATTTGTCATAATTTTTTCAAGTTCGTCCGGGTACATTATATATTTGTCCGCCACATACGAAATTATTTCCCGCGGGGAAATAAGGCAGGATTTTTTACCCTGACATTTTTGATAAACATATTCCATTACATATTTTTCTTTAAATGTTAACATAAACTAAATTAAATAAAAGAAAATTAACAAAGCAAGCATTGTGCCTATAAACGAGGCAAGTATGGTTAAAATAAAAGTTAAAATTGGCTTATTTTTTTTGCTTTTGGGCTTGGTTGCCTCTTGCTCTAAATAAATGCGCGCCTTAGGCAAAAGGGAGTAGCAATAAGTGTTTTCCTCGCTAAATTTAATGTTTAAAAATTCCTGCTTTTCAAGGTAACTTACTATTTGCTTAACCCCTTCAAGGTCAAAACCGGTTTTCGAGGTCAATGCCGAAATAATTTCATCCGTTGTAACAACTTTGTATGCCGAACTATCTTGCAATTTGTTTAGCGCTTTTAAAACCAAGATGGATTTTTTATCTAGCATAACCTCCCCTTTAATTAAATTATTATATCATTTTTAATATTTTTTGCAAACTAAATAAAAATATTTATTTTATATTAATATATAAATCTAATTGCTTTTTAACAAATTCAAAAGCGGTGTCGTAGCAGGCAGGGGTGGTTAAATCCACACCAATTTCTTTTAACACGTCAATCGCTGGTTTATTTGTGCCATTTTTCAAAAAATAAATGTATTTTTTATAAAAATCCTTTTCATTTATTAGTTTGGATGCAATTGTTATGGCCGCGGTCATGCCGGTGGCGTAACTAAACACATAAAATGGGGTGTAAAAGTGCGGAACAATTTGCCACTCATATTTAAAATTTTCAGGCAAAATGCACGAATTTCCATAATATTTTTTGTTTAAATCTTGATACGCTTTGTTTAAATCTAAATAAGTTAATGTTTGGTCATTTTCAATTTTATTGTGCGCAAATTGTTCAAATTCGCTAAACAGGGTTTGCCTAAATATTGTGGAGCGTACGCCGTCTAAAAAGTCACATAAAAAATATTCTTTTTCTTTTGGCTTGCAATGTTCTAGCATATACATACTTAATAAAATTTCGTTAACCGTACTTGCAATTTCTGCTGCAAAAATGGTAATGCCAGCATTTTCGTGTACTTGGGCATTGTTAAAATATTCCGCGTTAATGCAATGACCCATTTCATGAATAAGGGTGGAAACGGATTCAAAATCGTAATTATAGTTTGTTAAAATTAGCGTTTTGCAGTTGTAAGTGTTAGAACAGTATGCGCCGGTGCGCTTGTCTTTATGCGGCATAAAATCAATAGATTTATCGTTAAATTTGGCTTTAACTTTGCTTAAATATTCCTCTCCAAGTGGGGCAAGTGCGTTTAAAATAATTTCCTTTGCCTTGTCAACTTCAATTTTGCCGGTTGGCAAGTTATCTTCAAACAAATCAAAGTAATAAAACTTTTTTAGTTTAGATTTTTTTGCACGCGCCTTAACATATTTTTGCAACAAAGGAAGGTATTGATTAGTGGAGGCTATAATTTGGTCAAACACACTTTTTGGTATTTCTTCCCCAAACAGGGCGGAATCCAACACGCTATCAAAATGTTTTAATTTAGTAAAAAATTTGTCCGTTTCAATGTCGTTAACATAAAGGGATGCAAAAGTTTTGTTAAATTGTTTAAAACTTTCCATTTTAGAATTAAATGCAGTTTCACGCAGTTTTTGATCGTGTGAGCGCAAAAGTTTGTAATAGGTGGAGTTGTCTACTTTATATGTTTTTCCTTTGCTGTCCACCGCGTCTTTAAATTGCATTTCACTGTTGGTTAAAATGGAGTGAACGGACGAACTGTTGCCAAGGAATTTGCCCATTTTGCTAATCAATTTATTAGTGTTTTCATCAAGTTTGTGCGGTTTGTTTCTGATGATATGTTTTATTGAATTATGATAATTTTTAAATTTTTTGTCAGTTAAAAGGCTGGATAAATATTCATCGCTTAATTCGCTCATTTGGGGAACATAAAATGCGGTGGACTCGTCAATTTTAATTTGCAAATTTTCAAATTTTTGAATTAATTCCATAATTTTTGTGTCCGCAATGTCCACATTTTCGGCGTTAGATAAGTAAAATGCAAGGCGTTCAATTGCAAGTTCGTCCTTTTCATGCATAGACAAAAATTCGTATAATTTTTGCTTATTGCCCAATAATTTATCATATTTTTTATAAGAATTAGGTAAAGACTGCATAATTTTAAAAATTTTTTCAATTTCTTCTTGGTTTTTAATAATGTCAGATAAATCCCATTTATATTTTTCTTCTATTTTATTTCGTGTTATCATTTTTTTCTCCTTAACAAATTTTATATTAAATTAAATAAACAAGTCAAGCAAAATTTTTTTAAAATTAACTTTCACATATTTTAGACAAATTTTTTATATTAAAAATTTACAAATTTGTATTTGTTTAAAAATAAAAAATAAAAATGTTTAAAATAATTGAAATTTGGCTATTTTTGTGTTAATATTAAATATTGAAAAATATATCAAATTTTGGATAAAATTAAAGGTAAATATGTTAGAAAATATTGTAATTAAAGGTGCAAAAGAAAATAACCTAAAAAATATTAATTTAACCATACCAAAAAACAAATTGGTAGTTTTTTGCGGGGTTAGCGGTTGCGGTAAATCCACCCTCGCTTTTGACACAATTTTTGCAGAAGGCCAAAGGCGATATATGGAAAGTTTGTCAAGTTATGCGCGTCAGTTTTTGGGGCAGATGAATAAGCCGGATGTGGAAAGCATTGACGGCCTTAGCCCAGCAATTTCAATCGACCAAAAAAGCACAAACAACAACCCGCGTTCCACCGTTGGCACAATAACCGAAATTTACGATTATTTAAGGCTATTGTTCGCCCGCATTGGCAAGCCATATTGCCCAAAGTGTGGCAAGCAAGTTGATGTTCAAACCATAGACCAAATTGTAGATAGAGTGTTAGAGGCAGAGGACGGGGCTAAAATGTTAATCATGGCGCCTATTGTTCGTTCGCAAAAGGGCAGCCACGAAAAAACGCTAAACGGGCTAAGAAAAGACGGCTATGTTAGGGTTATGGTGGATGATACTGTTTATTCGCTAGACGATAGTATAATTTTAGATAAAAACAAACGCCACAACATTTATGTTATTATGGACAGGCTAATTAAAAAGGAAGGCATAACCAGCAGGCTAACCGAGTCTATTTCCAAATGTTTGCAACTAACGGATGGCATTGTAATTGTTAACACAAATGGGGTGGATAAACTTTACAGCGTAAAATATAGTTGCGTGGATTGCGGCATTTCCTTGCCTGAAATTGAACCAAGTTTGTTCAGTTTTAACAACCACGCGGGTGCTTGCCCAAAGTGCGGCGGGTTAGGCTATGTTGTAAAAATTGGGGAAAGTGCAATTGTTAAAAACGATAGATTGTCCATCAACGAGGGCGCATTGTCCGTTATGGGCTTTAATATTGACGCAACCGGCATAACCAAAAAAGCGCTTAAAAAACTTGCCTCTAAACACAATTTTACGCTAGATACTCCATATTATAAAATCCCAAAAGAGGCAAGGGAAATTTTAATAAACGGCGAAAAGGGGGACGAAAGTAAAATCGCCCTAAACCTGCACCAATATTTAATTCAGCCAGACGCCTTGTTCCAGGGCATTATTCCCGACCTTTTAAGGAGATTTCAGGAAAGCCAAAGCGAATATGTTAAAGAAGAAATTTACAAACTGATGAGCGAAGATACTTGCCCAGAATGCCTTGGCAAACGCTTAAACTCAAGCGCGCTTTCAGTAAAAATAGAAAACAAAAGCATTGCCGATGTTTGCGATATGAGCATAAGCAAAATGTATAATTTTATAACCAACATAAAATTAACCAAAACCGAAAAACTTATTGCGGAAAGCATCCTGCGGGAAATTACAAATAGGTTGTCCTTTTTAGTAAATGTTGGCTTAACATATCTAACCCTTTCTAGGCGCGCAGGCACGCTTTCAGGCGGGGAATCGCAACGAATTCGTCTTGCAACGCAAATTGGCAGCGGGCTAAGCGGGGTAATTTACATTTTGGACGAGCCTAGTATTGGGCTTCACCAGCGGGATAATGATAAACTTATCGACACCCTTAAAAATCTGCGCGATTTAGGCAACACTCTAATTGTTGTTGAACACGATGAGGACACTATTCGCCAAGCGGATTATTTGGTAGATATTGGCCCAAAAGCGGGCGTGCACGGCGGGGAAATTGTTGCAACGGGCAGCGTGCAGGATTTAATTGACAGCGAAAGGTCAATTACAGGCAAATATTTATCGGGCGAAATGAAAATAGAAGTGCCAAAAACGCGCAGGCCAATTTCTAAGGGCTACATTAGGTTGTTGGGCTGCAACGAGCACAATATAAAGAACTTGGATGTTGCCATCCCTAAGGGCATTTTAACTTGTGTCACCGGGGTTAGCGGCAGCGGTAAATCCACCCTGGTTAACGACATTTTTTATACCGCCCTGTTTAATAAAATTAATAAACGAGATAAAGAAAATAATCTAGACGACATTCTAGGCATAGAAGAAATAGACAAGGTTATTCAAATAGACCAATCCCCAATTGGCAGAACGCCGCGCAGCAACCCGGCAACATATTCGGGCGTGTTTACAAAAATTAGGGAACTGTTTGCATCCACCCCAACCGCCAAAGAAAAGGGCTTTGATGCGGGCGATTTCAGTTTTAACGTGGAAGGCGGAAGATGTGAGGCGTGCAGCGGCGATGGCGTTAAAAGGCTTAGGATGTATTTTATGGCGGACGTTTATGTGCCATGTGAAGTGTGCCAGGGCAAGCGCTATTCTAGGGAGATTTTAGAGTGCAAATATAAGGGCAAATCTATTTACGATGTGTTGGAAATGACAATTGATGAAGCATATAAATTTTTTGAATCTATTCCGCAAATAAAATCTAAATTGCAAACCTTGGTGGATGTTGGTTTGGGGTATATAAAACTTGGCCAAAACGGAACAACGCTTTCGGGCGGGGAGGCACAAAGGCTTAAACTTGCCACCGAACTCACTAGGCGAGATACGGGCAACAC
>CANPWT010000020.1 GCA_947584775.1 uncultured Clostridia bacterium | reverse complement strand
CCCCCCCCTATTTACTTTATAATATACCCTTAAAATTTAATTGTCAAACATAATTTGTAAACTTTAAAAGTTTTAAAAAGCCCATTTTGGCAAAAATATAAACTATGGTTATAGGAATAATTTGCTATATAATAACTAGCATTACGTTAATGCTGTATTTTTGCTTTCGCCCACGCGTTCAACCACTGCCAGATTTAAAACTAAATAAATATGGCTTAACTTTTTATTCCACCGCCACGCATAAAATTTTTGTTGGCAAGGTAAAACTAATAGATTTAACTAGTTGCGCATACCTAAAACAAAATAACAAAATGGTCAAAATTCAAAATGTAAAAAATGTAAAATTAAGGGGACAATATTTGTATTTCACCGCGTTAGGCAGGGTTAAAATAATTTTTAATTGCACAAGTTTTTATAAATATTTTAATATAATTATCTCTTCCCCTAAATATAATTTTGAAGCGCTAAAACAGACCGCATTAATGGAACTAGCAAACAATTTGTTTAACATAAACAACTGCCAAACTTTAAAATATTACATCAGCCTTTTACACAATCAACTAAACATTACAATCTCTGCTTCCACAATAAAAATAGCCCAAAATCCCACTCATTTTCCGTTTACAGTAACATATTTAGTTAATAACAAAATAAAAAAATTGCAAATTAATCAATAAAAGTTCGGTTAATAAATTGAAAAACAATAAAAAAATATAACTAAGTTGTCACAATGCCAATTTTTTAACAAGTATTGACAAAAGTTTATTTTTATGATATAATAACTTTAGTGAGGTTAAATATGAAAATTGAAAAAGTTTATGACCGTATCGCCGAACTAGATGATGACCCAGATGATCCAATTGGTGATGAAGGCCGCGAGGTTATGGAACAAGTCGACGAAAAAATTATTGAAGAGTTGCTGCAAGAAGTGGAGAAATACTATAATTCACGCAGAAAAAATAGGCCTGTTAATTGGAAAATAAAAGATATTACCTATTCACAGGTTTTTGCTTACGGAGGATCCGATAGGGCAACAATTATAGTTAGATATAACCTATATAATTCAGTAGTGAATTTTGCTAATTCTTTAAGATTATATTTAGATGTGATAGATTGCCAAGAATCATACGAATGGGGCGGCTCGGAGGATAGAGACAATGATTATGAATTAACCAAAATTTGGCGCAAAGTTTTGCTTAAACATTTCCGCAAACAAGTTACTCCATATTTAAAGGCAGAAAAAGCAAAAAAGCAACAAGAATTAGATAAAATGCGAGAACAATTAAATAATGAATTTCCATTTGATGATGAATAATTACAAAGTTGGCGCAATGCCAATTTTTTTTTATTTTTTAGTCAAAATTTTTAAATTTTTAATGATTTTTTATAAATTTTTCATAATTTTAACAAAAATTTATATGTTTTTTGCAAAATTTGTATTAAATTTTTATTTTGTTGGCGGGTTTTTTACTTTTTAAATTGACAGCAATAGGTTGTTAGAGTTATTAAATCGTTTGTGAATTTTAATACAGTTTGATATAATATTCATGAGGAATTATGGATAGTTTATTTGAAAATTTACACAATGACAAAAAACCGCTAGCGGAAAGAATGCGTCCAACCGAGTTGGATGATGTCGTTGGCCAGAAACACATACTTGGCAAAGGCAAGTTGCTTCGCAGGCTCATTGAGGCAAAGCGAGTGCCAAGCGTTATTTTCTATGGACCTCCCGGCACAGGCAAAACTACTCTTGCTAGAATTATTGCCGACACAAGCAATTCAAACTTCGTTAAACTTAACGCGATATCAAGTGGGGTAGCGGAAGTTAAGGAAGTTATGGAAAAGGCGAAATCCGACTTCGAGTTGTTTGGCAAAAAAACATACTTGTTATTGGACGAGTGCCACCGCTGGACAAAAGCGCAAAGCGACAGTTTGCTTGCTAGCCTAGAAAATGGGTATATAATTTTTGTTGGTTGCACAACTGAAAATCCTGCCTATAGTATGACACGCGCGATTGTGTCGCGTTGCAGTGTGTTTGAATTTAAGCCACTCGACATAGCGGACATTAGTGCGGTTTTAAAACGCGCACTTGTTAAGGACGAAGTTTTAAGCAAATTTAAAGTTAAAATTGACGATGATGCACTCACTTATTTTGCAACCGCAAGTGGTGGTGATGTTCGTAGTGCGTTAAATGGGCTAGAAATTGGCGTTATAACGACGAAAGCGGGCAAGGACGGTGTAATTCTCATCACAAAGGAAATCGCAAGCGAGTGCCTGCAAAAAAAGGCTCTAACGCTAAATGACGATGTTTATTATCATATACTTAGTGCGTTTTGTAAGAGTTTAAGGGGGAGCGACACAACCGCAGCATTATACTACGCCAATAGGCTGATTGAGGCGGGCGTGGAACCGCAAGTGATAGCAAGACGAACAATTGCCCACGCATCGGAAGATGTTGGCCTATCCGCCCCAAATGCTTTGGTGCAGGCTTGTTGTGCACTCTACGCATTGGATAATCTTGGTATGCCGGAAGGTAACCTTGCCCTCACGCAAGCAATAATTTATGTGTGCGAAAGCCCAAAAGATAACCGCGTGGTCATTGCTAAGGACATGGCAATTGATGATGCACGCAATCATCCGGACGACCATGTGCCAGACTACCTTAAAAACCACACCGAGGCAAGCAAAAATTATAAATATCCGCACGACTATGGCGGCTGGGTGGAGCAACAATATTTGCCTGATAGCCTAAAAAATAGATGCTATTTTAAGCGCAAAAATAGGGATGATAAAAAATAACAAGAAGGAGTTTGGGGATTTTTATGAAAAATGATAAAAAAGTAAAACTTTTTTGGGGTGTTAAACAAAGTGAAATTGACGAAAACTTGCTTAAAAAAATTTTAAAATATCAAAAAATTAGTTTGATAGCCACGGCAATATTTTTACCGTTTGTTGTGCTTAATTTATTATTGCAACTTTTACACAAATATATAAACAGCACTGTTAGTATCGTTTTCTCTGGCATTTGCATTGCAGTATTTTTAGTGGTGATTGTTTTGTATATTATATACTTAGTAAATATTTGTAAGTTAAAGAAGCAAGTTAGGCAAACGCAAAAAACAACAGAAGTCAAAAAAGATAATTAATATTACACGACTCTGGCGGCTGGGTAGAGCAACAATACTTGCCAGATAGCCTAAAAAATAGATGCTATTTCAAGCACAAAAATAGGGATGATAAAAAATAAGGAGAAATTATATCGAGTATGATATAATTATCTTACATTCGCACTACAAATTAAATAAATTTATTGCAGTGTTCATTAAAAGGAGAAATGATGAAAAAAATAACACAAGATGCAGGAAGAAAACAACTTGGGGATTTTGCCCCAGACTTCGCACATTTCAATGATGATGTGCTTTTCGGTGAAAATTGGAACAATGGGGACATTGACCTTAAAACGAGATGCATTATCACAGTTGTCGGCCTTATGTCGTCTGGAATAACAGATAGTTCGCTTATCTATCACTTGCAAAATGCAAAAAATAATGGAGTTAGCAAAAAAGAAATTGCAGCCATTATCACACACTGCGCTTTTTATGTTGGCTGGCCAAAGGCGTGGGCAGTATTTAGACTTGCCAAAGATGTTTGGAACGAAAAAGTTGATGCAAAAACAGAAAAAGAAATTTATGGGAACTCGATTTTCTTCCCGATTGGCGAGCCAAATGATGCCTTTAAAGATTATTTTGTAGGACAAAGTTATCTTGCACCAATTTGCAAAGAACAAGGCATATTTAATGTAACTTTCGAGCCGGGATGTAGAAATAATTGGCATATTCATCGTGCAAAAAGTGGCGGTGGGCAAATTCTTATTTGTGTTGGCGGCAGAGGATATTATCAAGAAGAAGGCAAAAAGGCCATTGAATTAAAGCCGGGAGATTGCGTAAACATCCCAGCAAATGTCAAACATTGGCACGGCGCGGCAAAAGACAGTTGGTTTTCACATCTCGCAATCGAAGTGCCGGGAGTTAAAACTTCAAACGAGTGGTTAGAGCCCGTTGATGATAAACAATATAACAAATTGAAATAAGGGGGAGAACATGAAAGATTCATATTTATAATAGGACCTAGTGGAGTTGGAAAAACAACCTTAGCAAAAGAATTATTTAAGCACTATAATGGTTTATTTCGAACAAAATATGATACTCTGAATATTGTTTTAGATATTGCTGATAAAACAAAAAAAAGTGTTTTTAGATGCTATTAAAATAATTGATAATTTCAATCCTGTATTAAATTATAAATATACATTACCAAACAAAAATTTATTTTATTCCTGGGTGTACAGTGATGGGTTAAGGGAATAGCCCGATTGAAGGAATGTTAAATGAAAAAAGAAATAGTAGAAGTGGGGTTACCGCTTAAAAAACATTTAATTTATTATCACGATATGTTGCAAAAACATGGTTTGGAACTTATTTTTGCCTGCACAACGCACGATTTATACTTTGCCAAAAATCCAAACTTTGACGGCCTAACTGAAAAGCAAATTAAGGACGCTTGCACGCGTTTGCGTTTTTCTAATAAAATAAACACTCCGCCAATTGCCAACGCTAAAATTAAAAAGCAAGAGCAGGAACTTATAAAACAAGGCTACAAAAAAGTTTTTGACACAATAAAATTTGATTTTCATTATCAAAAAGAGGGCATGGCATCCCGCGTTCAACTGCAAGATATTAAAGATATTGGGCTGATAGTGTATTACGATAACCCCGATTATTACAATTATTCCCGTAAAAAACAACGCCAACTTTTAATAGAAGAATTAAATAGTTACGGCTTCAACTTTAAGCAAACCGACCTTGGTTTAAACAAATTGCAAACATTTTATTATGGCAAAAAAATGTATGGCGAAAACCAAAATGCTTAAAAAACTTCTAAAAATATGAAATTATTAGCCAATTTATTAACATAAATTCTTTGAAGTCAACATTTTTTTAAATTTGTGTTGTTTAGTTTGCGGGTTTGCGTTGCTATAATTATGTCGTAATTCATAAAGGAGGTAAAATATGAATACAGACAAAATTTATGCAGAGCATATTGCAAACGAATATGCACCAAAGGACACAACAAAGGTTAGGCAACTTAAAAAACTTGACAACAAAGCAAAACTTCCAGCAACAATTTTCGCTTACACTTTCGGCATTATAAGCGCGCTTGTGTTAGGCGTTGGTATGTGCTTGGCAATGAAAGTTATTGGCTCAGGCGTTGCAGCAATGGTTGCGGGAATAATTGTTGGTGTTGTTGGAATTATTGGTTGCGGAGTAAACTATCCAATTTATAAAAAAATGCGAGCAAATGGCAAAGCAAAATATGGCTCTGACATTATGAAACTTGCAAAAGAAATCAGTGATGAAGAATAGTTACAAGGAGAAGTGCTATGAACAAATCTGAAAGTAAATATTACAACACTTCACTTTTGATGAATCAGGCACTTATTGAACTGCTCAACAAAAAGGATTACGAGTTTTTAACGATTAAAGAAATTTGCAAAAAGGCGGGGGTTAATCGCTCCACCTTTTATTTGCATTATGATAACATCGATGATTTACTCTTTGAAACAATTGAAAATTTAAACAAAAACTTTGATGCTTGTTTTGGCGAAGAGAATAAAAATTTTGTAAACAATATTAATGACAAACAAAAACAGGATTTGATTTTAATTACGCCAAAATACTTATTGCCATATTTAAAGCATGTTAAAGAGAATAAAGTGGTGTATCAGGTTTCTTTTAAGCACCCAACACTTATGCAATCCAACGAAAAATATAGTTACTTACAAAACAAAATTTTATTCCCCATTTTTGATATTTTTAACATTGATAAAAACGAAAGAAAATATATTTCTGCCTATTACATAAGCGGCGTTTATGCGATAGTTGACGAGTGGATTAAGGGTGGATGTAAAGATGGTGACAATATGATTTGCGACCTAATAATAAAATGCGTCCGCCCTTACGAGGATAGTAGTCAGTCTAAAAGAGAAAACAAATAACTTTAAGTATAAAACTATTATTACGCTTATTATTTCGCTAGTTATCAATTTAGGATTTATTGTTTACAACTCATATTTAGGCATTTTCTATTTAGATGCCTTTGCAATTGGCATTTCAATTTATTATCTATTTTTGTTTGTGATTAAGTTTGCAACATTAATGGTAGAAAGAAAAATATCTAACAAAAATAAAGACAGTCAAATTAAAATTAGGATAAAAAATTACAAAATTTCATCAATTTTTATTTTTATTATAGATTTATGTTTAATTGCACCTATTATTTTAATGGTAACGCAACCTAATGATGTAAAATTTGGTTTAATTCCAGCAATTAGTATGGCAACATACTGCGTTTATAAAATCGTGATTGCTATAATAAATTATGTAAAATCGAAAAAATCACAAAATCCCACAACAATCTTGCTTAAAGAAATTGACATAATTGGAGCAATCGTTTCAATTTTAACATTGCAACATACGCTAATTATGGTTAATGGCGGAATGGACAAAAGTATGCAGATTTTATCACTAATTTCAAGCATTGGCTTTATTTTAGTAATAATTGTATTTTCAATAATATCATTTATAAGAAATAAAAAGTTGTTTAAAAATAAATAAACTAATTTAAAAAAGGTTTACAATTCGTATGCCTTTTTTCTTTGCATAGTTATATGCTGTTTTTGCTCCGCTTGCGTATTTGTAATTTGTATCAACATAACAAATGAGGGTATCGCAATTATTAATCATTTGATTGTTGCTTTCGGTTATCTTTCGCTTAAAATGTGTTTCTTCAATCTCATACATAGTTGTTTGCACATCTTCATAGGGTATATGCTTTTCATCTCCAAAAATCTCATCGTGGTCAATAATTGGTTTTAATTGAGCAAAACTCGTAATAACCACTTCAATCTTAATATCCTTATAAATTTTCCTTAACTCCCTACAAACACTTAATGCCTCTTTGTCAAAATCGCCACGAGTGCCCATTGTAAAACACTCGCACCCATTTTTTATTTTTTGTTCGGCTGCTTTATATAATTTATCTCTTAAAGTTTTATCAAATATATGCCTATGTCCTATGAATGCAACTTTATTTCCCATATAAAACGCCTTATGATATAAAAGTGAATAGTTTTTGTATTTTTGACATAAAATAAATCACTGAAAGATATAAATCACTTATATTATATCACTCAATGATATAAATTAAAACAAATTTAACCAAATAATTAAAATTCGCATCATTTATTGATTAAGGGAATGCTCCATGCCTGCATTAAAATATAAATGTGAGGTGAATATGGATAAAAATATAGAAAACCTTTATAAAGAAATTATTTTCAAAATTGGTTATTATAGAAACAAAAACAACTTATCTGCAAGGGAAACAAGTTTGCAGTTAGGTTTCAGTGATAGTTTTGTAAATAGGATTGAAAGACAAACTGTTGAATTGAAAGTTTCAACACTTTTAAAATTTTTTGAAATTGTTAATATCACTCCACAAGAATTCTTTTATCCATATCCAGAAAATTATGCAAAAGATATGGAAATCTTTGAAGCAATTAAATCTTTAAGCCAAGAGAATAAGACAACAATATTAGAATTGGCAAATAAGTTAAAAAATAAATAGTAGATTAGGGTAGGGTAATGGAATTAAACAAAGCATTTGCTATGAGATTAAGCAAATTGTAAAATGTCATTCCGACCGAACGAAGTGAGCGGAGTGAATCTCTGTCACAGACTCGCTTGCCTCATTTTAATAAATTTTTAAAATCAGGTGTAAAATATTTGCCAAAAAAAATTAAATTTTGTAAAATATTAAAGAATGAATAAAGGGGGATTTATGTATAGTTTTAATGTTAAAGGCACTCAAACCGAAAAAAATTTACAAACCGCGCTTGCAGGCGAAAGTCAAGCATTTATGAAATATATGTGGGCGGAAAGCCAGGCTAAAAAAGAGGGCAATGAGGTCATCGCCGGCATTTTTAACCAAACCGCTAATAACGAAAAGGAACACGCTAAAATTTGGTATAAAATATTAAACGGCGGCTCAGTGCCAGACATGGCAAACAGTTTAATGAACGCAGTTGCGGGCGAAAATTATGAGCATACCCAAATGTATAAAGATTTTGCTGCAACCGCTAAAAAGGAAGGCTTTAAGGAAATTGCCAAATTGTTCGAAGCCGTTGCTCAAATAGAATCCGAGCACGAAGAAAGATATAAAGCCCTGCTAGAAAATGTTAAAAAGAACAAATGCTTTGTTAAAAAAGAAGCAGTTGTTTGGGTTTGCCGCAATTGTGGCCATAGGCATGTTGGCAAAACTGCACCAAAAGTTTGCCCAGTTTGCAATCACCCACAATCTTACTTTGAAGTTGAATCTAAAAACTATTAAAAAGCAACATGGTTGCTTTTTTCTTTGCCTAATTTGCCTTGCCAATTTTTTAAAACATAATAGGGCAACAACATAAAATAAAACAAGCCAAAAAAAAATAAGCAATAGGGCAAATATATGAAAATCAAAAAAGTAAATACAAAATAGGGTAATAAAAATTAAGGCATATCGCAACTAACACAAAAATAATTAAAAACTCGATTTAAAATAAGTTAAACAACTACCAATATAAACAAATAAAACACAATAAAACGAAATTGCAATTAAAACTAACAATAAGCAAATAGGCAAAGCATAACTAAGCCAAACATAACATAAAAAACAAAATTGCATTAAAAAAAGAACCACTTATGTGGCTCTTTTTATTAGTCTGCACTACTTTCGGTTGTATGTTCGTATCTATCTTTATACAATCTTGCAAGTTCGTTAATTAATTCAACATGAACTTTGTTTTTATTTGCAAATTCTTTTTTAGTTTCTTCAGTTTTACTAGCCTCTAAAACTTCTTCCCAATTAAATGTTTTGGTGGTTCTATTAAATAGATCGATAGAGGTTCTAGAAATGCTTATTATTGAATATTGTTTAGTACGATTTTTCCCGTCTTTATCAACATATCCAACTTTAATTATAGATTTTGTTTCAGGCTCTGCTTTATTAGTATCAGCAGGTTTTTTCTTAGTTTTCTTAGTTTCGTCTTTATCTGCGCCTTTATCAACAATTATAGTGGTTGTAGTGTTGTTAGTTGTGTTATTGTTGGTAGTATTATTAGTAGTGTTGTTATTAGTTGTATTATTGGTGTTGGTATTATTTGTTGTGCTGTTGTCTACATTTGTTGCATTAGTATCTGTGCTATTGTCTACAACGGTTGTGCTGTTGTCTACATTGTCGATGTCGGTTGAATTAATTGTAGTATTTCCACCATTAATAAAGTATTTAATACCGTTTTTAATTTTTGTTATAATACGTTTAATAAGGCTAGGTTTTTTGTTGTTTTCATTATTATCATCAGGGTTTTCCTCTTCAGGTTTAACCTCAGGCTCAACTTCAGGTTCTTCCTCAGGAGTGCGCTCTGGGCCAAATTCGTAGTCCTCATCGCCTGCTTTATGGAATCTTTTAGCGGTTTCAACTTCATCGTCTGTTACATCTGTGGTGCGTGTATGTTCGGTGGAGTATTCCATTAGAAGAGGATCGCCATTATCATCAGTGAGGCTATTCAAAAATCTTTCTTCATAAGGTTTAACAGCGGTGTTGGTTAAAAATGAATTAACCCATTTTCTAATCTCTTTCATTTTTCTAGGAGATTTCTTTTCGTCCGCATCATTTAAATTAAATCTTCTTTTAACATGTAGGTCGATATTCTCCCATGGGTTATTTTTGCCGTTTTCTTTATCTAATTCAAGTTTTTCTTCAAATCTGTTAACAGCATCAGTTTCTGCATATTTATCAATTAACTTAATTCCAAATATGTATTTAAAGGCTTTTTTAGGTAAAAATTCAGCATTTGCAGCGTTTATTTTAAGGTCGTTGCATGCTTTTTCATAGGCATCGCCTTCTGCAGTTTTAACATTGCTCATTAATCTTGTGAAAGCCTCGTAATTTACTTTAATTTCGCCACTATTGATTACTTCTTTTATTTTATTTTCAAGTTTATCTTTTTTGGTAAATATTTGTTCAGCAAGATATTCGTCAACTAAATTAACAAAAGAAGTTTTTGCGTTAACAATTTCGGCTTTTAAGTTTGCTTTTAATTGATTTCTGTAATCGTAAACACCATGCCAGTGGTCACGGTTATTTTTCCTTTGCAATCTCTTGCTTAGTTGCCATTTGTCGGATAAAAGTTTTTTAAGTTTTTTCTCAAGGTGCAAATTATATGTTGCTTCGTTATTGAAAACTTTTTCAACGGCTGCATTAACTTCTTCTATATTTTCAAATGACAATTCATTAATTTTTTTATTGTCCGATTTTCTTACACTGTGCAAATGTTTGTTTAACGCTTTGTAACCAAGCCATGCGCCCACACCAATTGGTGCACCAACAAGCGCGCCAACAGCGCCAAAACCAATAACGTTAGCAACCGTATCGCCTGTCAATAACCAGTGAGTTGCGCCGGTTGATAAAACGCTTAACGCACTAGCCAAAAATCCTGCAACTGTACCAGCAAAAGCAGCAGCACCAGCGCCGGCCTTTTTAGCACGTTTACGTGCAACAGGGTGGTTAATGCGCAATTTTTGGTCTTTGTCTAATTCAATGCCATAAAATTTTAAAGCGGCATTGTAAACATCTGGATTGAGCATTAATTTAATGTCTTTGTCTTTGCAAATGTCCACAACATTAATTACAAATTCCTTAATAGTTTTATCGTTTTTGTTAAAATTAGTTAAGCAAGTGTTTAAGAACTCGCTAATTTTGTCAGCATTTTCGTTGGTGATAAGGTCGTAGTTAAATTCTTTAGAATTGTCAAAAAGATAGCCAACTTTTCCGCTGTCCAAAACTGCTTGTTCGTCAGCGTAAACTTCAGCAAAACTACTTTTTTCAGGTTGTAATAAATATCTTTCTAACAAAAATAGAGCGAATTTGCTATTATTGATTTCAGATAATTTATAAGTTTTTTCCATAATACCCTCCGTTTTATGTCCCCAATGCTTTGTTGCTCGAATTATAATACACAATGGTCAGTTTGTCAATACCCAATTTTAAAATTTTTTGAAGTTTTTTACAAAAATAAGCAAAATATTTGCAAAAATGTCGTAAATATATTAAAATAATATGCTATTTTTATATAAATTTTGCAATTTTTTTTAAAAATTCAAATGTGCTTTGTTAGTAAATATTCGTCCTTTACATTTAAAGTGATTAATTCAGTAAAAAAATAGGCTCAGCCTATTTTTTGTTTACGTAATTTAGCATATCGTTTACAACTTCATCAATGGTTTTTGTTGTGGAATCAATAATTTTTGCGCCCGTTGGAATAACTAGCGGGGCAATTTTTTTATTTTTATCAATTTCATCACGCGCGCTGATTTGTTTTTTAATTTCATCAAGCGTAATGGCGGAATTTTTTAATTTTTCCTCATTATATCTACGCCTGGCGCGTTCATCTAGCGAGCAATCTAAGTAAAACTTAATTTCCGCATTTGGGAACACAAAACTACCAATATCGCGCCCGTCCACCACAACATTATGTTTGGCAATAAATTTGCGTTGGCAATCGTCAATTATTTTTCTAATGTTAGGGTAGGTGCTAACAGTTGGGGTAAGCACGCTAACCTCATTATCTCTTAATTTGGCGGTGTAGTCAATGCCGTTAACAAAAACGTGTTGAACATCATTTTTAAATTCAACATTTAATTTAACTTTTAACTTGCCAATTTGCTCAAGCGGAATATTATTTTCAATTATGTGTGCGGTGATTGCCCGATAAAGCGAGCCCGAATTAAAATGTAAAAAATTTAATTTTTTGCTTAACGCCTCAGCCACGGTAGATTTTCCGCTGCCGGCCGGCCCATCAATAGTTAAAATCATTTTATTTTTTTAATCTCCCTTTCAATGCGTATAAGTTGGTTATATTTGCAAACTCTATCAGTTCTACAAATAGAGCCAGACTTAATTTGCCCGGCATCCACAGCCACAGCAAGGTCGGCAATAAAAGTGTCCTCGCTTTCGCCACTGCGGTGGGAAATTATTGTGTTGTAGCCGTTTTCTTTTGCAAGGCGGATGGTGTTAAGCGTTTCAGTAAGCGTACCAATCTGATTAAGTTTAATTAAAATGGCATTTGCAACCCCGTCCTTTATTCCGCGGGCGAGGATTTTAGGGTTGGTTACAAACACATCATCGCCAACAATTTGTATGGTTTTGCCCAATTTTTTTGTAATTTTAATCCAGCCCTCCCAATCATATTCGCTTAATGGGTCTTCAATGGAAATAATAGGGTATGCCTTAATGAGTTTAGCGTACATGTCTATCATCTGCGCAGTTGTTAGGGTTTTGCCGCCGCTCTTTTTAAATTCGTATTTTTTGGTTTTTTGGTTGTAAAATTCGCTAGCGGCAACATCAAGCGCAATGGCAATGTCAGTTTTAGGGGTGTAGCCCGCATTTTTTATTGCTTCAACAATAGCATCCAACGGCTCGGTGTTGTTTTTAAAGTTTGGCGCAAAGCCACCTTCATCGCCAACGCCGGTGGAATAGCCCTTAGATTTTATAACCTTTTTAAGTTCGGCAAATGTTTCGCTTGCCATTTGCATAGCCTGTTTAAACGAAGTTGCCTCAACAGGCACAATCATAAATTCCTGAAAATCCACATTGCTGTCCGCGTGCGCACCGCCGTTAATTATATTCATCATAGGCACAGGTAAAGTTTTCCCCTTGCCGAGGGTAGAGTGTAGCGGTTTGTTTTTGTTTATTGCGTTTGCGCGTGCAACTGCCAAACTAACAGAAAGTATGGCGTTAGCGCCCAAATTTGTTTTAAACTCCGTCCCGTCCAAGTCCAGCATGGTTTGGTCAATTTTTGCTTGATTTGCAACATCCATGCCAACAATTTTCGGTGCAATAATTTTATTTACATTTTCACACGCTTTTGTAACCCCTTTGCCGTTAAACCTTTTGCCGCCGTCCCGCAACTCTAACGCCTCTTTATCTCCCGTGCTTGCTCCGCTTGGAACAATGCCACGCGCCACAACGCCATTTTCCAATTTAACCTCACACTCAACAGTGGGGTTGCCACGGCTGTCAATAACTTCGTACGCTACAGCATTTTTAATTTTCATATTTCCTCCAATAATATTTTAACATAAATTATCAAATTATAAAAATATTTCAAATAATTTAATTTGTAATTTTATTTCGCCTAAGCAAAGTGCAAAATTAGAAAAAAATAAAAATTAATATATTTTCGACATAAAAAACATCAAAAATAGGGCTAAATTTATAAATTTTTAAAAATTTTTTAAAATTCACAGCCAAATTGAACTAAAATTTTACAAAATAATTTATTTTTTTAAAATTAGATTACAAATTAATTTTTATTTGCTATAATAAATTTATGGAAATTTTAAATATAAAATTAAAAAACAAAAAAAATGCTAACATATTTTCAGTTTTAACCAACACGGGGGAGTATGAAATGCATAGCGATATAATTGTAAAAAACAATATAAAGTTGGGAGAAATTGAAGACAAGGCATTTTACTCTTCCGTTAATGAAAGTGAAAGGGTAATTGGCTTTAACGATGCGGTTAAATATGTATCTAGCAAATTAAAAACGCAAAAGCAAATTAAAGATTATTTATTAAAAAAAGGCTACCACATAAACGCGGTAAACGATATAGTAAAGAAGTTAAAGGAATATAACATTGTAGATGACAGCGCGTTTGCTAAAAGTTACATAAATTCCAACCCCAATTTTAGCAAAACAAAATTAAAACAAAAACTATATTCGTTCGGCGTTAAAGAGGATAATTTTACTGAAAATTTAAACGAAGTTGACGATTTTGTCAGTTGCCAAAAACACGCAATAAAATATTTAAAAAATAAACCAATGGACAAACAGACCATTGAAAAATTAATCCGCAGATTGACCTCGCTAGGCTATAATTGGGACACTATTAATTCCACCCTCAAAACTTTAAATTTGTCTATTGAAGATTAAAAAAATAAACTTAAAATTTATAAATAAACCATAAAAAAATTAAAATTTCATATAAAAATCATAAAAAAATTAAAAATTTAATAAAAAATCATAAAAATTAAACATTTTAGTAAAAAACAAATAAATTTTAATTAAAAAAGTAAAAAATATTAAAACTCATTAAAAAAATTATAAAATAATTAAAATTACAAAATTAATAAAGATATTTTTAAATAATTAAAAAATAAAAGGAAAATATGATAGGTATAGATTTAGAACAAGTTAATAGATTTACAAATTACACAAGCAAAAATTTAATGCGTTTATTTGCTCCCGCTGAACTTGAATATGCAAACAATTTACCCAATAAATTTGAACATTTAGCAGGCTTTTATTGCGTAAAGGAATCGTTGGTTAAAGCATTGGACGATAAATCACTAAAATTTAATAAAATAGAGGTTTTGCACACCGCCTCGGGTAAGCCGTGTTTAAACCAAAACGCATATATTAAATCAGTTTTAAAAAAGTATAATTATTCTGTTGCCGATATAAGCATTTCCCACACAAAAGATTATGCAATAGCAATAGTTTTGTTAAAAAATTAAAAAAATTATTAAAAATTAAAAAATTTTATTAAAAAATTAAAATTTTGTTAAAAAATCAACAAAAAAAGCAGCAAAAATGCTGTTTTTTTGTGTAAATTATTAATTTTTTAAAATTTTATGCCCTAGAAAGCATAATTTTTATTTTTTCTTCACCAATTTCAACCACGCTTGAATATTCTGGTTTATTTAAAGGTGTAATGTTTTTAGCAAGCAATTCGCTTTTAATTTTATCACTAAATTTTTCAATTATTTCGTTTAGGGTTGGGCTGTCCGTTTCAAATTGAATATTAATTCTATCTTCAACGTTAAAGCCTGCTTCTTTACGCATCACTTGGGCAGAGCGAATAAGTTCACGCGACAAGCCTTCCAACATTAAATTGCGGTCGATAGTTATATCTAGCACAACTGTGATGTCGTTTTCATGCTCAATAACAAAATCTTGCTTAGGTTTGGTGGCTAGGGTAAATAGGGCACTATCTAACCCCTTAAATTCCATAACATCCACGCTGCCTGATTTATAGCCCGCAACCATCTTTTTCATGTCAACAGCGCTAGCGGAGGACAAAATATTTTTAACCTTTTGCACATCGCCTTTTAACACTGCGCCCGCGCGCCTAAAATCTAGCAACAAATATTCGTCATTAAATTTGCTATTATCATGTTCAATTACAACATTTTTAATGTTAAGTTCGCTTTCAATAACATCAATGTATAAGTCAACTGCTTTTTTAACATCGTCATTTCCCACAACAAACATGGTTTTAAGCGGTTGTTTAACCTTTATTTGGTTTTCGTTACGCAATTTGCTTGCCATTGTGAATATGTTGCGCACAATGTCCGTGCTTTTGGTAAGTCCTGCGTCCTTAACGCTAAATTCGGCAATGGTGTAACTGTGTAAGGCAACGCTTTCCTCCGCGTTTTTATCCAACGCTCTCACCGCATTTTGCCATAGATATTCGCTAATAAATGGAATTATTGGAAACATTACCATGCAAATATTTTTAATTGCATAATTAAGGCAGAAATATGCGTTCATGGTGTCTAAATTATTTTCGCTCTTGTAAAAACGCCTACGATTGTTCCTAATATACCAATTAGTTAGTTCGTCCACAAGCAATTCAAAATCTTTACTTATTGCGCCAAATTGTATGTTAGAGTAGGCAGTGTGTGCATTTTTAGTAAATTCGTTAACGCGGTTAATTAGCCACCTGTCCATAAAGGTCAACTCGCTTTCCTTTGGCTTGTAATTGGTTAAGTCCGGCTTATCTATAACCGCATAAGTGTTTAAGAAAATATATGCGTTCCACAGCCCCAAAAGTTTGCGCTTAACTTCATCGCAAGTGTCACGCCCAAATTTAACATCGTTAACAAGTGGGGTAGATACAAAATTATAACGGATGATGTCCGCACCAATCTCGCTAAATGCAGTGTCCAGCGGGATGTTATTAGGGCTGGATTTAGATAATTTTTTGCCGTCCTGAGCCAAAAGCATTGGCGTTGTTCCAATGCGTTTGTATGGCGCTTTGCCGGTTAGAACCACACTCATAACAAGCAAGGAATAGA
>CANPWT010000019.1 GCA_947584775.1 uncultured Clostridia bacterium | reverse complement strand
AAATGTTTACCGGCATTTCAACCGAAGTTTTGGTAACAATGTGCTCGCTAGCCATCATTTCAACCGGGTTTATTGCTCTGTTTAGGATGTGCAAGCCGTTTAATTGGTTTAAATCTATTATGTACCTTGCCTGCTTGGGCATTGCAATAACTGCCGTGATTGTGCTTTACGATTTATTTAAATACGTGCCAATATCTTACCCAGATTTGCTGTTCTTAATTATAGTTTGCCAAACCGCTTTCCCATTCTTCTTAATACTTACAAAGTTGTTCGATTGGCAGCCAAAAGAGGCGGAAAATTAGGGCTAACACTCGGTTATATTTTCTATTTTCAAATTAGAAATTTCAAAAGCATACACTCCAACAAGTGTATGTTTTTTTAATAGAATTGCTTTGCTTTCGCACACTAAATAATCGTCAAATTCGGGTAAAAATTTAAGCAGGTTTTCCGCCTGAGTTTCTTCAGTTAGTAGGTTTTTTAAGTAACTTATATTTTTACATTTAACACAATCTAAAAACACTGGCAAAATTAACTCGGGCTTTAAATTCATGTCAAAATCGTCTAAATACACTAAATAATTTTCCATGGTTTGCGTTAGGTGATAAACCTTGCCATGGTTTAGGCAATCTTGAATCCTGGTTAAAAAATAAATTTCCTTTTTGCTAATGTTTATTTCGTCAAAATAGTCAGCATAAATTTTGTTTTGGGTAATTACTACAAAAAATTTGCGGTTTGTTGAATTATCTATAAAATGTAAAATGAAATTGTTTAAAAACATTTCTTGCTTAATGTAACTTAAATTATTTGCTTCTCTTGAAAATGCCACGGCACCATTTTTTGTTATTGTTAAATTTTCCATTAGGCAAATTTGATAATAATTTTGTTTGTCTGAAAGCGTAAAACACACTAGTTCATTGCTAGGTTTTGGGTAAGCAAAAAAATAATTATCGCCATTAAATTTTACTTGGGTTATGTTTTTATTTGGCAAAACAAAAGGCAAAATATTTTGCCCGTCAAACAACAGGTTGTTTTCACCGTCTAGTTCAAGGTTGTAAACAACATTTTTGTAAAATTTAAAATTTAGCCCTAACACCACCCCGTCAAATTTAGGAACAAAATAATTCATAACAATATTTATGAAATATTTTATTTTTATGTTTTTTTAAAATTTAGTTTTATGTCTTTATAAAAATTTTGTTTAAAATATAATCTTAGAGCATAAAAACTTTAATTTTTTTTGTTTTTGCATTAAAAATTAAATTTTTTTAACAAAAAAGGGCGTTATTCGTTAAATTTTTTAATTTTTTAAAGAAATAATAACGCTTTTCACGGGGAAAATATTAACATGAATAAATTTGTATTTTCCCCCAACAAACAGGAAACCCCACAGGCAAAACCCAAGCAAACAAAATGCCGCGTTAGTGTTATGCCGCCCAAAATTGACGACAATGATATTGTTGCACTTTTTAATGGCCTTTTGCAAATTGTTAAGCGAAAAAGTGAATTGGATGTAAATGCGCAAATTATTAATTTAAACAACACCATAATTAAACTTAAAGAAGAGTTAAAAGCAAGCAAAAAAGAGTGTGTAAAATTGAAAAATGAGTTGTTGTTTTTAAAAGCAAAGGAAGTGCAAAATTAAAAAAATATTAAAAAATTAACAAAAAATGCGTCATTTTGGGCAAATTTTTGAAAAAAATTAAAAAATTTATTAAAATTATTTGATTTGAACAAAAAAAATTGGTATATTCAAAATAAATGGATGAGTTGTTGTATTTTAATACCGGCAAGGAGAAGATATCAAATTTTTTTGATAGGGAATTTCCTGGCCTGCCACAACTTATTAAATCTCACTTTTTTAGCGCGTATAACGATTTGATGAACTATCAAGAAGAGGGTAAATCTATAAAACCCATAATTGTTTTAACGGACAATATTGACGCTGTTGTTAGGGCAATACCAAAATCTTATTCGCTGCCAATTTTTAAAGACCCAGATGCTAGTTCGTTCCGTGCTAGGATGAAATCTATTTTAGCAATTGTTAGAAGCGATTGGTGCTTGTATATCAATGTAAACGAAGGCAAGGTAGAATATGGCGTAATTATGTGGTTCGGCAGCATTAAGGACAAAAGTTTTTTACTCCAATTACAGGAAAACTCTGCCCTTAAAGAACGCACTAAAAAGGTTTGTTGCATTGCCATTACTCCGCTTAGCCTGTACACCATGATGTTTTATTCGGTTAGCGGTAACAATTTGGCAGTAAATTTTTCGCTTGAAAAAACCACAATCAATTTTAATATGGAAGAAGTTAAAATGCTTGTGGATGCAACTTTTAGTAAACTTAGAACAACACAACGCAAATTGCAAGACATGAAAAACTTGTATCTAAACATTTTTACCAACGTTATGCATCATGTTAACGGAACTATTTGCGTAATCGTGGATAAAGATTATCAGGACAACGGCCTGTTTGAAGACGGAATTTGGCTGCAAGAGCCTATTAGTTTTAGCAAATTGTTTAGCCAATCCAAAAGTTACAGCGAGGAAAAATTGCAGGCATACGCCGATTTGCTCATCAATATGTTAAACTTTGATGGCATTACTATTATTGACAACCTTGGGCGTTTGCGTGCCTATAATGTGTTTGTGGAGGCGAACAACAAAAAGGTTGGCCATGTTGTTGGTGGCGCAAGAAAGCGTGCCGCTTATTGCATTTTAAACGCGCGTAAACGTGATATTATTGGCGTATATTTCCAATCACACGAGGGCGAAGTTATTTATCAAGAAGTTAAAAAGACCTTTACCAAAAAAGCCCCTGCAAACAACAACCCACAACAATTAACTTTACAGATATAAATCAACTTATATGAGGGCGCGCGTCATAGACCGCGCTTTTTCTCATTTGTTCCAAGCATTCACAAATTTCGATTTTTGCTTGTCTATTCCTTTCCCCCACGAAACATTTGAGTTTCGCGGGGACCCCATAAAATGATTTTACCTCATTACTCCTTTTCCAAGAGGATTAAAATTATTATATATTGAGGAACACCGAAGGTTTTCCCTCATGTCTCCTTCTCCAAGAGGTTTAAAATTATTATAAATTGAGGGCGCGCATCATATACCGCGCTTTTTATGAGATTCGCTCCATGCGCTGACGCTTGGTCGGAATGACAGGTTATATTAAGGGACCCCGCAAAAAATCACTTTGTAGCGGGGAAAAGGAGCAAACAAACTTAGGCTTATGTTTGCAACACCTTGCAAACTAGCAAAAGTGCCGTTTGCGATGTTGTCATACCGAGTGAGTGAAATGAGTCGAGTGTATCCATCATTTTAGCAAAAAATATAGCGAGGTGGCTCGCTATATTTTTATCTTATTTTCATCCTTGTGCGTAGGACAATTATGATTGTAACTACGGTTACAACAACTGCCACCACCACAACAATAATTACAATACTCCAAACGTTTAATGGCTCTTTAACAACTACTTTATAAGCCAAAATTACATTGCCGCTGCTTGAACGCAAACTGATGTAATAGTCGCCTGGGCCATGTTGACTTTCGCTTACAGTATAGGTTACCACGCCGAGTGAAGCGTTGTTGATGTCTGCAACTTTTTCTTCGTTAACAAACACTGAGCAATCGCCCACTTGCATGTAAATTATGCCTGGGTTAAAGGTTATTGTAAAGGATTTTGTTGTGCTTTCGCCCGGAGCGAGCGTGCACTCGATTGTTGGGATTTCATTGTTGAGTGTTACCACAAAACTTTCCTCCCTGGTTGGGTAGCGGTTGTCGGTAACTGTGTAGTTAATTTGATACGAAACTTTGCCGTTTACATTTAACCCGTCTATTAATTTTTGATAGGTTAAAAGCATGCCCATGGCCTCGTTTTTATTAAGCAGTTCCGCAAATTTGCCCGAAACATTGTTAATAACTTCCCCGCTTTCGGTGTCCACCTGGTTTACCGAAGTGATGTCGTACGAGCCGAGCGCGGACAAGTCTATTGCCTGCCTTGCCTCACGCGGATTGATTATTGTAAACACAAGCCTTTTTTCGATTACAACGCTGGTTGGCTCGCCGTCTATTTCGCAGTTTATTTCACTTTTTAGCGTTACGCGGTATGTGCCCCATGCGTTAAATGTGTAATCGTTTAGCACTTTTGCTGGGGTGTATGCCTGGCCGTTTAATTTTGCGCTGACAGTAACCGGTTTGCTATATCTTTGGTCTTGCAACACGGTTAACACAACCGGTTCGTTATAAAAGGCGTTGTTTACAGGCGCTTTACCATTTACATTAACTAGCACTTCCCTAATAACGTTAATTTCTAACTGCTCGCTGGATGTGTATGTGCTATTAAAGGTGTGTGTGTTGCCCGCCTTGTCGCGGAAAATGAAGGTGTAACGCCCGTTGCCCAAAATGTTGAATGAATAAGTTTTGCCGTTTACAATTAGGCCATTAGAATTGTTAATATCAAAGGTGCTAACCAATTCATCGTTGTACAACATGGTTAACTCTAATGTGTTTTTGTTTAAAATTTTGTTAGTTTCCGTGCTGGTTGGGTCGAAAGTTAGTGTAACAGTGGTGTTGCTAGGTTGAACTACCGAATAAGATAAACTTTCCTGTGGGTCAACATTGATTATTGTTTGTTTGCTTTCGCCATTGGAAGCATTTTCCGCAGTTATTTTTAAATTGCTAACCAAATTTGAAGTTTTGTCCACTTTTAACACGCCAACATACAGGTTTATTTTGTTTGCGGTAATTTTGTATAGGGTAAATTTGCCGTCACTAGATGTTTCAGTCTTATCTATGCTTGCGCCTAAATCGGTTGATGGGTCAACGCTTAGTTCGTCTGTTGAAATGTAAAGTGGAATATCGTTTTCTGGCAAATCGTTAGTTGAAATTTCGCTATACGCTGCACTTAATTCGTTCTTAGCAAAGTATGCGCTTGGCTTTTCAATTGGCAAGTTGCCGTTGCGCACGGTGTAAAGGTCGGTTAGGCGCGCCTTAACTGTGAAAGTGTAAACGCGGTTGCCAAGAACATTGCCGTTGTTGTCCACTACAGTTATAACCAGCCTATACAAACCATCGCTATTTTCAGGGGTCTCTATATTGTAAACATTGCCGGTGTATTCGCTTATATCGGAAAAAGTATATTCGTTGTTAGCAATACTTAACCATTGATACAAAGTGAAAGTGTAAAAGTAATTTGCACTAATTTCCCAATCCGCCCAATTATCCCAAGTTAGATACATACTGCCCGAACTTGTGCCTGGCGCAACCGTGCTGGTTAGGTCGGCAACATTGTCGTCCACTGCCATGCCGTTTCCTGGTTGTTGGTCAGTGATGGACGCGCGCAAGGTTACCTCGGACGTGCGGTTATCTAGCACAATATTGTATGTGTATTTTTCATTATCGCCAATATAAAATGTTACGCTATATTCGTTTATGCTTGTTACGTCTTTCCCGTTTACATCACGTTCAAAACTGATTGTAAGTGAGTTTTGAGCAATGGCAATGTTTCTTGGGTTGCCATCAATTGTCCAACCGTTTTCGGTTTTGCTACAAGTGTAATTTGTTGTTTCGTTTTTGGTGATGACAATTTTATTGAATATGTCGTCAAAATAGATGTTTGCTTGTTGGAAGGCAATATATTTTGTTCCGTCATTAATTGCTTGCGCCGTTCCGTCCTCGCCAAAGGTTATGGAGTAATATTGCTTTCCGCTTGTGTTAAACATATGATATGTTTCTTTATTGCAGACATCTGTTAGCGTAAGTTCGTATGTGGTGTCGGCAAGGCAAGTTATAATGCTATCCACAATATTGTCGCCCAATTTCCACGTTTTTGTATTTGCGTCATACTTGTAAGTGTTTACAACTTGTTCCCCGGTTGGCGAAGTGTACGACACAATAACTTGTTTAGCATAATATTCCACACCGTTTGGGCTTATGTTTGCCCCGTTTAAATTTATGTAATACACGCCGTTGGATTGTTCGACCAATTTAGACGCGTCTAGGCTATATTCTTCGGTGTAGTAATTTACCGTGATTGTGTTGGTGTTTGTTCGTGAACGGGCAACAATTGTATAGTTGCCAGCGCCCGCACTGATAAAGCCCACAATCTCTTGCGCCAATTTATTAAAATCGTACGCAAAGTTGGTTTTTATTGTATGGGTTTGTTCCCCGCGTGAAATGGTTATAATGTAAAATTTGTCCGTTGTTTCTAGTATACTTGTTGATATCTCTCCAAAGCCAAACATTGTAACGTTGTCTGGTATATCTTCATCCGGTGTATCTTTACTTAAATCTATTTTTAAATTGTTATTCTCTTCATTGCCCGTGATTGGGATGGTAACTTGTAAATTATCTACATCGATGTTTTCACCGCTGGCCTTGTTTGTAAACAATACTAAATATTGGGTTAAATTGCCCGCCTTGTCCGCTTCTACAATTTCATAATAGCCTGCCTCACTGCCCAACAAAGCGCCATAATTTGATTTATTTTCTTCTTGCGACTTATCTGTATATCCACTTGAAGTGAGTATTGGCAACTCCCAATTTAATTTATTATTGTTATTGTCTGGGTTAAACTTTTTAATGTATAAATTACTTACGTCGCTAGAATTAAATGGAGTGTCTGTGTTTACTTGGAAAGCGTAAAGATATTGTTTATTCCTATTATTATTGTAATATTTATTATACTGATATAGATAATATTTTTCCACGCCCAATTCTCGGGTCGCGGTCGAGAACAAGTTAGGGTCGAACTCGTTAACCAATTTGTCTTGCCAAATTAGGTAATTAATGTTTTCTGTTGGGGATTCGCGGTCGATAACTATTGTTGCAGTAACTTCGTAATATGGAGCCCACTGACCGTTTTCGTTTTTATAATAAATATTTTCGTATTTTTCATTTTCGGCATCATCGCTTAATTTGTAGCGCGCAGTTATTTGATAGGTTATTGCGTCAAAGCCGGTGCCTGCATCAATTTCGTAATAATAAGATATATCTCCATCTCCGGTTTGTACGGTTTGCAATTCAAGGTCTTTATTCTCTCCGCTTTTATCGCCATAAGCGTTTGTGTAATAATCGTTGCTGTTTTTGGTTATTTTGATGTAGTCTGGGTCTAGTTGCGCGTTAACACTTGAATGGTTATATTTTGGAATTTCTATTTTAATGTAACGCTTGTTTGTGGTCAACGCATATTGCCCGTTAGTTCCGAAAGCATATTCCGCACTGCCCGCAACACCCTCGAATTTATTGTAAGCGGAAATGCTTATAGTTGGGTATTCAGCTCGTATTCTAAAACCAAAGGCGAAATAGTTAGGGTTGGCCGTGGTTTCAACTTTGTCCTTAATAATTACCACATATCTCCCAGGCAGGAACAACCAATCTGGATGATTGCTTCCAATATTGTTATACCCTTTTAGTAAATCGCTATAAGGCGGTTGCTTCAAGGCGGATAATACATCAATTTTGTAATAAACCTCGCCATTGTCTTGGATGGTTGTAATATCCGAGGTTTGTAATTCTAGCGTTTTATTCTTTGTGCCGTAGCCTTGTTCGTCTATATAATACAAACTAAATGTTAGCCTGCCTGCATAGTTTGTGCTATGTTTATCGTCTTTTATAAATTTGCTGGTTGGTATATAGAATTCTGCTGGCAATTTGGTTGTGGTAAAGTATGTGTAAGAGTAGGTTGTTCCGTCCGTGTCGTCTGTAATATCGCCCTTGCTTATGCCAGATTGCAAGTTCTGAATGTTTGTGTAAACATCGCCCAAAAGTTTAACTTTTATGTCTTGTGTGTCGTCCAGTTTGTCTGCATCAAAAATGCCAAGTTTGTCAACAATAAAATGATAATTTAGCGTTTTTCCGTTTTGCAATGTCCTTGTAATAATATACAAGCCGTTATTTAACTGCCCGTTTACTGAAATGTTTGTCATTGCGCGTTTTTGTTCTTCCTTTGTTTGCACGCTATCGTTGTTAGAGTACAATTCAATTTCTGTTGAGTTGTCTGCCGAGTTGCCTGTTGGGTTATAGCCTATATAAAAGTTTGTGTCGGCGGCGTCTATGCTAAAATCATAAAATTTTAATGTAACTTTGGTAACGGCGGATTCACCCTCGTTTATGTTCCAAACAAAAGTAAGATAATTGTCCTTTGTTGCGCGGGCGTGGGTCATATCTGTATTTTCCAAAATTAAGCGTTTAACTTTGCCGTTGTCCAACGCGCCGTTTAGCGGAATATCGCCTAACCCGTTGATTTGGTCATTGCCGTAATATAGCATTCCTAGCGCTTCGTCCGTATTAATTTCCACCGTCAATTTAGAGTTGGTTTTGTTGTATGGAATATGTTTTTGGTTTTCGCCAACAATGTACAATTGATACATTTTAAAACTGTTGCCGTCCGCCTCGCTTGGGCCATGGAGTGAAATTGTCGTTTTTCCATTAATGGTGGTGCTTTTGTGGGAAGATTCGCTGCCAATTTCGTCTGTTGTTTCCACACTGTTTAATTTTACTGCAATGTAATGTTTATCATTAGATGTAACAAACAAGCGCCTTAATGTTTGCAAATTGCTCTCCGCACCTGCATAATATGTTTCTAGATTTTCATCGTCAATAAATTTTTTAAAGTTTGCTAAATCGCCTTTTTCTGTTGCGCTTTCTGTTGTTTTATATTCCTCATCGGTTAAGTCTAACACGATATCCTTATGCGTGCCAACTATTACATCAACATCGGTTGTGCTTAAAATGTAATTGTTTGTGTAATAGCCCTCGTTAAATGTGTTGGTGATATCGGTTGGTTGAACATAATAATAAGCCTCGGTGTTGTCTATTATAAAAATTAGATTGGTGACCTGCCCCGCGGCGTCAGTCAATTCAACAAAATATATGCCCTGCCTTGAAAAAGTTTGGTCCTCAGTTAGTGAAAGTGAACAATCTAGGGCAAACAATCTTGTAAAATTCATATACCCTATTGGCTTGCCGGTTTTGTATTTTGTTGTTATGTGATGTTCGTTTGTGTCCATGCCAGAAAGTGGCTTAATATCGCTATCGTCCACAACAAAAGGTATGTAATAATATTTTGCGCTTACGCTTGCCCCGCTGGCCTTGTTGTTCCACCACAAAGTTAAGCAATCGTTATTGGTGGAACTGAAAATTGTGTCCACCGTTTGTGGGTCGCCGTATTCGTTGGCGGTTAAATTATAGAAAAAGTTTTCACCGCTTGCATTGCCTGAACGGGTTACTCGGTATGTGCTTACGCCCGTTAGCGGAGTTTTATCTATGTAGAACAAGCGCTCGGCTAAGGATTTTTCCTCGCTGGAAAGTTCAATTAAAAAGCAACCAAAATTGTTGTTGCCAACTTTATCGTAGGTTTTTTCATAACGGCCATTGATTAGTGTGGCATCAATTGGCATTGGAGTGGTTTGCTCCAACTGCTCTAACGTTTTATATTCGTTAATAGACTCATAATACATCGCGCTGATGTTGCGGTCAAACACGCCTGGTTTTTCCCAGGAAACTTTAACATCCTTGTTTGTGTATCTGCCTGCACCAACCACGCGAGGAGTATCTTCAACCGTTTCTACATTAATTTTAATGGAGTCGCTTGTAAATTGGAAAGCAAATATTTGGTAGTTCTCGCCTTCATCTTTATCAACATCTATAAACACTAAATAATACCCAATTTGGTTAAATGTTACTTTGTTGTTGAAAGATTGTTTTATGTTTTTATTGTCTTTGTCAAAAATGTTGTTTTCATCAAAAACATTACCGCTATAAAAGTAATAACTGGTAGTAGCGTCATAATCCCCATAATTTGTTAATTTTAACGAGCCTTGATTGGTTTTTACATATTTATTGTTTTCTTTTAATGCTTTTAAAACCTTTTCAATTTGTGAAACATCGCTGTTTTTAGTGTTACCAAGAATTTGGTCTATAAAAGCGTCATAATCAAATGTAAAAGACTCTTCGCCAACATTTTCTTTTGTTAGCCATGGCCTTATGTTTGCGTCAAGCGAATTTTCCGTTATAACTTCGCCAATTTGACGGCTATCGTCCTCTTGGAAAGTGTACATTATGCCTGGCGCATCATCGTCCTCGGACAGGGTTTCACCTTGCCTATAACCGTTTGGCACAAACAAGCCAATTTCACTTTCGTTGTTCACTGCAAAAACTAAATATTTAAGTTGGGCGTTGTCCGTTGTGGGCAGTGAATAATTTAATTGCATGCCGGAAATTGTTAGTTCGTTTGAGATTGCGCTCAAATTATCTGGCTGGCGTTCGTCCATATAGCCAAAATACATTTGGTTAAAATTGAAGTTGTAACTGCCCATTTCGGTTAGCACAATTCGGATAATGTTTTCATTGCCTACGTTCATTGGCCTGGTTTCAATGGTTTGGGTGTTGCCTGCAACCGTTTTGTTTAAGGTTAGGGTGTGGGCATCGTTATCGTAAACCATGTCATAACTAGTTGTAACGCCCGCAGCCTGATGAGTGTAGGACAATTTATATTTTGTGTAATCATAGGTAAGGGTTGGGTAAAGGGTTGTATACTCATTCTTTATGCCTAGTTGGTATTGATACATGTTGGCGCTGCCCGAAACAAGATCGGCGTTTCCCAAATTTGGAACAGAACTATATGTGTGGTCACCCACCTTTTTCTGATAATTATATGAAGAATTATAAATGATGTAAAATGCGATGGATTGCTCGTATTCCACATTGTTAACAAAATAGCCAAAAGTGAATTCGTAATAGCCGTCCCAGCCCGTTTTTTGCGGTATGATAAGTGTAAAATCTTGATAAGTTGAAGTTGAATCGTATCTAATCCCCGGCAATTCGCCCATATCCACGCCGTTACGCAATTTCTTTTTTATCGTAATTTGGGTAATGCCGGCGTAGGTATCTGCCTCATTGCCAACATCATAGCCTGCCGTGTTTAGTTCTGCCTCATTGCCAACATCATAGCCTGCCGTGTTTAGTTCTGCCTTGCCGTTTTTAAATATGTAGCCGCCAAAAGTTAACAAAACGCCTTCCGCTAAGCCGCCATGGCTGCTCGACCCTTCAGTTCTTTCGTAATATTTATCACCGTCTTTAATGTTGTTAAGTTCAACAAACTCGTTGTTCTTTATAACATATTTACTACTGCTGCCGTTTTGGATGTTGTTAAAATAATACTTTTTCGTTGTTGTATTGTCTGGCAGTGTTTTTTCTTTCTCTCTGACAAAGATACTGTTTGCACCGACTATATTTTGCCTAAAAGGGTCATCGTTGCTTAAAGTTTCAAAATCATCGTCAGTGGTGGGATCAACTAAAACCTTTTCAGCGGAAAGGATAATGTTGCTGTCCGCATCTCGCTGACTGTAATCATCACCGCCGTCCACAAGGTTTTCCGCAAAGGAAGGATAGGTTTGATTTTTGCCTTGTGCAACTATTAAAAACAAAAGCGAGGTTACCGCTAATAAACTAAAAATTATTATAAATAAATTTTTTACACCCTTTTTCAAAATGCTTCCCCTTTTTATTTTCCCAAATTAAACTAAAAATATGTTGATGTTGCATTATTAACGGCAATTTTTAGCACGGGAGTTTTTATTAATTACGGGCGCATTAAATTAAGTTTACCGATTGCTACAATTAATCTAACCAAAATATTTAATTACCCCTAATTAATATAATTAATTAAATTATAGCATAGTGAAAACAAAAAAACAAATAAAAGTACAAATTAATTTAAAATTTTTAACTTACAAAAGTTTAAATAAAAATAATATTTACTCGCACAAAAAATAAAAAATTAACAAAAAAATATCATTTTTTTAAAATTTTTAATTATTTTTTTAATATTTTTTATTAATTTATATTGTTTTTTTTATTAAATTTTAAATTTTTTTAATTATTTTTAACATTCTTTAATTTTTAAATGTTCTTGTATAATCATTTTTGCCATTTTTTAATTTTGTAATGGAATTTAAGTTTTTATTAAAATCTTGTTTTGATTAAATTTCAATTTATGTTAGTTTCTTTGTAAATTTTAACTAATAAACCTTTAACCAACACCCTTTTTATTTATTCTACACCTTGCCTGTTAAGAATTTTTACCTCACTTACTTATTTTAAATACGCAATATTGCTTGACACTTCGAAATTTACACAAAAATTCAATTATTTAATATTTCGTTAAAAAACATTAAAAATGCGCCTTTTGCACACTATTTCCCCAATTAAATATTTAAAAAATAATAAAAAAATAAATTTATATACAATTTTTTATAATTATCTACAAAAAATTTTTAATTAAAAACAAAAAAATAGAATTGTTTTAACGCAATATTTTTAAAAATTTATTAAAAATAATTAAAAATTAATAAAAAATTACTAAAAAATTATTAATTTTAACCAAAAAAATAAAATTTTAAAAAAATTTTTATCAAAAATTGAGTTTCACTTCCACATCGCAAACTGCTTTCTTACTTATTTGTTCCAAGTATTCACAATACCTTTTGTGCGTAAGCACCCATCACGAAATATTTAAACTGATTGGATTAAAATTGTTGAATGCTTAATTGAGATTCGCTCCATGCGCTTCGCTTAGTCGGAATGACGCGTGAAAGTTTGTTCGCCGTAATTCTTAGCCGTAGGCTACAGCCGTGCGCAGCCGCGTCACAAACGGCGTTCTTGCTTATTTGCTCAGGTGTTCGCAAATTTCGTCATTTAGAATTAACCAACCTTATGGAGTAGGAGTCATGAGGGAGAACTTGCGGTCTCCCTCATATAAAGTTGTTTGTTTGCTCCTTTTCCCCACAAAACTTTTGAGTTTTGCGGGGACCCCGTAATTATTCTCCAAACAAACTATCTTGTGTATTTATTTTTAATTTTACCTTTTGCGCGTAAGCACCAAACACGAAATATTTAAACTGATTGGATTAAAATTCTTTGCGGCAGGCAGTGGGGGTTTGACTGAAACTATTTGCTTTAGCTACTTGTTGAAGGCAAACTCCCACTACCTAACCGCACCAACATTTTAAACTCCAACTCGTTGTATAACTCCAACTCGTTTAAATTAACTTGTCGACATTTTTAATTGTCACCAATTTTAACACTTTGGCAATTTCGCCTGTTTTGGCGTCTATATAGTAATAATACATCCCGTCTATGCGCTCTAAAACGTATTCGTAAGCACATATTTCCTTGCCGCTATCTAGGCGAATGACGGCACGGTTAATTTTTAAAATGTTGTAATCAAAGCCCAAGTTTTGCTCGGCTTTTTGTTGGTCAATTAAAAACTCACATGTTCTGTCAACATGGTTAAGTGCATAATTTACCGCCTCGAAACCGATTATATCTTGCGCGGTTAAATCCACCTTAACTTTTACCAAATCGGGGTACATTATAACATCGTCAATGACGGGCGCAAGGTTGATGTAGGAAATGTTTTCTTTGGTTTCACTCCACACAACATCCATTTTTTGAAAGCCGATATTGTTAGCAAAAGTTTTGGCAAGTTCACGCGCGTAGTTATCGTCTATAATTGGGTCCCTGCCCTCGATGTAACTAGACATTGTAAGCAACAGGCAGCCGAATTTGCTAACTTGCGCAATATAATCCTTTGCCTTGCAATGTATTTTAAAATTCCAAGTGGACAAGTCGCCATTGGTTTCGCCATCATAGTCTATTTTAACTTCCCTACCTTTAAAAACGGTATCTTTTAAATATGCTTGCGCTTGCTCCTTGCTGTATTCGGTTTTGCCAATCCCTTTAACTTGTTTGGTTTCAAGCGCGGTGGAAAATGGGCCGTCAAAAATCATTGCAGGGTAATCTATGCTATCTGCGGTTAAACCGCCCATGCTGGCAGTGAGTTCGTTCATGCCGGTTTTGTCAAAAATGGACGCATCTATAAAATTAAAATTTGTGTCTAACATTCCGTCCGATTGTTTGTTAAAATTGCTTTTAATTTTACCTAAAACAAGTGAAACGCGGTCGAAAAGCAACTCTTGCTCTTGTGTAAGCGTTTCCCCTTTGTTGAGGGCAGCGATGTAGGACTCGCAAACGCCGTTTACCTGATTAAAAAATTTGGTGGCGCTTTCAACGTTTTGCTCCTCTATGGGCAAGGTGCTAAGGCCAGCCAAAATATAGTTGCAATCTTTCATCATATCCATAAGTTTTGTTCGCTTTGAAACAGACGAAGAAAGGGTGGAATATTTTGCAATATCCACCGCTAAATTATTTACATTGTCTACCATGGAATAATAACTTGAAGTGTAAACGCCCTCTAAGGTTTGCGCGTTTTGCTTGTTGTTTTTATACACCTGATAGTATGCAATTAACACACAAGTTAAAATAATTAGCAAACTTACAATGCCCACAATCAACCAAGGTATGGCCTTTTGCGCGTTGCTTTTGTTTTTGGTTTTTTTGTTTTGATTAACCTTGCTGTTTTCATCGTCTGTGGATGTTATTTTTTTGTTCATATTTTACCTCCTAAACCGCAAACACGTGTTTGCCAATTTGTGTTACTTTTTTTGTTGACCAAATCCATTTGCTTGTGGCAGTTGCCGGATTGTAATAATACACGCAGCCGTAAGTTGGGTCCCAACCGTTTAGCGCATCGTCTGCCGCCTGATATGCGGTTTGGTTTGGCTCTAAGTTGATTTGCCCGTCATTTACCGCAGTGAAAGCCCATGGCTGATAAATTACGCCCGCAATCGTGTTAGGGAAACGGCTATCTTTAACTCGGTTTAACACAACTGCGCCAATGGCAACCTGGCCGGTATAACTTTCCCCGCGCGCCTCAGCATAAATTACTTTTGCAAGCAAATATCTATCGTTGCTTTTATAGTTTGATGCGCTTGTGCTTTGGTTTAAGTTTATGCCCATTTTTGCTGCCGTTAGTGGGCCAACAATGCCGTCCTGAGTAAGTCCGTATTTTTTTTGAAAACTTTTAACTGCTGCCTTGGTTTTAGGGCCGTTAATTCCGTCCACATTGCCTGTGTAATAGCCCCATTTTTTTAGCCTAGTTTGAACTTCACGCGTGTCGGCCGTTACGGCATAAGTTTCAATTTGTTCAGCAGACGTAAGCGTGGTTTTATTGTTTACGCTTACCCCGGCAAGCACAGCCGCTCCGCCAGACAAAATAAGCAAAAGCAAAATAATTAGTTTTTTCATATCCTCTCCCGTTAATCGAATAGAGATTTTAAAAACTCCCAAATTTTCGATTTATATTTAATTTGTATTGAGGACGAAAAATTATTCACAAAACACAAAGGTGGGTACATAACACACCACCAATTATCCCCTTTTGCCTCGCCAAGTTCAACAATTACTGCATCGTAATAGCCGCTTTCGAGCGTGGTGTTTCCATAGGTGCGAGTGGGGAAATATTCGTTGTTAATTTTTACATTGGCTTTATAGTTAAATCCGCGGGCAGATAGTTTATCTTCGCAAATATTTTCAATTTGGCTAGAAAGAGTGTTAATTATATCTATTGCCTTTTGCTTGCTTGGCACAGTGGAAAGATATGGGGTTAAAAATTTTACAACCTCGTCCTTAATTTCATATTTAACATTTTGGTCAATGGCACTGTTGCTGTTTGCGCGAATATGTATGCGAAGATAATCGTATTCCTCCTGTTTTGGCAAAACTAACGCGCCAACAATAACTAAAATTAAAACCGATAAAATTACTATAAATTTTTTCATAACCTAATAATTTACTTAAAAATTTTAAAAAAAACTTAAAATTTAATAAAAAATGAAAAAAATTTGTAACATTTTTTAGATTTTTAACAAAACAATTAATTTATTCATAAAAACAAGTGAGGTTTTATATGGCAAACGCAAACGAATTTTTAATTGCCGCCAATGACGAACATGGTGTTAACCCGCCCACGGCAGGCAAGCGGACTCCACTTTTGCCTTATATTGGCAGAAGTTTTTACGAAAACGAATTTAACAAAGCAAGCAAAATAAATTTTATTTTGGCGTGCCTGCGTTGCGGTTTTAACGTTTTTGATGTTCACCCAGAGGATCAGGACATAAGCATTTCCACCCGTGTTACGCGCGTTAACCGTGCGCGGGCAAGTTTGTGTGTAACTTTTGCTTATAACGCATCCGGCACGGGCAACAATTTCAACTCAGCGCAAGGGATTGAGGTTTATTATAGCCCCTTTAACCCGTACGCAAACAGCAGCCACGAACTTTCTAACGATGTGTACAAAAGCGTGGTGCAGTTCACCGGCAGGCCAGGCAGAAACATTGGCACAATTTCGGTTGGAATTTTATCTAATGTAAACTGCCCGTCCACGCTTATTGAGGCCGGGTTTATGACCAATTTTGCCGAGGCAAAACTTATGCTTAACCCAAACTTTACTTTAAGCGTTGGCGAGGGCGCGTGCAAGGGCGTGTGTGATTTTTTAGGCGTAAACTTTGTTGCGCGGGAAATTGCAAATTACCCAACAATTAGGGACGGCAGCCGCGGCAATTTTGTTACATTGTTACAATATTTGTTAAATGATTATGGATTTAATTTGTCCACTGATGGAATTTTTGGCGGAAACACGCTAAACGCAGTGCGAGTTTTTCAGCAAAACAACAATCTTGGTGTGGACGGCATTGTTGGGCGCAACACATGGAGTGCGCTGCTTAACCTTGACCCAACAAGCAAGGTTTTAAGAATTGGCAGCAAAAACAGTGCGGTTTTATACTTGCAACAATTATTGCTTTCCCACCTTTACCCAATAACCGATTTAGACAGCATATTTGGCGCGGAAACCGAACGCGCGGTGCGGGCTTTTCAGGGCGAAAACGGGCTCAGCGTGGACGGAATTGTTGGCCCAAAAACTTGGCAGGCGCTTATGTCTTCAAGCGGACGGCCATTGCAATAAAAAAAGGCGCGTGGGCGCTTTTTTAATTTTCTATTATCTGCTCGTCTAAATAGGTGGCTTGCAAGTCCGCAATATGCGTAAACAGGGCGATTGGGTATTTAGAAAAACAACTTTGTAGGTCGGTTGAGAACAAACTGCGTGGGTCGTAGCCTCCCATATGCCAATTTATGCTCATCGCCTCCTCGCGAGATAAGCGGATAAAACTTGAAAGCATATACACACTTTTTTCGCCATGGCCATAAGGCAAATTATTGGAATATGAGTAATATGGAACTTGCACCCACT
>CANPWT010000018.1 GCA_947584775.1 uncultured Clostridia bacterium | reverse complement strand
CACTTGTTTTTATGCTGTTTATTGGCGGCATGCGTTTGCACGTCTTTTTGCTTTTAATAATCCCTGCAATAATTATGGCAGTTGTGCTTGTAATTATCGAGCCATACAGGATGAGCAGGATTGTTGCCTTTATCAACCCGTGGAGCAACCCGCTAAGCGAAGGGTATCAATTAATTCAATCACTTTATGCCATTGGCTCAGGCGGCATGTGGGGAGTTGGTCTGTTTAACAGTAGACAAGCCGAATTGTTTTTGCCGTTTAGCGAATCCGACTTTATTTTTTCCATAATAGCGGAAGAAACGGGCTTTATAGGCTGCTTATTGCTGGTTGCAGTTTTTGCAACCCTTATTGTTAATATTTTTATAATTGGCATGCGCGCAAACAACAAATTTTCCGCCTTTTTGTGCTTTGGCATAGCGGCGGTCATCAGCATACAAGTTATATTAAACATAGCCGTTGTAACGGGCAGTGTGCCACCAACCGGGCTACCTTTGCCGTTTATCAGCGCGGGTAGCACCTCGCTTTTGGTGTTTATGAGCGCAATCGGCATAGTTTTAAATGTGGATAGGCAAACCGAAAAAGAGCAGTTAGCCCTAAAACATAGTTTTAAACTATCAAATTAAATTACACTTAAAATTTTTATGTTTCATATATAAAGATATGAAAGAGCAAAAAAACACAATTATTATAAACGGGGGCAAAAGGTTATTTGGCAAAGTTAAATGTCAAACCAGCAAGAATGCAACTCTGCCAATAATGTCTGCTTGTGTGCTTGCAAGCGGAAAATTTAAAATTTTAAACTGCCCAAATATAACCGATTGCGCTAACATGGCAAAAATTTTGCGTTCGCTTGGGGCAAAAGTTATAAAACGCAACAACAATTACATAATCAACACCCAAACAGTTAACAAATTTAATATAGATGAACAATTAAGCAAAACCATGCGTTCATCTATATTTTTGCTTGGCAGTTTGCTTGCTCGCTTAAAACACGCAAGCCTGTTTTTGCCTGGCGGCTGCAAAATTGGCCTGCGCCCAATAGACATACATATCTCATCTTTTAAATCGCTTGGGGTAAAAGTGGAGCAAAAGGGCGATTTAATTGTTTTTGATGCAACAAACGCCAAACCTAACAAAATAAAATTAAAAATTCCAAGCGTGGGAGCAACCGAAAATATTGTAGAATTTGCTTCCACCTTAAAAGGTAAAACGGTAATTTATAACCCCGCGCGTGAGCCAGAAATTGTGGATTTATGTGCTTTCCTAAACAAAATGGGCGCAAAAATAAAAGGCGCTGGCAGTAAAAAAATTACCATATATGGTGTAAATAGTTTACATGCAACAGAATATATGCCAATATCAGATAGAATTGTGGCTGGCACAATAATGGGTGCGGTGGCTGTTTGCGGCGGGGATGTAACAATAACAAATGCAAATGCAGAGCATAATAAAAAATTTATTAAAATTTTATCGTCAATGGGTTGTCAAATTAAATCGAAAAATGGTATAATACAAATATCTAGCAACAAAAATCTTAAAAATTTGCGTAAAATAACAACGGGGTATTACCCAAAATTCCCAACCGATTTGCAGTCTATTGCACTTTCAGTTTGCATTTTGGGCAAAGGCAAAACTCTGGTTACGGAAAAGGTTTTTGAAAATAGATTTTTAATATTAAACTATCTAAAACTTATGGGCGCGGACATTGATTGCCTAAATTTAAAATCGGTGTTAGTTAACGGCGTAAAAAGCCTAACAGGGGCGTGCGTTACGGCAAAAGATTTGCGTGGCGGGGCAGGTCTGGTTGTTGCCGGGCTGGCAAGTTCAGGGCAAACTGTAATAGACAATGTTTATTACATCGACCGCGGCTATGAGGGTATAGAAAATTTGTTTAGTTCGCTAGGTGCAGACATAAAACGAGTATGAAAAAATTTAAAATAATAACTCTTTCCATATTTTTATTGTTGGTAATAACAATTGCCCTTCTTTTTGGCTTTGTGTTCAGGCTTAGGCAAATTGACATTGTTGGTGACCTGCCAGATGGGGTAACGGCCGAGCAGGTTAAATCCAACTGCAGGCTAAAATATGGCGAAAGCATTTTTATGCTAGATAAAGACAGTTCTACCAATAAGTTGGAAAAATTGTACCCATACATTAAAATAGAGCAAATTAAAACGGTTTCGGTATTAAAAGTTGAAATAATTGTAAGCACTAGGCAGCCGCTGTTTGAAACCCATTATGCCAACAATTATTTGGTGTTGGACAAACAGTTAAAAGTGCTTTCCATTGCCGAGGAAAGCCAAAACCTTATAAATATAGATAGCAAACTACTTAACATTTCAGTTAACACAGTTGCGGGCGAAAGTGTGGATAAACAAAATTTATCTTTGGTTACAAACAATTTATATTATTCGCTTTTAAACACGGTTAAAATAGAAGATAATTATGTTGAATATAACGATATTTTAACCCTAATAACCGATGTTAAATTAGACACAGGCTACACCAAAACCGAGCGTTACACCCGCTTAATTTTAAAAACAAGTTATGGCGTAACGGTGGACATTGGCAAGCCCGAACAAGATTTACAAAATAAAATAAATTTGTGCTTTGGTGCAATTGGTGGCCTTTCCCCTGAAGAAAAAGCATCTGGCACAATTAAATATTACTATTTATCAGACGGGACGGCAACTTGCGGCTATTTTAGCGCTGACCAAACCGCTGAATAAAAACCGCACAACAATATATTGTGTATTTTAAAATACGCCACTACTAAATTTTGGGTATTATATAAAATTTTGTTTTTATTTTAAAAATTTAGTCAAATTGAACAATAAATTATTTGACTAGTTTTTTTTAATTTAGTATAATTATAAAAATTGGGGGAGTAAACATATGAAGTTTGTAATGGATATAGGCTCATCAAAACTCCGATTATTAGCGTTGTCTAGAATAAATAAAAAGTCTTATATCTTTGCAAAAGAGGATATTTTATATGACGGCTTTATGGATGGCGAGTTTTTAACGGATGATTTAGACGAAGTTGTTTCAAACCTTTTTTCCAACATGCAATCTAAAATTTTAAAGCCAATAACCGATGTAACAATCGGCGTCCCTAACGAGTTTAGTATATGCGTTTGCAAGCGTATTTCCCGCAAGTTTACCGACCTGCATAAACTCACTAACGAGGATTTATTTGAATTGTATTCCAGCAATGCAAATTTTGGCAAAAGTGAAGAGTATAGCGTTATAAATTATAGCCCAATGCAGTTTGTGTTGGATGACGGCGCAAAAATAACTTCGCCAATTGGCAAAAAAACAAAATCGTTAACGGTGGATGTTAGTTACATATTGGCAAAAAAATCGTTTATAAATAAATTTCAAGATTGCCTAACGCGTTTGGGCGTTACTAACATCGATTTTATTTCTTCTTCGCTTGGGCAGGGCGTGCTGTGCAGCGAAATTAATCAAAAAAGCCAATTTGCCTTAGTTGATGTGGGGCACATAACCACCAGCGTTTCAATTTTTAAAGGCGAAGGGCTTGCTTTGCTCAGTTCGTTTTCAATGGGCGGCGGCCACATTTCAAGCGATATCATGCAAGTTTTGGGCATGAATTATAAAGATGCGGAACTAATTAAGCGCAAGGTAATTTTAACAATCGAGCCAGAAAATAGCGATTATTATGAAGTTTGCTCAAAGGGTAGCCTTGTTAAAGCACCAATAACAATAACAAATCAAATTGTAAAAAGTAGAATAGAGTCCATTGCTAAAATTGTAGCCGAAATTCTTACTTTCGACCAAGTTTTTAAAGATATGGAAATTTATTTAACCGGGGACGGCATCACCTGTTTTAAAGGCGCAAAAAAGATTTTGCAAGATGCAACCGGCATGGTGGTTAACGAATTTAAAAATCCTTTTGACAATTCAACGGAAAAATATCAAACCTCAAAATTGGGGTTAGTGTCGCTTATAGATAAAGCAATTTAGGAGGGTAATTATGGATGATAATTTTGGCACTAATATTTGTAACATTAAAGTAGTTGGCGTTGGCGGAGGCGGCGGCAATGCCGTAAACCGTATGGTGGCTGCCGGCATAACCGGTGTGCATTTTGTTGCGGTTAACACCGATATGCAGGATTTGCGCATGTCCAACGCGGACGAAATAATTCAAATTGGCAAACAAAGCACAAAAGGCTTGGGCGCGGGCTCGAACCCGGATGTGGGCAAAAACGCCGCAGAAGAAAGCAAGGAAGAACTTAAAAAGATGCTTCAAGGCACCGACTTGTTGTTTATAACTGCCGGCCTAGGCGGTGGCACGGGTAACGGCGCAGCGCCTGTTATTGCCCAACTTGCTAAAGAAATGGGCATTTTAACCATTGGCGTGGTAACAAAACCTTTCAGTTTCGAGGGCAAAAATAGGGCATCTAACGCCGAACGAGGCCTGCGTGAAATGAGGGAGTATGTTGACTCACTTGTTGTAATCCCTAACGAAAAATTGCACACCATTTTTAAAAAGGACATTTCTTTTGTTGATGCATTTAGATATGCTGATGATGTTTTACGCCAAGCAATTCAAGGCGTAAGCGAGGTTATTTCAGTTGCCGGCTTTATTAATTTGGACTTCGCCGATGTTGCAACCATTATGCGCCATAAAGGCATTGCGCACATGGGCATTGGCCGCGGCAGAGGCGCTAACAAAACTATCGAGGCAGTGCGCCAAGCAGTAACTAGCCAACTATTGGAAACCAGCATAGAGGGTGCAACCGGCATTTTACTAAATGTTACAGGCGGCAGGGATTTAACCATGTCGGAAGTGTACGAGGCGGCTGATTTGGTTAAAGAAGTTGCGGATGATAACTGCAACGTCATTTTTGGCGCTAACATAAATAACGATATGACGGGCGAAACGATGGTTACAATTATCGCCACCGGCTTTGAAGAAAAGGATAAAGAAAATGCAGGGCAAGAGCCTAAGGCGGAATTTAAAGATAATAGGGCAGATTTTAGGCCTTTTGTTAACCCGGTTGAAAGCGCTAGCGAGCCTGTTCAGCCTGCCCAAGAGCAAGCAAGCGAAACAGTACCAAATGCACCAATCGAAAATGAAGAGCATAAAGATACAGTAGAAGATATATCTTTAACCTCCAACCATAGGTTTACAAATGAAGACGATATTCCACCTTTTTTAAGGAAGTTGAGGAAATAAAATGAAAAGCAATTTAACATTTTATAAAATCCTCTTTGCAATAGAGTTAGCGCTTATTCCAATGCTGTTTTTTGCGCAATTTTGCCTGCCTGTAATTTGGGCTAGTGGGCTTGTTGTTGTAATAATGCTTGTTGTAAAAATTTGGCAAGAGATGTTTATAGATAGGCTGGACGAAAATTTAAACACAATAAATTCTAGCCAAAACATAATTTTACTTTCAATTTTATTAATTATGTTTATTGCGCTTAACAAAGTAAATGTTGTTTTAGGCGTGTTGGTTATAATATTCAATTTATTAATGAATATATTTTTAATAATCTTAAAAAATAAGGCTATGCCAAAAGTTATTCAGTCGGTGGACTTTTTGTATATGCTTTTATATTGTTACACCTTGTTTGGCCTGGCTTTTGTAAATTATTTCCCTGTTTTATCGTTAATTGGGTTAATTGCGGTTTTGGTTTGTATGGCGGTTTCGGTATTTTATAAGTGTTTTTACATTTTTAAATATACAAATTTCCTTACTAATTTTAAAAAACGCAAATAAAGGGTATTGACAAACTATATGGTTTATGTTAAAATAATGTAAGGAGTAAAAGAGTATGAACACAATTTTATCATTTGTTAATCCGTTGGAATTTTTATTAAGATATACCGTTTTAGCCGGTATTGGCATTGCTGTTGTTGGTGTTGCAATTTTTATGATGGCAAAACGCACCACCCAAGCAGTTAGAAAACAGGATGAAATTTCTAAAAGTGATAGGGTATATGTAACTTTGTGCTTGCTTTCGCTTGCCTTTATTTTAATTGGTTTAATTTGCATTGCGCTTCCTATTGAAGCAACCTTTTATGTAGCATAATATGCAACATTATTTTATAAATAAACCGCATTTGGCGTCTGATTATTTTACTTTTACAGACAACATTTTAAACTACATGCTAAACCTTAAAAGTTGCGATAACATCTTTTCTAAAAATAAAATAGACGAGGGCACTCGCTCCCTTTTAGAAACTGTTCAAAAACAATGCCGTTTTAGCGGAAATGGGCTAGATTTAGGCTGCGGGCTGGGCGTTATTGGCATCACAATGTGCAAATTGTTTGATGTTAACATGGAGTTGGTTGATATTAACCAAACTGCGGTGGAGTTAACTAATTTCAACCTCGCAAATAACGGCGTGAAAAACGCAAAAGCCTATGTAAGCGATGGCTTTTCAAATGTAAAAAATCAGTTCGATTTTATTATATCTAACCCGCCAATAAAAACGGGCAAAAAATTGCTTTTTCAGTTAATGGAAGGCGCATATAATCATTTAAAACCGGGCGGGGAGTTGGTTTTGGTCATCCGCAAGGACCATGGCATGGAAAGTTTAAAAAACTATTTAAACACATTGTTTAACCAAGTTACAATATTAAATCGCAACAAAGGTTATTATATATTGCAAGCCATAAAAAATTAACAAGGTTAGCCTTGTTTTTTTAATCTAAATAATAACCGCATGGGCAATTTAATGGGTTGTATTCAAAAAAGGTTTCTGCCTGAAAATCAACTAAACTTAAATTGCTAACTCTAACATAATCATAACAGCCTGAGCGAAAATAAAAATTATACATAACAATCCTTTATTCCATAATATGACATAATTTAAAATTTGTACAAACTTAATTTTTAAACTTGTAAATTTAGAGATTATTTTTTAAATTAGTGCATATGATAAGATAGAGGTATTTATGAGAGAGATAGCCCTTGCAGCCGGGGTTAAAAAAAAGGAAATTATAGAGTTTTTGCATGCAAACATACAAACCAAAATTGACTTTTGCAAAACTATTGTAACAAGTTTTAGCGATAATAACTTTGCTTATCTTCTTTTTGCGTGTGATGAAAAATTTATCGAGCCATGCGAGGCTATTTTGCGTGATATAATTATAGATTATATCGAGTCTATTTACAAAGTTGACTATTTAAAAAAACATATTTCCAACCCGCTAAATCAAACCCTTGCTTTTAATGCATACATTAAGGTTTTATCTCTCTTTGACAAGTCTACGGACGAGGCTGCACTTAAAAAAATATTGCTTTTTAACCAAACTTTTTTTATTGATAGTTTTTTAGAGTTTAGGTTAGCCCCACTAAAAAAGCATTGGAATAATTTGGCAACGCTAAGCAGCGACAACCTAACTATGTTTAATTCGGCCACTTTTGTGGATGTTATACGCTTTTTAATAAACACAATGGATAGCATTGTTTACAAGGTTAAAGTGGTAATCAAGGGCGAAAATGTTAGCATTTATAATATGAAAAATAAAAACGCGCAAATTCAAAAAATTGCCGAATGCACCAGCGCGCTCGATTTAATTACAAACGTGCTTAATTCCTGCCCAAATTATGTAGATGTGTATTTAAATGAGGATGTTAACAACGAGGCTGTAAGTTTTTTAAGCAATGTTTTTACAAACAGATTGCGTATTTTTATGCCCAAAAATAAAATTTTAAATTAAAAAGTTGACTATTTTTAAATTTATGATAAACTAACAACGGAGTAAAAATGATAAATTATAACGGATTAACCAAAGCAGAAGTTTTAATGGTTCTATATAACAATGCAGTGATGCACGGCTTAGGCATTTTGTTAGGGGACACTAACGATATGACCTTAACCGAAGCGGAAACCTTGTTAAAGAAAGATAAAACATTTAATTATTTGCGCGGCAGAACACTTTTAATTGACCTATCTAGCGATGATGGCTTCGATTCCACCTTATATGATAAATATAATGGCGACAAAGCAGCCGAAAAATATTTAAATTATTATTTAACCAAAGGCTACAATATTTAGTTGACAAAACAAAAAAGATATTATAAAATAAACACATCTAAATAGATTATTAGTTGGACAAGTAGTTTGCTAACCCTGTTTACAGAGAGTGCCTGCCGGCTGAAATTGGCACAATAAGATGGCAAATGAAACCACCAATTAGGTCAACGCTAGTGAATTCTAGTAAATAAAGTGGGTGTTAATCATCAATTAGGGTGGAACCACGGTTTAAAAATCGTCCCTTGCAAGTTATTTTTGCAAGGTTTTTTGTTTATAGGAGTAAATTATGGAAAACGAAGAAAAACAGAAAATGTATCGCCACAGCATGAGCCATATTTTGGCAAAGGCAATAAAGGCATTGTATCCAAATGTAAAATTGGCCATTGGTCCGGCAATAGACAATGGTTTTTATTACGATTTTGACAACCTTAACATCAATCAGGATGATTTTGCCAAAATTGAAGATAAAATGCGTGAAATCATTAATAAAAATGAGGATTTTGTCCGCAAAGAAGTAAGCAAAAAAGAGGCGCTAAAACTTTTTGCTTCCGAGCCATATAAAACCGAACTTATTTGCGATTTGCCAGCGGATGAAAAAATTACCGTGTATTATACAGGTGATGATTTTTACGACCTTTGCCGTGGCCCGCACGTTGAAAACACAAAATTTTTGCGTGGATTTAGTTTTAAAATAAATAGGGTAAGCGGGGCATATTGGCGCGGCAGTGAAAAAAAATAAAATGCTAACCCGCGTTTATGTTTATGGCTTTTTAAATAAAGAGGACCTTAAAGAATGCTTGCGCCTAGAAGAAGAAGCAAAACAGCGTGACCATAGAAAATTGGGCAAGGATCTTGAAATATTTATGATGCATGACCTTATTGGCAAAGGGCTTCCTATTTGGCTTCCTAATGGCTTTTTGTTGCGCCGTGCGCTAAGCGATTATATTATGGACAAAGAATTGTCCCTTGGCTATCAACACGTTATGACGCCTTCGCTTGGCTCGATTAACCTGTATAAAACTTCCGGCCATTGGGAGCATTATCAAGAGGATATGTTCCCAAGCATGAAGCGCGATAACGAAACATATGTTTTGCGCCCAATGAACTGCCCACATCATATGATGATTTACAAAAGTTTTATGCATTCCTATAAGGATTTACCAATTCGCATTGCAGAAATTGCCAACGATTTTAGGTTTGAAGCAAGCGGAAACTTGTGTGGCATAGAGCGTGCGCGCGCCTTTACCCAAAATGACGCACATATTTTCTGCCGCCCAGACCAAATTAAGCAAGAAATTCAAAACGTTATCAACTTAATTTTAGATGCATACAAAGATTTTGGCTTTAAAAATTACACATTTAGGTTATCTCTTCGCGATGAAAACAATGCGGAAAAATATTTTGGCAATGACGAACTTTGGGTTAAAAGTGAAAACGCCCTGCGTGAAATTTTACAAAGCAGTGGCGCTAAATTCTACGAGGCCAAAGGCGAAGCCGCTTTTTACGGCCCTAAAATTGACGTTCAAGTTAAATCTGCAATCGGGCATGATGTAACGCTTTCCACCGTGCAATTAGACTATCAGTTGCCAGAAAGGTTCGAACTTGAATTCACCAACGAGCAAAACATGCGTGTGCGCCCGGTTGTAATTCACCGTGCAATATTTGGTTCACTAGATAGGTTTGTCGCCTTTTTGCTTGAAGAAACTAAGGGCAATTTGCCTGTTTGGCTAAACCCTGTTCAGGTTAAACTTTTAACTGTAAGTGAAAAAAATATCGACTACGCAAAACAAATAGAAGCCAAACTGCGCCTAAATAAAATTAGGGTCAGCGCAGATGTAACCAACGAAAGCGTAGGCAAAAAAATCCGCAACGCAGTAATGGAAAAAACGCCATACATTTTAGTTTTGGGCGATAAAGAATCATCTGAGGGCAGTGTCGCCGTGCGTGAACGTGGCAGCAAAGATACTGTTTCTATGTCGTTTGACGAGTTTGAAAAAATGTTAAACAATGTAATTGCAAACAAACAATAAAAAAGCGGGCAAACCTGCTTTTTTTGTTATGCAAAATTAAAAACGCGCAAAAAACATCGAAAAATGTAAAATAGTAATACAAATTTAATTAAATTGTATCAGTTAAAAAAATATACTAAATTATTTTTTGCGTATTTTTGTATTTATGCTAAAATACGCAAAAATAGGAGAGGAAATGAACATTTTTAAAAAGTTATATTGCAGAATTTATCAGGGCGTATTCAGGTTGCTTTTGCCTGTTTTGCCATACAGAGAACCAAAAATTTTAAATAGTTATAAAGAACTTGCAGGTTTGCTTGTTGCAAGCAATAAACATAATGTTTTGTTGGTCACCGATAAGGGCATAACCAATTTAGGCTTGCCAAATGAGTTAATAAACACGCTAAAAAGCGTAAATTTAGGCGTTGTGGTGTACGATAACACAGTTGCCAACCCAACCACAGATAATGTTGAAGAGGCGTCAAGTTTATTCCATCACACCGAGTGCGATTGTTTAATTGCGTTTGGCGGTGGCTCGGCAATGGATTGTGCAAAAGCGGTTGGCGCGCGTGTTGCCCGCCCAAACAAAACTCTATCGCAAATGAAAGGCATACTAAAAGTAGGCAAAAAAATTCCGCTTTTAATTGCAATTCCAACAACGGCAGGCACGGGCAGTGAAACCACGCTTGCAAGCGTTATAACCGATAGCAAAACAAGGCATAAATACGCAATTAATGATTTCCCATTAATTCCATCCTACGCCTTGCTGGACGAAAAATTAACAGTTGGCTTGCCAAAGCACATAACTTCAACCACGGGTATGGATGCCTTAACTCATGCGATAGAAGCATATATTGGCCGCAGCACAACAAAACAAACACGCGCTTGCGCCCTTAAAGCCAGCAAATTAATTTTTGAAAATCTGTTTGCGGCTTATACTGACGGCAACAACCTAACCGCCCGCAAAAATATGTTAATCGCATCAAACCTTGCGGGTGTGGCATTTACAAAATCTTATGTAGGTTATGTGCACGCAATAGCGCATTCTTTGGGCGGAAAATATAATATTGCTCACGGCCTTGCAAATGCAATAATTTTGCCATATATGTTAAAAAAATACGGCAAATGTATATACAAAAAATTGTGGCAAATGGGCGTGTATGCAGGGCTGTTTAATAAATCAACTTCAAAGGAAGTTGGCGCTAAAATATTTATAGAAAAAATAGAGGAAATGAACTCGCAAATGAATATCGGCACAACAATTAGCGAAATAAATATAAACGATATTCCAACCTTGGCAAAAACTGCCCAAGATGAGGCCAATCCGCTGTATCCTGTGCCAAAATTGTTTACTGCAAAAGAATTAGAAGAGGTTTATTTAGAGGTTAAAAATGGAAACTAGTAATATAGATAATAAACTTTTGGCGATGCGCAGCGTGTACGACAAAAATTCGGCTTTAAGTATTGCAGAGCGCAAAACTTATTTAAAAAAATTGTATAAAAATATACTAGATATGCAGCCTGAAATTTATGCGGCCTTAAAAGCGGACTTAAATAAAAGCGAAGCAGAAAGTTATATGACAGAAATTGGCATGACGTTAAGCGAAATCAGTTTCATGTTGCGCCATTTAAAATCTTTTAGTAAGCCAAAAACAAAACACACTCCGCTTTCAAATTTCCCGGCAAAAAGTTATGTTTTGCCGTCCGCTTATGGCTTGGTGCTGGTTATCAGCCCATGGAATTACCCATTTATGCTGTCGGTTGAACCAATTGTGGACGCAATATCGGCAGGCAACTTGGTTGTGTTAAAACCTAGCGAAATTTCGCCCAACACAAGCAATGTTTTAGCAAAATTAATAGCCAAAACTTTTAAACCCGAGCATGTAACAACCGTCCTTGGCGGGGTGGAGGAATGCACATATTTGCTAGACCAAAATTTTGATTATATTTTTTACACGGGCAGCACACGCGTTGGTGAAATTGTTATGAAAAAAGCAGCCGAACATTTTACGCCCGTAACATTGGAAATGGGCGGCAAAAGCCCAACAATTGTGGACGAAACTGCAAATATTTCACTTGCTGCAAAGCGTATAATTTTTGGCAAACTTTTAAACGCTGGCCAAACCTGCGTTGCGCCCGACTACATTTATTGCCATAGTTCAATTAAAGATAAATTGATTTACGAGTTAGAGCGCCAAATTATTTTACAGTATTCAACCGACCCATTATCTAACCCAAATTACCCAAAGATGATAAACCAAAAACAATTTTTAAATATGCTAAATTTAATAGATAAAAAAGAGGTTGTATTTGGCGGAAAATACAACAAAAACACGCTAAAAATAGAGCCAACCATTTTAAATTGCACATTTGCTAGCCCAGCCATGCAAAACGAAATTTTTGGCCCAATTATTCCAATTGTGTGTTTCGATAATATTTTGGAAGTGGTAAAAAATATAAACAGCATGGCAAAACCGCTTGCATTATATTTGTTTTCAAATAGCAAAACAACCCAAAATTTAATTTTAAACAAGTGCAATTTTGGTGGGGGATGCGTAAACGACACAATCATGCACATTGCCAACCCAAATTTAGGTTTTGGTGGGCTTAAACAAAGCGGAATTGGCGCGTATCACGGCAAGGTTGGGTTTGACACATTTACCCACTATAAAAGCATTGTAAAAAAATCTAACGCGCTAGATTTACCAATGCGTTATCAGCCGCTAAGCAAATTTAAACAAACGCTAATAAAATTATTTTTAAAATAAGGGGTACAAATGAAAAAATTAATAACTTTATTAAATTCAATATTTTTAGTTTTAATTTTAACATTAGATATTTTTTACATAATTTATGGCGGAACGCTCCTAAAAGGAGTAACAAGTTTTTTGTTTGTGCTTTTGGCGGCAATTAACCTAATTTTAGGCATAAAATTAAAGGCTGGCAACTTAAAATTTTCTGTCTTTCTTGTTATTGGCCTAATTTTTGCCATGCTTGGCGATATTTTATTGAATATTCATTTTATCACGGGCGCAATTTTATTTGCAGTGGGGCATATTTTCTTCTTTATTGCATATTGCCAAATAGTAAAGTTTTCTTTTGCCGATTTATTGTTTGGCACAATAATTTTTGTTCCATCGCTGTTAATTATAACCCTCGTGCCAATCTTTAATTTTGGTGGCATTTTAATGGAAATTGTTTGCATTGCATACGCCCTTATAATTTCATTTATGGTGGGCAAGGCGTGCGCTAATTTTACAAAACAAAAATCGGGTGTAAATTTAATAATTATGCTTGGCAGCATTTTGTTCTTTGTGTCCGATTTTATGCTGTTATTAAATGTTTTTGGCGGAGTAGGGCTAGTTGCCGATGTAATTTGCTTGTTAACATATTACCCGGCGGAATTCTTGCTTGCTCACTCAATTATAGCGCCTGTTCTTTACAAAAAAACGGAGGTAACAAATGATAAAAAATAGAACAACTCAATTAGTTTTTCAAACAGTGTATTGCGTGTTGGCCATTATTGGATTAATTTCTAGTTTAGGTTATTTTGATGTAAAATTTAATGCGGATTTTTATGTTTTTTACACAAATTTAAGCAATTATATTTGTATGGTTTTCATGTTTGTTTCGCTAATTTTAACCATTAAAAAAGCAAACAAAAAAGAGGATGGCTTTGTTAAAACCGCGCCCTGCTTTAAATTCCTTTGTTTGATTATGATTTTGGTTACTTTTTTAGTGTATAACATCTTGCTAGCAAAAGATAATGGGGTAAAAGCATACTTTACTTCAATTGGCAATTTAACTTTACATGTAATTTTGCCAATTATGTTTATTCTGGATTGGGTGTTGTTTTACGAGCACGGACACACCAAATGGTATTATCCGCTGCTATGCGTGGTTATGCCGCTAATTTATGTTGGCTTTATTTTAATCCGAGCAAGCATTATTGGCACAAGGTCTGTTAGTGTATTATACCCATATTTCTTTTTAGATTTAAAAACCCTTGGCGTTGGCGGCTTTTTGGGCTGGCTGGGCGCACTTTTGCTAATATTTATTGCCATTGGCTATTTAATTTATTTTTTAGATAACATCAAACACTTTAAGAAAAAAAATAACACCAACTAATTTTTTAAAAAGTTGACAAAATTTTAAGTATATGTTAAGATACAATTGGAGGAGGAAGTTATGATTAAAAAATTAAAATTATTATCTCAAAACAGTAAAGAGTATCCAGACATTGCTGTAGATTTTAAAGTGGTAGAAATGTTAAAGATTATGTAACTAAAAAACTAAGCGAAACATCTATTCAAGTTGGTCAAGCCCAAAAAACAGTGCCTGTAAAAGCAACAAAAGGGGTTGTTGGTCAACAAGTGGACACTCGCCCTCATTGTATGCGCGATGGCAAAGTGTATGCCTTTGATGAAACACAAAATTCAGTTAAAGTTGAAGGCAGCATGATTGTTCATAACCCAGACGGAGAAAAATAAAAACCAAATGATTTTAGCCGTAAATATGAGAAAACACAGGGCAAAGATATGTATATGCCTATTGGCGCACCTATTGACTATATCATTATAGATGAAGATATAACTTTTAAAGCGCCTTGGGGTAGTGATATTTATGCGCCAGCAGGGGCTGCTTTAAATATTACCGACTTAAATAATATTTATTCAATAACCAATTTGGCATTTGAAAAAACTTACACTCCTGTGTTGGTGGATGAAAACAATTCTAATTTATAATTTAATTCACATTTAATTTTTTGTAAATTTTAAAAAATCTGTTGACAAATTGTTTTAATAGTGATACAATCGAACTGTAAAAGTAGAGGTTGCCACTTCTCACCTTGAAGCAATTTGCGACAATGGTAATAAAAATTAGTTAAATTTATTTTAATATATTTTTATTGAGGTGGGTTCTTTTACATAAAGTAACCCATTTTTTCTTGGGTAGGAGGGAAATTGAAAGAATCACTTAAAAACGAACAAATTGTGTTGCCGTTAGTTCGCTTAATTGGCGCTAAATCGGAACAATTGGGCATGGTTTCTAGTGCGCAAGCGCTTGAAATTGCAAAATCTCAAAATCTGGACCTTGTGCTTATCGCCCCAGACGCAAATCCACCTGTTTGCAGGGTAATGGATTATGGCAAATATAAATTTGATGAACTTAAAAAATTAAAGGAACAAAAGAAAAATCAAAAAGTTCAAAAAATTCAAGAAATGCGTTTAAGCATGAGCATCGATGACCACGATTTAGAGTTTAAAGCCAAACAAGTTTGCAAGTTTTTAACAGAGGGCAGCAAGGTTAAAGTAAATATTCTAATGAAAGGCAGATTGCAAATTCGCCCACAATTAGGTATAGATATTATGAACAAGTTTGCCGATATGTGTAAAGAAGTGGGTCAAATTGAAAAACCTGCCAAAGTTGAAGGGAGGAACATCTTTATGTTTTTAACCCCACTTAACACTAAAAAATAAAAAGGAGAATTATTATGCCAAAAATTAAAACAAGGAAAGCCGTTGCAAAACGTTTTAGCGAAACAGGCACAGGCAAAGTTAAAATGATGCATGATGGCAAAGGTCATATTTTGACCAAAAAATCTCGTAAGAGAAAAAGAAATTTAAGAAAAACTGGTTACGTATCTAAACAGTTTGAAAAAAAATATAAGGAAATGATGTAGGAGGTGCACTGTGAGAGTTAAACGTTCAGTTAATGCTGTTAAAAAACGCCGCGCTATTTTAAAGCAGGCAAAAGGTTATCGCGGTGCTAAATCTAAACTTTATAGAGTAGCACGCCAAGCGGTTATGAAATCTGGCCAATACGCATACGTTGGTCGCAAACTTAAAAAACGCGATATGCGTTCACTTTGGATAACCCGTATAAACGCTGCTTGCCGTGAAAATGGCATCAGTTACAGCGTGTTTGTAAACGGGCTTAAAAAGGCTAATGTAGACCTTAACCGTAAAGTTCTTGCGGATATTGCAGCAACAGATAAAGTTGCGTTTGCAAAATTGGTAGATGTTGCAAAAAGTGCAAAATAACAATTAATTTTAAAAACTGCGCAATGCAGTTTTTTTTATCGCTAAAATATTTAATTTTAAAATAAATACATTGCCGTTTAACATTTTGTTTGACTAAAAAATTAAACTTGTATATAATTATTTTATGAATATAACTAAACAGCAATTTAAGGATTTAAAAGATAAAAAATACCGTAAATCTAACGGCATTTTTTTGGTTGAAGGCCAAAAATTTTGTGCGGATATATTAAAGCAAAAAATACCAATTTTATACACTTTTACAACAGATAAATCTTTAACAGGTTACCCAAATATCGTTTTAGTTAGCGAAAAGGAATTATCTAGCCTTGCCACCACCAAAACCAACCAAAATATAGTGTGCGTTTGTAAAATTGTAAGTTATAACATTGCCGCTATAAAAAATTCGCTTGTGCTAGATACAGTGCAGGACCCAGGCAATGTTGGCACACTAATTCGTTCCGCCATGGCGTTTGGTTATAGCGACATTTATTTAATTAATTGCGCAGACGCGTACAGCGAAAAAGTTATTCGTTCGTCCGCGGGCAGTGCGCTGTTTGCAAGGTTGCATATAATTTCTTTGGCCGATTTTCTTGCAAATAAAGATAAAATTGCAAAAAATTTTATAGTTGCCGATATGTTTGGCGTTCCAATTAAGGATTTTTGTTTGCCAAAAAGTAAATTTGCTGTTATAATAGGTAACGAGGGTAATGGCGTCTGCGAGGAAATTAAAAAAATTGCAAACACCAAAATTTCTATTCCAATGCGCCCAGAGGTGGAAAGCCTTAACGCGGGCGTTGCGGGTAGCATAATAATGCAAAGATTAAGTGAGGAGTAATTTATGTCAGGACATAGTAAATGGAACAATATTAAAGGTAGAAAAGAAAAAAGTGATGCAGAAAGAAGCAAAATTTTTACAAAAGTAGGCCGTGAAATTATGGTGGCCGTCAAAGAGGGTGGCCCAAATATTGATAGCAACAGCAAATTAAAAATGGCAATCGCAAAAGCGCGTCAATATAACATGCCTAACGATAGAATAAATAACATAATTAAAAAGAATAGCGAAGTGGACAACTCTGCTTTTATTGAACAAACCTACGAGGGCTATGGCGTAGGCGGTGTTGCCGTGGTCGTTAACTGCTTTACCGACAATAAAAACCGCACCAGCAGCGATGTAAGATACGCTTTTGATAAATTTGGCGGCAGCCTTGGTTCGGCCGGATGTGTG
>CANPWT010000017.1 GCA_947584775.1 uncultured Clostridia bacterium | reverse complement strand
ATCGATCTGAAGTCCTACCTCGTCAGGCATATATTTACCGCAAAAGGTGACCCTGGACCAAAAGGCGATGCGGGAGACCCAGGCCCATCTGGCTTGCCAGCAGTGCGACTTGTTGCATTTTTCACCGCAGGAAGCGAAACTCTGCAAAACGACCCGGTTTTTGTGCTTGAACAACAATATCCATCCCGCCAAACAGATGTCACGCTTGACGATGGCATAAACACAATAAAACTGAAAAGAGGGCTATATTTTGTAAGATACGGCACAACCGCCAATTCAAGCAGCACGGTAGCCCCTAAAATTTGGTTGGAATTTGACGGCAACCAAACGGATGTAACGGTCAGGGAAGGTCCAATAAACGCGAAAAGTTTTTTAGGCGGAGAATATTTTTACAATGTTACTAAAGAGGAATCCACCCTCGAAGTTGCCGTAACAAGCGACAGCACCACAAGGTTTTCAAACACATACGTTATAGTTCAAGGCCTATAAAAAAACGGACCATAATGGGAGCAATTCCATTTTTGGTTCGTTGTTTTTTATTTGTTTTTGCGCTTGCCAAAGCCCAGCATTTGCTTTAATAAAACCATACTTTCTTTAAATTCTTTTGTCCAGCAATAGGCTAAAATTAGCAGCACAGCGCACAGTGAAATGCAGGCCGCAAATTTAGCAACTAAAAGCCAAAGCCCGCCCGTTGGAATGAAACTGCAAACGAAATAGCAAACCGCCCCCACGCCAAGCATAACCACAAAATCAAATATATATCTTAAAAAATAACTTCCCACATTTCTTTTAAAATAATGCTTGTATAAAACTAATGGTTCAACCCAAAATGGAGCAGCAAGTGTGCTTATAATTGTTCCTAAAAATATGCCGTTAATACCAATAAATTTTGCAAGTATTATGGAGGTAACTAGGTTAATTACTGCTTCGGCAATAGGTTTCCACCTGTCCTGCCAAAAGAGCCCCGCACAATCTTTAAAAATTTGTGTGCCCGTGCGCATTTTTGTAAAATAAAAACTAAGACAAATAAAGAACACCGATGAAATACTTAATAGATATTGGCTGTTTTGCGTCCAAGTTTGAATAAAAGGCTGGAACAACACAAATAAGCAAATTGTGCAAAATGCCGATAAAATAGAAAATAGAAAGTTGATTTGCTTAAATTTTTCGTATGTATATTTTTCATCGTTGCTTGCTATCAAATTGCCTACACTGCCGGTTAAGGCAGTTATAACTAACGCAAACAATGTAATTAAACTATTTGTTATAAAGGTGTAATTTGTATAAACGCCCAGAACAACAAGCCCAAAAAAACTTGAAATTAGAATGTTATCTGTTGCAAACACAACTGCTCCACCAATTTTGTGCATGCTTAACGCTAACACATTTTTTGTTATAGATTTTGTAACAGATTTATCTAAATTTTTACCTTTTCCGTTTGCTTGCGGAAAACGTTTATTTGTTACAACAGTTATCAAAATGCACTCTAAAATAGTGGTAAAAATATTAACAGAAAAGTAAGCGTAAAAGTTTTTGGTTATAAATAAAACTAAAATTTGAACAGAAATTAAAATAAATAAACACAATGTGGAAACTTTATTTTCGATATCATTTCGCTGAAAAGCAAGCAATAGCGACCTTTTGTGTGCGCAAAAATAACTTACTACGGCGTTAAATAAATACATTAAAAATAAAATATAAATATTGACATCAGCAGGAGTGCCATCTTTTATAAACAATTTAATAAATGGAGTTAAAATGCCGCCAACAACCAGAATAAATAGAGCAAGGCCTAAATAAAATTTCTTATACAAGTTTTGTAGCGCTTTTACTGTTTCCATATCGTTTTCTGCGATAGGCTTATACATTGCAAACACAATTGCCGAGCCAACGCCAAGTTCGGCGAGGTTTAAAAAGGCAAATATGTTGCTAAACAAACCATTTAGCCCAATATATTCAATCCCCAAAAAGTAAATTAAAGCGGTACGCAAAACAAATTGCAAAACAATTTGTGCAATATATTTAAAAATGTTAAAAATTATGTTACGTTTTACGTTTTGAGTTCTCGTTTCCATTATAACCTTCTATTTTTTATTTAAAATTTTTTTTATTTTGTTTTTGATTCTTGTAAACAATGAAAGTTTTTTGTTTTGTAATTTTTTTAGTTTGATATGCCCCCCCCCGCACTGTTTTATGGCGAGGAACCAATCACTTTTTACAAGGTTAAACAACTCTGGATTGCGCCTGTATGACAACAAATAAATTAGTTGGTCGTCGTCCATAAAGCCTATATCTGCTAAAATGTTGGCACTATCCAAATTAATTTTCCAAAATTTTTCGCATAACGATTTTGGAGCAACAATTAAACTACCTAAAATGCAATCGGGCTGAAAAGTTTTAATTATTTTAAAAATAGGGTCTGTTGTAATTTCATTTTTGTAAAACAAAGTTATTTTGTTCCCAAAATCATATTCCCACAAAAACGAATAATCGTTTTCATCTTCAAACACTTCGCCGCCATGTTCAAAGCCAAAATCAATCCAGGCAACTTGGCTGTTTTCTTCAACATATTTTTTGCTTGCGTCCGCCATAAAGTAAGATTTTATTAAATTTACATAATTGTACATCGCCTTATTTTCGGGGTTGGCTTTTAAATTGCGATATTCAATAAAATCTTTATTGTTTTCAATCTGTTTCCATCTTAACAAAATATTGCTGTTTATTTGTTCAACATCTTCAATTTTTTCAATTATTGTGTTATCGCCAAGCCCATACAAATCCCTTATTTCTTTAACTTTTTTAGCAATTTCATCGTCCTGCAAATAAACAATCAATTTGTTTTTTAATCTTGCCCAGCGCGCAAACCATTGAATATATTTTTCGCTGCTTCTTTGAAAATCGGAATAATTTCCTCTGCCAATATCAAAAAATGCGGTTACAACTGTTATATCTTTCATTTATTTCTCCATAATATTTTTAAAAGTTTGATAATAATATTCCTTTGTGTAAGGCGGTTCGTTATCAGTATTAACATCCGTTCTATGAGTGTATAAAAAGTTAATGCTTTTAACTAAATTGTCTTCCAAATTTTTTCTATCAACAACAACCGCATTTTTGCTTGCATATTCTTTTAGCCCGCCGGAATTTGTAATTATTTGCCTTAGGCCAACAACTTTCCCTTCTTGCGCAACCAAGCCAGCCGCCTCCTCATACACGCTAGGGACGATGTGCACATCTGCAATGCGATAATATTTATGCAATTCAGTGTTAGGAATAAAGCCGGTAAATATAACGCGGTCTGGAATATCGGAACACAATGTTTGTAAATTTTTTGTAAAAGGGGTTTGTTTAGAGTTTTTGAAAACAGATTCGCCCACAATAAGCAGTTTAATTTTTGGGTTTTCTATACGGTTAATAGCATTAATTAATATATCAATTCCTTTTTCCTTTATAAGCCGTCCCACATATAGTAAAACAAAATCGTCATTGTTGAAACCTAGTTTTTTGCGCAATTCAATTTTTTCTGAATTAGATATTTTGTTAAAAAATGTATCGTTAGATAAACAATTAAACAAAGTTTCATAATTTAATTTTGAAGATATTTTGTTTGAATTTTTCCAATCTTGTTCAATAAATTTGCTTACAGAAATTAATGTGCCAAAATATTTTGAAATGTCTGTTTTGTCTAAAATTTGATGATGAACATGCAAGTATAAATTTTCTTTGCCAAAATAGTCTGAAAAGGCTTTAATGTTATTTGGATAATTTCCTTCAATAACTATTTTATCTGGTTTTAATTGCTTTGTTACTTTAAACGCTTTGGAGTAATATGAAGTTGTGTAAGATTTTACAATTTTTAATTTTTTAAGTGGGAAGTAAAAAATCCTTTTTAATTCGTCCATAAAATTTCTTGGTCTAATTTTATAAATTTGGGTTTGTTTATAACTTTGTAAAACACTAGCGGGGGTAATAAAAACAAAGTTAAAACATTTTTGTTGTTCATTAACTTCAATTAGATTACACATAAGTTGTTCAATGGCACCGCCGTTTGAACCATCAACTGCCAAACTAAAAGATGGCATAATAAATACGATTGTTTGCATTTTATTAACCCCAAAATTTTTAATGTGTTTTATAAAATTTTGAATATTTTACCATGTATTTTAATTTTTTCAAATAATAAATAATTAATTTTTTAATTTTACTAGTACGCATTGTATATTTATTTCTTGCAAAATTATCATAATGGCTATTTTCAGAATTTATCATCCATAACAAATCGGCAAGTGATGAGCGTTTAATCATTTTAATAAAACAGTTTCTAGCGATTAATGGGAAATTTTTGTTATTTTCTTCATTTAAAATAAGTTTAAATTTGTAAAAAATTTGCTCTTGCAATTTTAATATACTGTTTAAACAATTAATTTCATCTTGTTTATATTCTAAAATAGGTGCAACTTTTTGGCTATTTTGGTCTAGATTATATCCAATTATTGAACCATGGTCAGCACGCAAAATTTCTTCATGCCAAAATATATTATAGTAAAAAATTTGCATATCGGAATCGGGGTAATAAGGGCAATCTGAGTATAGTAAACCATATTTTAAATTGTTTAAACATATGTCGGCAGAGCAAAGATAACCCAAATAAAAACCTACGCAATTAACCTTGCCCGAACAAAATTTGAAAATTAAATCTTGCATTGTGCCGCGCCAGCCAACATCAACTAAATATATATTATCACTTTTAACTGTATTTTCGTCCATATATAGTTTAAAAAGTTTGTTTTGCGCGTGTCGATGTTGATTATATACTGCCAAAAAAGTTTTATTTTGTTTTAATATGTTAAATTGGGCGGAACAAACAAAATTTGGTAATTCAATTTCAAAATCTAATTGTGTTTGATTTTTTATAATTTCAATTTCTTCTTCGCTAAAACCAATGGTTAGTAAAACATTTGTCAAATTTATTGTACCAACTTCTTTAATAATTTCTGCAAAAGTTTCTTCTTCAATAGGCTTTAACGATGCAGTTAAAATTGATTTTCTAGAAACCAATAAATAATGAGTCTGAACTTTAATATTATTTTTTGTTTTGTACTCGTCAAATAATTTTTTTAAAAATTTACCCTCGCGTGATAAAAAATATAAATCTTTTATATTTAATTCTTTAACCTTGTCTGCCAATCTTTGTGTAAATAAAAATAGTGGAAAAGCATAGTTAGAAAAATTATATTTTCCACCATAAAGTTTAAAAATTTTATTATAATTTTGCGGTATGTTTAAACCGATTTTTGGTGAGCACACAAGTTTATTTTTGGGGTTATAAATTTTCAGATGCTTGGCAGCAATGCCTAATTTTTTGGGCATTAAATAATCTGCTAATTTATTGTCGCCAAACATTTGAACTTTAGCGTCTATATTTAAAGTTTCAATCGCTAATTTATACAAAGCACCTGTTTTTTTAGATAGATAATAATCGCACGAAACAAAAATATTTTCAAACAGACTATCAATTTTTAAATTTTCCAACCAAAATTGAAGTATGTTTTTATTGCAATAGAAATCGGAAACTATATAAATTTTTTTGCCAAGTTGTTTTTGATTGTATAAAAAATTTACAACTTTTTTGTTTATAATTTGATTTTCTTTTTCTGTTTGAATATAAGTTTTTAAAGCATATGTGCAAAAATCATCATCAATGTCCGCCAAGGCATAAATTTTAATTCTGTTTTGCATTTCTTGTAATAGTTCTTCTATTGCAAATTCGTATTCGCCGTGTAATTCAAGCGCTTTTTTAAACAAAAATTTAGAGCAAGCCAAATATAGGGAATAAAATTTTTCGCTAGATATACTTTTATATTTTTCACTTAATTTTTTTGCCCATAAAAAAACAACATCCTCAGCCGAATGCTTTCGTAAAACAACAGTATTAAAATAATCTACAAAAATAATATTTTTTTTCATATTTTTATTTTGTTTTAACTAGTTTCTTCCTTAAATAATATAAAAATGCGGCCGGCCAAGCCATAAAATATAAAAATTTATGTGAACTATTTTTAAATGCCTGTTTATAATTTGCTAATTTTGCAAAGGCAACATAGCGCACCATGCTAAAAAATTTAGTTTTAAATTTTTTTACAACACCAATTTTAAAATCGAGATTCATGCAATAGCCCTTAATGTTGTTAATAGTAAAATTCAAAGAGTTTTTTGTATAACCATCAGCCAAATATTCACACAAAATTAAAATTTTGTCTAGCAACATAAAATCGTAATTTTGGTCAATATGACAATATAACCATTCTTCAGGAACGAACTTTTCCCCTTCTATTTTTGGGAACAAATATTGCTTAACAATATCAGTTTTTAATAAAATGCTTGTATCTCCCTTAAAACCGTTTTCATAAAGAGCAAATGATTTTGTAAATTTTGTGTTAGGGAAGGAATATTTTGTTAATTTTTCTTTTTCATTTCCACGTTTACCTCGATAGGCAATTACACCGGCAACTTTTGGCAAATTTTCAATTTCATTAATTGATTCGTTTAAAATTTCAACAGCATTATTGCAAAGGCAATCGTCCGAATCTACGCACATAAAGTAATCTGTTTTACAATTTATTACGGCTGTGTTGTGTGCTTGCATTTTGCCAGCATTTTCCTGTTTTATGTAAGTAATTTTAAAATTTGGTTTTTCATTTATCCAAGATGAAACTAAATCTGGGGTAGAGTCTGTAGAGCCGTCATCAACAATAATCCATTCAAAATTTTTGTCAGTTTGATTTTTTAAACTTTCAAATAAATCAGGCAAAACATAAGCGCGATTATAACTTGGAGTTATAATGGTTAATTTGTTCATAATCACCTCTTTTCATTTGCTCTATTTTCTTTTTTTAGTTGTTTTTGCCTTTTTCGCTCTCTAATTTTTTCAACATTTTTCTCACCAATAATGCGTTTTATTATTTGCATAATTCTAGAAGTAAATTTTTTGAAAGGACTAACCCAAGAGCCGTAATAATGATGGATTGAATATGTATTTTTAGTGATGTGTGTTTTGCCGTCCGTTAAACTTTTTGGGCAAAAATATTCGGTGCTAAAAACATCTATGTTATTAGATAATTTTTGGGTTTGATTATTACATTTCAATCCATGTTTTTTTAACAAGTCAGTAACTAAAATGCACACGGTGATATTTGAGATGTTAGAAAGATCAAATTTTTGCTTATAATATAATTCGCACATTTCTTTTATAAATGGATGGCCTTTTTCGGCTGCCATAATTAACCCTGGGGCAACATAATTTGCATTTTCAAAACCCGTAAAGCATGAAAGGTTTAACAAATCGTCCAATGGTTTAAGCAATTCAACATCAACATCTAAATAAATGCCTCCCTCGTTTTTTAAAATTTCAAATCTAAAAACGTCCGCAGCAAAGGCATATTTTTTTGCGTCAAGTGATTGTTCAATAAAAGGGCAAAGTTTTAAATCTAAGTTGCTTTCGTCCCAACGTTTTATTTCGTAATCAGGGCAGAATTTTTTCCAACTTGCCATGCATTTTTCTATTAATTTAGGCAAAGGTTTTCCGCCAAGCCAGATATAGTGAATAATTTTTGGTATCATAGTTACTCTCCTATAAAATTCTAAATTTGTGTTATAATTAAAAAGCATATTAGGGTAATGTTTTTTACGCCCCTCGTTTTCGCGCTTTTTGTATTAGGTTAATTAGCCAATACATTTTGTGGTACACTAAAAATGCTTTAAGTCTATCTTTTTTTGTGTTATGATATTTTTTAAACGCTAAATAATTTTCCTTTGTGTTGAATTGTTTTGTTTGGGTAAATAAATCAGCAAATTGTTTAAACGAAAATGCAATAAGTATATGTGTGTCAAATTTCATGCTTTTGTCGGTGTCAGTGTATCCCAATTTGCACATTAATTGACCATCTAAATCTTTGCCGTGTAAAAAATTTTTTAAATCGGTTTCATTTTTAAATTGTGTTAAAGAATTAGGGTTGAATCGATAATTATACAAATATTCATCAATATAAGCGATATTTTTAGTTAAAAGCGATGTTTTAACAATAAAACTGTAATCTTCGCCATATTTGTGTTTTTCATCAAAAGATAATTGTTTTATTAGTTCGCGTTTATACAATGTTTTCCAAACGCTCAAAAAGAAGGTTCCGTTGCAATAAGATTTGTAAATGTTCTCAGGATTGTAATTTTCAATTATGTTTTTTAAATCCTCAGCATATTTTATTTTTTCACCATTAATAAATCGATTTGCTTTACAAAATACTAAATCCGCATTTGTTTGTTTTTGTTTGTCATGCAAATGTTTAACATAGTCTAATTCAATAAAATCATCACTATCAACAAAACAAACAAAATCTCCGGTAAAAATATTTAAACCAGCGTTTCTGGCACTAGAAAGTCCGCCGTTTGGCTTATGCACAACTTTAATTCGGGCATCTTTTTTTGCCAAGTCGTCACATATTTTAGGGCAGTTGTCTGGGCTGCCGTCATCCACTAAAATAATTTCCAAATTTTTGTATGTTTGGCGGGTTATGCTCTGCACGCAATTGTCTAAAAACTGCTCAACTTTATATACGGGCACTATAATTGAAATTAAATCTTCCATTATTATCCTTTTAAACTTTCATTGTATATGCTTAACAAAACAGTTTTAAAATTTGATGCATCGTTATATTGTTTACTAAAGGCCAAAATATCTTTATTGTAATTTAAATATTTTTTATCGTCTTTAAGTAAATTGATAATAAAATTTGCCGCTTGCTCATCTGAGGAGTATAAACAACCTGTTTTGTTTGTAACAATTTTTTCAAGCCCGGCAATTTGTGGGCAAACAACAGGCAGGCCAAACGCTTGTGCTTCCAACAAACACATTGGCAAACCTTCCGATTTACTTGTTAGTAAAAAAATTTTACTTTTACTTAAAATTGGGAAAGGGTTGCATTTAAAACCTAGTAGGTGAATGTTGTTTTGTAACGAATTTTTTTCAATTTCGGCTTTTAATTCCTGTTCCAACTCGCCCGTGCCAATTATGTTGCATTGCGCATCTGGCAACTTTTTAACAACCAATTTAGTAATATCTACCAATCTTAGCGGGTTTTTAATATCAGTCAACCTGCCAACAAAGGTTATATCCGAGGTGACAATGTCATCATTTGCGGTTGCCTTTTTATAAAGTTCCTCCGCATTAACAATATTGGTTAAAATTATGCTTTTATTTTCCACGCTCTTTTTAAATTTATAATCATTTAGGCAATCAGGCGACACCCAAATTATTTTTTTCAATGCTTTTTTAGAAGCAAAAAATTTAAAAATTAATGAACGAATGGAAAGTTTTTTAAATTCGTCATGGTTGCGATGTATTTGCCCCACAACACATTTGCTTTTTGCAAGTAGGGCAAGGCAAATGGCTTTCATGTCATGGGCGTGGATGATGTCCGGGTTAAATTGTTTAATCACGCGCTTAATTTCTTTAACGCTCATTTTTTTAAGTGGAATAAATTTAATATTCCTATTTTCTACACTTTCTTTAATTTCACCGTCTGGCGAGCAGTATGCAAAATCATTTTTTTCGTCATTAAACAAACTTATAATTTGGCATGCCACGTTTTCTGCTCCGGAATATTTATTAGAAGAAAGCAAGTGCAAAACCTTCATAAAAATCTCCTTAGTGTGAATGTATTATAACATAAAAAATATATTTTAACAATCGTTTTAACAATATTGGTTAAAATTGGTTAAATAAAGTATAAATATCAACTTAAAATCCAAAATAAGTTAGAGGTGAATATGGAAAGTAAAGGAATAGTTAGGCGAGTTGACGAGTTGGGCAGGATTGTGCTCCCGCGTGAGATGCGCAAATCTTTAAATGTGCGTGTGGGCACAAAGTTGGAAATTGGCATAGTTGATGGCAACAAATTTTTACTTTCAAAGTATAGCGACATGGCAAGTTTAAAAGAGTATAGCGATGCCGTTGCAAATGCAATTTCAGTAAGCATTGAACACGATGTTTTAATTTCGGATATGGAAACAATTTTATCTTCCAACCGCAAAAAGCACATAAACAAAAAACTTAACGAGGATGTGCAGGAACTAATTTACCGCAAGGAAATTGTAATAAAAAAGCAAGATGACGGCAGTGAAATGCTAGAATTTTTTCCCAACACGCCAAACGAATATACTTGCCAACTTATTGTGCCCATTGTTAAAGACGGCGATGCCATAGGCGCAATTATAATTTTAGCCAGCGAAAATAAATGTTTTGATGACGCTAGCGTCAAGATATGCAAAGCGTTTAGCAAATACTTATCTGACCAAATCACTTAGCGAGGTTTGCGTATCTTCCGCTTAGTCAAGATATGCAAATCTTTCAGTAAATACTTAGCCGACCAAATCACTTAGCAAGGTTTGCGTGTCTTCCGCTTAGTCAAGATATGCAAAGCGTTTAGTAAATATTTATCTGACCAAATAACTTAGCAAGGTTTGCGTTTGTTGGTTGAAAAATGAATCCAAAAATTTTTTTAAAAATTAAAATTTGTAATGTGTTTTAACATCAAACTTTGCCAACGGAATAATCAATCCGCTTAATAAAAAAATGAAAAAATTTTAAAAAATTTGCAAAAAAGAAGCAAAAAACGCTAAAAAAATGCAAAAAATTGTAAAAAAATAAAAAATTTTTAAAAATTTTAAGCGTAAAGCCATTTTTTAAATGGCGTTTTTTGTGTTGATTTTTTATTTTGTGATTGAAAAAAATAATTAAATTTAATTGTAATTCATTTTTTAAAATTTAAAAATTTTTGTATAATAATTTAAAGGGGAAAGTATGGACAAGTTTTCTACAGACGAATTTTTAAATAATTTAAACAAATATTGGCGGGCGGCAAATTATTTGTCAGCGGCTCAACTTTATTTAAAAGATAATCCGCTTTTGCGTGACCACGAGTTGTGCCTTGCAGACATTAAGAAAAAATTGGTTGGGCATTGGGGCACAGTGCCTGGGCAAAACTTTATTTATGCGCACTGCAACCGCGTTATTAAAAAATATAATTTAGATATGATTTTATTGTCTGGCCCCGGGCATGGCGGAAATTATTTAACAGCCAACTCTTATTTAGAGGGTGTGTATAGTGAGGTCTACCCAAACATTTCGCTTGACCATGACGGCATGGCTAGATTTTGCAAACAATTTTCTTTCCCGGGCGGAATTGGCTCGCACTCAGTGCCCGAAACTCCCGGCTCAATCCACGAAGGGGGCGAACTTGGTTATGTGCTTGCGCACGCCTTTGGTGCAGTGCTAGATAACCCAAATTTAATTGCAGTTGCCATTGTTGGGGACGGCGAGGCAGAAACCGGTCCGCTTGCAACTTCTTGGCATGGCAATAAATTTTTAAACCCATCTAGTGACGGGGCAGTTTTGCCAATTTTACACCTAAATGGCTACAAAATTAACAACCCAACAATCCTTTCGCGCATAAGCAAAACTGAACTTAAAAAACTTATGGAGGGGTATGGCTATCAGCCGCATTTTGTTGAAGGAAGTGACCCTAAAACCATGCATAAACTTATGGCAAAAACCATGGACGAGTGTGTGGAAAAAATACGCCTAATTAAGGCGGGGCAAAAAATGCCATGGCCAATGATTGTTTTGCGCACGCCAAAGGGCTGGACCGGGCCAAAAGAGGTTGACGGTAAACAAATAGAGGGCAGTTTTAGGGCTCATCAAATACCAATAAATGTGCAAAATGCTAGCCAAATTCCACTATTAAAAAATTGGCTGTTAAGTTATAAGCCAGATGAATTATTCGACGCTTCTTACAAACTAAAAAGGGAAATTAAATCGGTTATTCCAACCGGTAAAAAACGCATGACGGCAAGCCCATACGCCAATGGCGGGCTGCTTTTAAAAGAGTTAAATTTGCCAAATTATGAAAATTATGCAGTTAAATTTCGCGGGCATGGTACTGTTCGGGCGCAAGATATGTTGGAACTTAGCGCTTTTATACGCGGCATTTTCAAACTTAATAAGAAAAACAAAAATTATCGCATTTTTAGCCCAGATGAGGCCATGAGCAACCGCATGTCCCATGTTTTTGAAGGGGAAAACCGCACATTCAATAGCAAAATCCTGCCAACGGACGAATTTTTGTCTAGCGATGGCCGAGTTATGGATAGTTTTTTAAGCGAGCACATGTGTGAAGGCATGCTTGAAGGATATTTATTAACCGGCAGGCACGGAATGTTTGATAGTTACGAGGCGTTTATACGCGTGGTGGACAGCATGATTTCGCAACACGCAAAATGGCTTAAATCGTGCAATGAAATCAGTTGGAGAGCGCCAATAAGTTCGCTAAATTTAATTCTCACCAGCAATGTTTGGCAGCAGGACCACAATGGTTTTACCCATCAAGACCCAGGCATGCTAGACCACATTGTAAACAAAAAGGCAGATGTTGTTCGCATATATTTGCCGGCAGACACAAATTGCCTTCTTTCCTGTTACAACCATGTTGCAAAATCTAAAAATTATGTAAATGTAATTGTTGCGTCTAAACATCCGTCCTTCCAATGGCTAAATATTAAGGAAGCAAAAATCCATTGCCAAAAAGGCGTTGGCGAGTGGTGTTGGGCGGGGTTAAACGATAGTAAAAATCCAGATGTTGTAATTGCAAGTTGTGGTGATACTCCAACCTTAGAGGCGCTTGCGCTTGTAACTTTAATTAAGCAATATTTGCCAAAATTAAATGTTAAATTTGTAAATGTGGTGGATTTAATGAAACTTGTGTCAAGTTCTGCCCATCCGCACGGCTTAACCGATAGCGAATATGACGAAATTTTTACAACCAACAAACCAATAATATTCAATTTCCATGGTTACCCACAACTTATTCACCAACTAACTTACAATAGGCATAATCAAAACATGCACGTTTCCGGCTATATGGAGGAGGGCACAATAACAACTCCTTTTGATATGCGCGTTAAAAACGGAATAGACCGCTATCACTTAATGCTAAAACTTTTAAAATATGTAAAAGTTGATGCCAAAACAAAAAAGAAAATTGAAACGGATATGTTTAATTTGCTAAACAAACATTCATCGTATATTCGCGAACACGGCATAGATATGCCAGAAATTTTGAATTGGAATTGGAATAACTATTAATCAAAGGCGGGGAATATGAAAAATTTTGAATTGAACAAAGTTGTGCTAATAGGTTGCGGAAATGTGGGCATGAGTTATGCTTTTTCCATTGTCAACGGCACAAGCAATGTGCACGAACTAGTGCTCATTGACATCAACAAGAACAAGGCAGAGGGCGAGGCGCTAGATTTAATGCACGCGGCAAGTTGCTCTAAGCGTAAAATTGTTGTGCGTGCTGGGCAATACTCGGACTGCGCGGATGCAGATATCATTTGCATTGCGGCAGGCAGAAATCAAGAAAAAGGCGAAACTCGCATGGATTTAATTGAAAAAAATCTGTCCGTTTTCCGTTCAATTATAAAAGAAGTTAACAAAACAAAATTTGCTGGCATTTATTTAATTGCAACCAACCCGCTAGACATTATGACATACGCCACACTGTCATTTTCTGGCTTTAAAAAAGAACGTGTAATTGGCAGCGGAACAACGTTAGATACGGCGCGTTTAAGGCATATAGTGGGCGAGGAAATGCATGTAAACTATAAAAATGTGCACGCTTATGTTATTGGCGAACATGGGGACAGCGAAATGATTCCATGGGAGCATGCCACAATCGGCTTAACCCCAATCAACCGCTATATATCAAAAGCAAAAAAACAAAAAATATTAAAAGATGTTAGAAATAGCGCGTACGAAATAATAGAAAAAAAGGGCAACACGGCATACGGAATTGGCATGTGCCTTAAAAATATAACAGATGCAATTTTTGAAGATAGTAATTCCATTTTTACCGTGTCTTGTTATGACGAAAAGTTGGGTGTGTGCATTGGTCAGCCAGCAATTATTTCTCGTGAGGGGGTAAGAGAAATTTTTAAAATTCCATTAAGCGCAGAAGAAAAAAAGGAATTTGACTATTCTGTTAAAACAGTTAAAGATGTAATCAAAAAACTAAAATTTTAGGAGCATAAATGTTAAACAAAGGAATAAGTTTCTATTATGGCTTTAATGAGCCAATTAAAGAACGCGCGAAAATGATAAAGCAGGCAGGTTTTGATTGCGTTATAACAAATGCCGATAAAAATCTTAATTACCAAAATGGCAGCATAAGAAAGCAAATAAAACTGTTTAAAAAATATGGGCTAAATGTTTCTAGTTTGCATTTTAGTTACAATGTTAGCGAATTAAAAAATTTCTTTTTAAACAATAAGATTGGGGATAAACTAGAAAAAAATTTAATTAAAGATATAAAAATCGCGCATAAGTATGGCTTTAAATGCGTTGTTGTGCACCTTTTGGGTAAAAAATCAAAAATTGGGTTAGAGCGCCTAAAAAGAGTTTTAAAGGTGGCGGAAAAATACAACACGCCTTTGGCCATTGAAAATATTAACGAAAACGAAGTTTTGCCATATGTTTTTAAAAATATAGATAGCCCATATTTAAGGTTTTGTTTAGATAGCGGACATCAACATTGTTTTCATCCCGAAGTGGACTATTTAAGCCTTTATGGCAACAAATTAATCTGCTTGCATTTACATGACAACATGGGGGATAAAGATGCCCACACACTAAATTGCTATGGAAATATAAATTGGGAGGAACTAGCAAAAAAATTGGCAAAATGCCCAGAGGTTAGCCTAGATTATGAACTTTTATTTAGGCAAAAAAGCAATTTGACTGCAGAAGAAGTTTTAAAAATTTGTTATAAACAAGCAAAAGAACTTGAAAATAAGATAGAAAAATATAAAAAACAAAATTTAACCGCAAAACAAGCCTAAACTTAAAAAAGAGGACAAGTCTCTTTTTTTATAATTCATCAATTAAATTTTCAATTTGTTTTAAGGTGTTAAACTCTAAAATTTTAAGTTTGGTAAGTGTTGCGTTTTTTGTGGCTCGCACATACCACATTAAATGCTTTTTAAAATAGGCAACAAGTGTGCGCTCCGATTTAAAATAGGTTTTTAGCATATTCAAATGCTTAATTATTGCTTCCTTTTTTGTGTATGGCGGAGTTTTGCCTTTAAGAACGCTGAAAATTTCTGGGTTGCCAAGACTAGCGCGCCCAATCATAACGCCCGCGCAACCAATTTGTTTTGCAAATTCAACATCTTTTTTGGTTTTAATGTCCCCGCTCCAAAACACGGGGATATTTACTGCCTCCACCAATTTTTTATACGCCTCTTTATCCACAGTGCCGGCGTAACCCTGCTCACGCGTGCGGGCGTGCAAAGTTAAAAAACTAACTCCACATTGTTCACACATCTTTGCAAATTCAATATAATTCAAATTGTCAAAAATGCCCAACCTAAATTTAACCGAAACCGGCTTATTTGCACATTTAACCAAGCAGGAAATAACTTTTTTACTGTTTTCCATATCGGACATCATAAAACAGCCGTCCTTGTTTTTAACAATTTTAGGGGCGGGACAGCCACAGTTTAAATCTATAATATCAAAATTTTCAAAAGAGTTGTTTTTAAAAGCGTTTTCAAATGTGCCAACTTCGTGTCCAAATATTTGGCAAACGCGTATCGCCTTAGATTCCTCTTTTAGCATTTTAGATGTTCTAGAATTGTTGTTTTCAATTGCTTTTAAACTTATCATTTCGGTTACAACCATATCTGCACCAAAATCAGAACAAATTTTTCTAAAAGCAAAATCGGTAACGCCTGCCATTGGGGCAAGTGCGTAAATAAACTTTTTAAATTTCATAAAATTATCTTAAAACATTTTAAAAATTATTTCAATTATTTATTTGTTGTTTGCTTTAAATTAATAAAAAATAATAAAAATTTAAGCAAAAAACGCAAAAAACAACGCATTTTACAATAAATTTAATTATTTTTACAAATATTAACAGTATGAAGTCGGGCGTAATTAAGGGCGCAGTTATATTGTCTGCTGGCAGTGTGCTGGCAAAAATTTTTAGTGCGGTTTATAGGATTTTGTTAACCCGCATTTTGGGCGGAGAGGGCATAGGCGTCTATCAATTAATTTTCCCCTTTTATTCGCTATGCGTTGTGCTTGCAACGGCTGGGCTTCCTATGGCAATTTCTAAAATTGTTGCATCCAATCCCAAGTCGGCAAACAGCATTGTAAAAAAATGTTTTGCAATATTTAGCGTGTTTTCGCTGCTGCTAACCACAGCATTAATTTTATTAAGCGGAGTGCTTTCTTCCCTTCAAGGCGAGCCGCGGCTATACATTTGTTATTTAATTTTAGCGCCAACCATTATTTTGGTTAGCGGGGCAAGCATATTGCGAGGGTATTTTCAGGGCAAAAAATTTTTTACACCAAGCGCGCTTTCAAATGTAATTGAACAACTTGTAAAAATGATATTTGGCTTAATTTTATGCCTAATTTTTATTAAAAAAGGTTTAATTTATGCCATTGTTGGGGCAATGATAGCCATTGTTATAAGCGAAGTTGTTTCGCTTGCAATTTTGTTGCTGTTTTATAAATTTAGTAAAAAAAACGCAGTCGCAACACAACTAAATTGCCTGGCAGTAATAAAAGAAATTTTGCCAATAACACTAACTAATATAATTTTGCCGCTTGCAAGTTTTGTTGATAGTTTAATTGTTGTAAATTTGTTAAAAATAAATTTTTCACCTTCAATGGCAGTGTTTATGTATGGGCTAGATACGGGTGCAGTTTCAACTTTAACCAGCCTGCCAACGCTGTTTTCATTTGCACTTGCCTGTTCAATCATGCCGGCACTTGCGTCAAATAAAAAATCTGGCAACAAAAAAACAACGCTTGCAATTAACACTGTGTTGTTTATAACGCTGCCATGCGTGTTTGCTTTTATTGCCTTTCCAAAGCCGCTTATGCAAATTTTATATGGCAACAGTTTAAATAATTTTGGTCTTAAAGGCTTAAATTTGGCGTATAACTTGCTGCGCATTTCATCAGTTGGCATAATTTTCTTTTCGGTAAATCAAATTTTTTCAGTTAGTTTGCAGGCGGTGGAAAATAGATATGTAACCATAAAAAATTTGTCCATTGCAGTAACAATAAAGTTTTTTGTGCAAATCATATTTTTGCCTAGTAAGGCGTTAAATATTTACGCGCTTGGCATAGCAAATAGTTTGTGCTATTTTGTAGTCTGGCTGCTGAATAGAATAGAACTAAAAAAATTAAATTTATATTCGTTAGATGTCAAATTTTTATTAAAAGTGCTAATTTCTTCAACAATTATGCTATTAGTATTAACAATTTTATTAAAAAATAAATTTTCTATAATTTATTTGATTATAAGCATTTTAATTTCTGGCCTTGTTTATATACTTTCTATGATGTTGTTAAATGTTAATTTTAAAAAAAATAAACGCGCATTTAAAAAATATTGATTAAATATATTTTGTTTTGTCTATTATCTAATTGGAGGTATTATGAATAAGAACGAATTTGTGAAAGAGGTATATATGCAGTCAGGTTTAACAAAAAAAGATTGCAAATTATGCCTAGAAACAATTTTAAATGTAATTAAATCAGCCTTGCAACAAGGCGAAAGCGTAACACTATCTAACTTTGGCAAATTTAAAATTAATCAAATTAAATCAAAGCCGATGTACAATTTTAAGTCGGGCACGGTAAACGTAATTAAGCCAAGGCGCACGCCCGCTTTTAAGGCAAGCGACAGTTTAAAACAAAGCGTTAGATAAAATAAAAAATCCACAAACAAAGTGGATTTTTTAAAATTTTACGCATTTTTGCTTGTTTTTTTGCAATTTTCTTTTATTTTTAAAAAAAATTTGAATTAAATCTAAATTTTCTTTTTCAAATTCGCAAAGTTGTGTGCTGTTTGTTGTGTGATTATTTGTGTTGTTTAAAATGTTAAATCTGCTAACTCCGCCATTGTCTTTATCTTTAACCGCATAAAATAAATTTTTAATTCGCGCGCCAACAATCGCGCCTGCACACATTGGGCAGGGCTCTTTATTTACATAAATATCGCAATCGTCTAGTCGCCACGAGTGCAGTTTTTTGTTGGCCTTTTGAATTGCCAAAATTTCAGCATGGTGGGTGGCAATTTGATGTTTTTCCTTTTTATTGTACGCCTTTGCAATTACTTTATTGTTTTTTACAATTACTGCGCCTATAGGTATCTCGCCTTTTAAGTTTGCCGTATATCCTAACTTGGTTGCTAAATTCATAGGATTCATTTTTAACCTCGCTAGAATAATTTTGCACAATTGGGTAGTTAAAGTCAATAGAATTGTAAAATTCTTTTGCTTTTTCAAGTGCAAGCAGTGGCACATCTTTGTTTCGGGCGTAAATTTCGGGCAATGCCTCGATGGTTATTGGGTGAGGCAGGCTTTCATCGCCAACTTCAATTGTATAGGCTGGGATGTTTAATTTTTCAATGCACCAATCCTTGTAGCCCCCTGTGGAATTTTCAGTAAATATAAGTGGGTAGCCAGTTAGTTCGCTTATGCTTTCGCCAATTGTTCGGTCGCGTGCAATTTCATCCTCATTTTGTGTTTCAAAGCCATAATAAATTACATTGCCTTTGGTGTGATAACTTATTGTAAGCGTTGGCCGTGTGGATAAAGTAAAGTTTATTAGCGAGTTTACTTCGCGCTCGCTGTTAGGGTAAAATCCAACAAAGTTTTCTGTTGCTGGGCAAAAAACGTTTTGGCTTCCGCCCGCCCATCTGGCATCAAAATTAGTGTTTAAGTCAACAAGATTTACATTTGCCTTGTATTGCGAAAAATCTTCGCTGCCGCCATTTGCAC
>CANPWT010000016.1 GCA_947584775.1 uncultured Clostridia bacterium | reverse complement strand
AAAAAAATTCGACAAGCATAAACTTGCCGAAATCCCCTATTTTTAAGGGGTTTTTGGTGCACCCAGAGGAGTTCGAATCCCCAACCTTCGGTTCCGTAGACCGACGCTCTATCCAGTTGAGCTATGGGTGCATAATGTTTTTGCGCTGCGAGGCGACTGCTTATATTTTGCAATTTATGTTTGGCGACTAACTAAAATTTTTAGTGCCGTGTGTGGCAACTGCTATTTTATTGCAATGATGTGCGTGAAATGTGTAAGTTTTTATTGCGATGTTGAGCGAAGTGGCTGCCTAAATTTTGTTGCAACGCTTGTTATTATAACATAGTTTTTTTATTTTTGCAACAGTTTATTTAAAATTAATAAAAAATATTGCATAAGTGTGCAAAACACAAATTTTGGAATTAAAATAACAAGGAATAATGGCATTAGACGATATAAACTTACAAAAAATATTTTTTTTGATGCAATGAAGAGAAATAAACATTGCTAGACACAAATTAAACTTAAAACTATGCCTTACGAATAAAACAGAAAAACTTTGTGGTTTAAGTTACTGGCAATATGAATTTAAAATCAATTTAATAAATTAAAAAAATATTTCATTTTTTAACAATTTGCGGGTAAAAACAACCCTTAAAGTATAATTTGTTAAAATTTAATGTAATATGTTGATTTTTGTTGAATTTTTTGTTACACTGAACACATGAAACACGAAAAAGAGGACAAATGTTAGCATATATCATTTTAATTTTTATAATATTGGCTGATTTTGGCTTGGAATTTTTATTAAAAAGGCAAGGAGTTATTTCTGACGAAAAACAACATTGGTATAATAAATTTTTAAAATACTTTTTTAAATTTAGAATAATTACAATTGTTTCGTTTGTATTTTTATCCACCTTCAAAGCAATGACGGTGGGGTCGGACGATGTTGCCTATTTAAATTTTTACCACGATGTGGACAAAATGAAAATTTTTCCACCCGCATTTGAAATTGGTTACACGCTTTTAAACTTTTGCTTGGCAAAGTTACACATGCCATTTAGGGTGTTGCTATTTATTGTGTCATGCTTTATTTCAATTTGCGTTGTGGTGTTTGTAAACACATTAAGCAAAAACAAGTTTTTATCGCTGTTTTTCTATATAGCATTTGGAACTTTTGCGTTTAGTCTGTCTGGATTAAGGCAAACAATTGCCATTGGATTTTTGTTGCTAGCCATTGTGTTGGTGCTAAAAAACAAAGCGCTTGGTGCATGCGGATTAATTTTACTTGCAAGTTTGTTCCACAAAAGCGCGTTAATAGGTTTTGTGTTTGTAATTTTAAAATACATAAAACTAAATTGGAAAATTGTTTTATTATTTGTGCTTGCAAATGTGTTGATGGTGTTAATTTACCCTAGCGTTATTGATCTTTTAATTAAATTTAATATTAATGTGCCTTATTTAAATTATTACACTGTAAGCAGAATATATTTAGGCAAGCCTGAAATTATTAACATGCTTTACAACATTGGCCTATTTGCGGTATTTATAGCGTTTTGGTTGGGCAGAAAGAAGTTAAAATTAAGTGAGGCTGAATTAAAAATTTACGATTATTTTGCGCTGATGTTTATGTTTGTGCCAGCAATAAGATTTGATGGTTACTTTTTGTTTGCACAAGAGTTATTTAATAGACTAGTTGTGTATTTTATGCCGGCGCTAATGATTTTAATTCCGATGTTTTTACACGGATTAAAGGCTAACAAAAAATGGTATATAGTGGCCATAATTATGGTGATTATTTTGGCTTCCCTTTACATGTATTATTTGTATGCAATAAAACTTTCATGCGAAGTTGTGCCTTATGTTTTATCTTTTCAGAATGTGTAAAATTAAAATGTAAAGCAATATTACAACTAAAATCAGCCTTATAGGTGCAATTGGCTTAATATGGTTGATTTTTTTTGTGTGGTTTGATACAATAGGTGCATATATTTATGTAATTTATAGGAGAAACCATGTTAGACAAAAAATATAATTTTACTGAAAAAGAAAAAAAGTGGCAAGATTATTGGTTTGACAATGATATTTATAAATTTGATAAAAATTCTAACAAACCAATTTATTCAATAGATACTCCGCCGCCAACAATTAACGGCCATATTCACATGGGGCATTTGTCTAGTTACACCCATATTGAAACGGTTGCGCGCCATCACAGGATGAAAGGGGAAAATGTGTATTTTCCGTTTGGTTTTGACGATAACGGCCTGCCAACTGAAAGATATGTTGAAAAGATAATTAAAAAGCGCGCGTACGATTTGCCAAGGCAAAAATTTATTGAAATCTGCTTGGACGAAACAAAAAAATTGGAGGACGAATTTTTTGATTTATACAAGTCTGCAGGTTTTTCGTGCAATTTGAAAGAGCATTATTCGTCAATATCGCCAAACACGCAAAAGATAAGCCAAAAATCCTTTTTGGATTTGTTAAAAAAGGGGTATATTTACCAAGATAAAGCGCCGTCATTGTGGTGCACCGAGTGCCAAACCGCATGCGCGCAAAGTGAACTTGAAGATATGGAAGTGGAAAGCACTTTCAATTATTTAAAATTTTACATTGCAGGCAAAAAAGAGTATGTTACCGTTGCAACAACCAGGCCGGAAATGTTGTGCGGTGTGGTTTGCGTTTTCATTAACCCGAACGATAAGAAAAATGCTCACCTTTTAAAAGAAAAATTGGTTGTGCCTCACTTTGGCTTTGAAGTGCCTGTTTATGCGGACGATTTGGTTAGTTTAGACAAGGGCTCGGGCGTGGTTATGTGCTGCACATTTGGCGATAATGTGGACAAAGAGTGGCAAAGAAAACACAACCTGCCAATTAAAGAGTGCTTTACCTCCAACGGCAAAATGACTGTTCTTGCAAAAGAGTTTGAGGGCATGGGCATTATTGCTTGCAGAAAGGCTATAATTGAAAAACTTGATGAGGAAGATTTATTAATTAAGCAAGAAAAAATTACTCACACCGTGTCCACCCATGATAGATGCGGAACTCCGGTTGAAATTGAAGTTAAAAAGCAATGGTTTATTGATGTGCTTTCCCACAAAAAGGAATTGTACGATGCCGGAATGCAACTTAATTGGCACCCGCAAAATATGCGCGCAAGATACTTAAATTGGGTGAAAATTTATCGTGGAATTGGTGCATTGCCCGTCAAAGATATTACGGTGTGCCTTTCCCTGTTTGGTATTGCAAAAAGTGCGGAAAAGTAATTTTGGCAGACGAATTAGATTTGCCGGTTGACCCTATTAAAGACAGCCCTAAAAAGGCGTGCGAGTGCGGATGCACTGAGTTTGAGCCAGAAACCGATGTTATGGACACTTGGGCAACCTCTTCACTAACCCCACAAATTGCGGCGGATATGCTTACATCCAAGGGTTTGGACGATAGTTTTGTTCCATTCAATTTGCGCCCTAACGCGCACGATAACATCCGCGTGTGGGATTTTTACACTATTGTAAAAAGTTTGTATCACTTTAACAAATTGCCATGGACCGACCTTATGATTTCGGGCTATGTTACAAGTTCGGACGGTAGCAAGTTAGCAAAATCTAAAAATAATTCTGCAAACACTCCGCAAGAGATAATTAAAAATTACAGCGCGGACGTTACTAGATATTGGGCGGGAAATATGGCGCTTGGCAAGGACACTGCCTTTTCGCTTGTTGAGTTTGACAACGGCAAAAAATTAGTTAACAAACTTTGGAACGCAAGCAAGTTCGTGTTAAGTTTTCTAGAAAATTACACCCCTAAAAAGGTGAAATTAGAAACCATGGACGCTTGGCTAATTGAAAAATACAAAAATTTATACAACAGTTTTGTTAAGCATCTGGACGGGTATGAAATAAGCCTGGCGCTTGGCGAACTTGAAAGATTTTTTTGGGATTTTTGCGATAACTATGTTGAACTTGTTAAACGTAGGCTATACAACCCAGACATCTTTGGCGAGCGCGAGTGCGAAAGCGCAAAATATACCTGCTACCATGTTTTGCTTGGCATGCTAAAAATGTTTGCTCCATTTATGCCGCACATAACCGAGGAAATTTACCAAAGTTATTACGCGCAAATTGAAAATAAGGCGTCTATCCACATTTCTGGCTACTTGTTCCTTGGCAAAGATGTAGATAAATCTGTGCTAGAAAAAGGTGAGGAAGTGTTGGACATTGTTAGCGCGGTGAGGCAGTTTAAAAGCGAAAACAAACTTAGCCTAAAAACCGAAGTTGAAGACATTACAATTTCAAGCAAAAACACCGATTTTATTGAAAAAACAATAAGCGACCTTAAAGGCGTTGCCGGCGCTAAAAAAGTAATTTTGGTTAGCGGCGAATTTAATGTTAAAGTTGGCAAAATTATTGAAACCAACGAATAGATATATACCTAAATTTAAGGATGTTTATGAAGGCGTTAATAATTTTTGGAAGCCCAAAGAAAAACGGAAACTGCGCTAGCCTTGTTAAAACTTTTATAGATAATTTTAATGGTGAAGTAGATTTTGTTTATGCTTTTCCTAACATTAAAAACGAGGGCGGGGTGGCGGCTTGTTTGAATTGTACGGCTTGCAAAGTTGCAGACTGTGTAATTGATGACGATTTTAAAAAAATAACAAAAGACGACTATCAAATTGTTGTTATTGCAAGCCCAATTTACATGTCTAATTTGCCCGGCCCAATGTTTAATATTATTTCTCGCCTAAACTATTTTTACAACAGCAAAAAAACATTAACAACGCCCAAAAGCGCTGTGTTGATTTTAACTGCAGGTGGCACAAATTGTAAACCTTTGCAGGGTAAAGATGCCGTTGATTTGCCTATAAAACAATCTAAATTTATATTTAATTCAATTAGGGCAAAACTAGCAGAAGACAATATCGTTTTATCGCTAAAAACGGATGTTTTGCCGGCTAAACTAGATAATTTAGCGCAAGAAAAAATTAAAGATATTGCATTAAATATAACAAAAGATTTTACAAGCAATAATAACTAAAAAACACATAGGGTGAGCCTGTGTGTTTTTTAAAGGTAATTTGTGCTGCCTTTTAGTTTAGAAATTGGAATATCTAAAACTGAATATACGCCCGGAGTTAATGCAGGTATGGCGTGCGCAAAACAAAGTAAAATTTTGGCGGTAAAATCTGGGTTGGATGCCATTTTTACATTAAAGTTGGTGGTTATAAATTGGTCGCCACCAACCACCACTCCTTGATGATACATTTTTCTTTTTAGTTGTGCCACTTTTTTTGCCGAGCAAACATTAACAATAACTTTTTGGCCTTTAAAATAGTTTGGCGTAGATACAATTTCATCTATTATATCTTGTGCGGGGCGGGTTTCATCCAGGGCTATGTAGCACACTCGCACATGGCGTTCATTTTCGCTTGTATGGTAGGTTGGGTTTTGCTTAACCTTGTTTAAAATTTCCTTGTTAGGCACGGTGAATTGCACGGCGTCTTTAATCCCTTTTATATTTCGCAAGGCCTCGCTGTGCCCCTGGCTTACCCCTTTGCCCCAAAAAGTTTGCGGCTCAGATAAAAACACGCTTGCAAACAGTGTGCGCACAATGGAAAACAGGCCGGGGTCCCACCCGCATGAATAAATTGCCGTTTTGTTGCTTTTTGCCTGCTGTTTTAAAAGGGCAAGTTTGTGCTCGTTAATTTTGGCATGCGTGTCAAATGTGTCTATAATATTAAAATTTTTAAGCATTTCTGGGCTTTGCCATAAAAGGTCCTCTTGCGAGCCACCACACATTATCATAACATCAATTTTATCTTTAAACTGTTCGGCCATGCTGTATGGGTAAATTTTTGTGTTGCAGTCGCTAAAAACCTTTTCTCGCCTAGAAAAAATTGCAACCAATTTGTCTTGTTTGTTAGATAAAATATTTTTTTCAACTGCGCGCCCCAAATTTCCGTAGCCGCAAATACCAATTTTCATTTTTTCCTCCAAAGTTTTATATGCTTTTAATTTGCAATTTGATAAATTTTGAGTTTAAAATTGACATTTGGTGGCGGAATATGTTAAATATATTTCATATTTAGCAAAGGAAAGTTATGAAAAAATTTGTAAAACATCTTGGCTTAGTTAACAAACATAGGTTTGAAGTTTTTAAGTTGTGTTGCAAGTGTGGCTTATTTTGGCGCGGACTAACACACGATTTATCTAAATATTCACCAACCGAATTTTGGGAGAGTGTTAAATATTTTTCGGGTGACCATTCGCCAATTGTGGAGAGCAGGCGGGTAAACGGCTATTCGCTGGCCTGGATTCACCACAAAAACCGCAACAAGCATCATTTAGAGTATTGGTTCGATAGGGAAAATGCCCAGCAAATGATAATTCCTTACAAATATGTGGTGGAAAGTTTGTGCGATAAAATTGCCGCCACCAAATGCTACAAAAAAAAGGAATATAAGCCTTATATGGTGTTGGATTATTACAACCGAGTGGATTGCCACATCCCTGCCAACCCAAAAATACATTCATTTTTTAAAACCGTTTTAACCGACTTGGCAAACAACGGCGAAAAATATGTGTTAAATAAAAAATATTTAAAGCAAAAATATAACGAAATCGTGTTAGAAAAAAATTAAAAAACATCCACTATTTAGCGGATGCTTTTATTTTATTGCGTAATTTGCTTAATATAGTCAAACAGGCTTGCTTCCTCGTGTGTTTCGGTGGAAAGCAGGTTAATTCTATCCACAACCACGCCGTCCACAACAATTTCAACATTGCCAACAACTTCGCCCGTTTTAACCTCGGTTAACAAGGCTGGCAAGTTGTAATTTAGGCTGTAATTTGGCTGTTCGTCCTTTTTGCAAATTATGCTGTAACCACGTTCTGGCGCAATGTGGGTAACTCGGTCAAGGCCTTTTATGCGTATGGTTTTATCTTTAACGCAAGAAGCATCAAATATATTTTTTGCACAATATTCGCTAAACCCTTCGTTTAATAAATTGCTTGCAATGTTAAACCTTGCCTTGCTGTTATCTGCGCCCAAAACCACCGAAATTAATTCCATATCGTTGCGTTTTGCGCCAACTGCCAAGCAATATTTTGCCTGATTGGTGCTGCCCGTTTTTCCGCCAATGCAGCCATCGTAAAATCTAGATAATTTGTTTGTGTTTGCCATTTGAGTGGTGCGGCCGCTTGGATGGGTAAAATCTTCTAGCCAAATTGAAGAATATTCGTGGTAAAGGTCGTAATTCAACACTTCGTTTAAAACAATCGCTTGGTCACGTGCGGAGGAATAACCGCTTTCGCTAGGCAGGCCGGTGCAATTTGCGTAGTTTGTGTTGGTTAATCCAAGTGCGGTGGCTTTTTCGTTCATAAGTTTAACAAAATTGTTTTCGCTGCCTGCAATGTGTTCGGCAAGGGCAACGCTGCTATCGTTTGCGCTGGCAACAATAACGGATTTTAACAACTCGCCAATTTTATATTCGGCATTGGCGTCCAAAAATATTTGACTGCCGCCCATTCCGCTTGCATTTTCGCTTACTGTTATAACATCGTCCACGCCAAATTCGCCCGCACTTATTCTTTCTAGCGTTAAAAGTATGGTCATAAGTTTTGTAACTGAGGCAATAGGCAAACGCTCATCGCAATTATTTTCTTTTAAAACTTTTTTTGTGCTGCGTTCAATTAAAATGCTGGCTTTGCAATTTGTTTCGGCGTCAGTTTGCGCGTAAACAACTCCGATGTTAGGCATAAGCAAAACAAACAAAGATAAAACCGCAAAAATAATAGCGCCAAACTTTAAGGTTAAGTGTTTTTTCATAATTTCTCCTTAACCCTATGTTTTGCAAAACAAAAAAATTTATGTATAAAATTATTTTAGCGGGCAAAACAATGCCACAAACATATATTTTATAATCGTTAAATTGGCGTTGGTTTTGTATGGGGCAACAAAATCCACACAACCTAGAATTTGTTCGGTTTTAATTGCACCTTCCATTAAACAATCGCGGCTTTCGCCCCAATTATCTCCAAGTAAAAAGCACTCGCCTTTGTTTAAAACTATTTTATTGCCCTGAATGTTGTTGCTAAAATCTTTCCCCTCCACGCTGTTGCCAATAAAGGCAAGGAAGTAATCGTAAAAATTGTCGGTGGCGGTGTTTTTTTGCTTGTAACAAATTTCAACATCGTTAACTTTTAGGCTATAACCATTCTCGTCCGGGGTAACTTCAATGCTGTCTCCCGCAACCGCAATTAGGCGCTTAATTACAAATTCTTTATCGCTCCAATTAACTTGGGCAACAACAACATCGCCCGTTTTTGCTGCTTTAAATCGGTTAACAAAGGCCACATCTCCGGCCGTATTAATATCTGGCACGGTGGCGTTAAGCGTGGGCTTCATGCTAAACCCGTATACGGGCGAGCGGAAATATACAATTTTAAACAAAATAAAAACCAAATAAAAAGAGATTGCCAAAAATAAAAGCACATCAACAATGCATTTTAAAATGTTTAAGGCAATTTGTTTTTTCATAAATTTTATTATATCACAAATTCAAATTTCGTTTCAACAAAAATTAATATATTTATATTTTTTTTATTTGTTAAATGTTATTTACAACAATTTTATTGACAAAAATTTTTTATTAATTTACAATATAAACATGAAAACTTTTTGGAAATATTTTTTAATAACCTTGTTATTATTAATTGGCCTATTTTGTGTGGGAGTGTTGTATTTATTTTTCTTTCCTAACTCCTCACTTTTTGGCCTTACTTATGTCAGGGGGCAAGAGCCAATTGACTCTAACACTTACAGCACAGAAAAAATTACAAAAGTTGTGTTAAACAGCACCAATTTTGATGTTAATGTGGTGGAAGTTAGTGGGGATAAAATTTCGCTTAAAGCCTTTTCAAACGCGTACGGTTTTGGCTTAACAAAAAATAGTCATTTGTCACTTGAAAAAAAGGTTAACAAGGGTGTTTTAACCTTTACTGTAACCGAGCCAAGCGGGTTTTTAGCAAAAGCAAGTTCATACATCGAATTGCGCTTGCCAAGCGGAAATTTGGATGTTGAATTAAACAATAAAAATGCAAAAACAAAAATAGAATTAAATTCAAACACTATTCAAAATTTGTCCTACACTGCTTCTAACGGCAAATGCGAGTTAAGCAGCGGAACAGTTTTGGGCAATATCACCGCCGTGTTAAATAATTCCACCATGACGGTTAAAACCGGCTTTGTTGCAAACAATGTCAACTTAGAGTTGGGCAAAGGCAAGTTTGACGCAAGCGGGGTGGAATTGGCGCAAGTTAAAGTAACACAAAACGAGCGCGGAATGTTAACTTTAAACAACTGCCAAACCTTGCAGTGGGATTTTGAAAACGCGGGTGGCAGCATAACGGCTAAAAAAATTGGCAACTGCAACATCACTTCGGCCGACACTAATGTTACAGTGGACGAAGTGGACACAGCGCGCATAACTTTAACAAAATCAGGCAGGGTGAGTATCAAAAAAATTAACGAGGGCGCACGCTCATTTATAACCACCGCGGACGGCAACATAAATATTAGCGAAGCACAAAGTTCGCTGCTGCTTGAAAGTAAAAACGGCAACATCACGGTTAACAACGCATCAAAATATATTCAAGCAACCAACGAAAGGGGCAGCATAACCATAACCTTTGGGGAAGATGTCCCAGATTACAAAATACCTACCTTGGAGGGGGATGACGCAAACTTTAACCTGTATCGCGGGGTAAAAATTACCCAAAAATATGGCAGGGCAACAATAAACGGCGCACAAAACATTAAGGCGGACATACTTGACATGGGCGCGCTTTATGCAACCATGCTTAAAGTTATTGGCACAAACACAATAAATTCGGGCAAGGGCGGAGTTTCGGTTGTTGTTGATAACGATGCGTTCTTCACCTTAACCACAAAAGCAGATGAGGGCGGATATGTAAATGTAAACTTGCCTCAAATTAGCGAGTCCGGCGGGTACGAAACAAACGAGGAAACCACCACCCAAGTTAATAAAACAGGTAACGAAACTGAGTTTGATAAAAACACATTCACCATAACCGCAACAACGGGCGAAGTTAGATTTAGAAGTGAGGACTTAACTCAATTTTAGGAGGGGTATATGAAAATAATTGACATTGAAGGTACAGACGGCTCGGGCAAAAAAATGCAAACCAAACTTTTGTACGAATATTTAACCACAAAAGGCTACAAATGCAAAATTTTAAGTTTTCCAAACTATGAAAACGAGGGTTGCGGGCCGGTTAAAATGTATTTAAATGGCAGTTTAGGGGATAATGATAGTTTAACAGGCTACCAGGCAAGCAGTTTGTACGCCGTGGATAGGTTTACCACACTTAAACAATTAAATTTGGCCGAGTACGATTTTGTGCTTATGGATAGATACACTTGCAGCAACATGATACATCAATCCACCCGCTTTAAATCGGATGAGGAAGTGGACAAATTTTTAGATTGGGTTAAAGAATTTGAATATGGACTGCTCAACTTGCCCGAGCCAGATTACACCTTGTTTTTAGATGTTCCAAGTGAAATTAGTTTTAAACTAACTTCAATGCGCAAGCAGTTAAAAAATGGGCAAAATAAAGATATTTTAGAGCAAGATTACAACCATCTTCTGCACGCATACAATCGGGCAAAATATGTGGCACACAAATTTAATTGGCACACAATTAATTGTGTTGCTGACGGCAAAATTTTGTCCAAAGCGGAAATACAAATTGAAATTTTAAAAGTTTTAAACAATTTAAAAGCAATATAAAGGATTTTTATGAAAATTACAAGCAAACAATTAAGGCGTAAATGGCTAGATTTTTACATCCAGCACGGCCATGTAGACATTGGCGCAGTGTCGCTTATTGGCGATGGCAAAACGGGGGTTATGTTCAATGTTGCGGGCATGCAACCGCTTATGCCATATTTACTTGGCAAGCCGCACCAAAAAGGCAAAAGGTTAACCAATGTGCAGGGCTGCGTTAGAACGGTGGATATTGACGAGGTGGGCGACCCAACCCATTTTACCTTTTTTGAAATGATGGGTAATTGGAGTTTGGGTGATTATTTTAAAAAGGAAAAAACTGCTTGGACCATTGAAATTTTAACCAAAGTTTTTGGGCTTGATAAAAACAAAATTTGTTCAACCGTTTTTGCGGGGAACGAAAGCGCCCCACGCGATGATGAAACGGCCAACCTTTTGCTATCCCAGGGCATAAAAAAGGAAAATATTTTCTTTTTAGCGGACAATTGGTGGGAACTTGATGGCACAACCCACACCCCATGCGGGCCAGATAACGAGTGGTTTTATCCGCGTTGGGACAAACCTACTCATCCAGGCGTGTGCGATATAAATTGTAATTGCGGCAGGTTTGTGGAAATTGGCAACGATGTTTATATGCAATATGAAAAACTTGACGGCAACAAATATGCCGCATTAAAAAATAAAAATGTAGATACAGGCTTTGGCTTTGAACGCATGCTCATGTTTTTAAATGGCGTGACGGACGGCTATAAAACCGACTTGTTTTCGGGTGTTATTTCGTTTATGGAAAACGCACTAAACATAAAATATGGGCAGGACGAACAAACAACAAAATCCATGCGTATTATTGCCGACCACATGCGCACAACGGTTATGCTTATTGGCGATGTAAATGGCATTTTGCCTTCAAATATTGGGGCAGGTTACGTTCTAAGGCGAATTATGCGCCGCGCAATTAGGCACGCTAAAAAAATCAATTTGCCAACAGACAATTTGCTAGATATTGCCAAAATTTACATCGAGCAAGTTTATGACGAGGCTTACCCACTGCTTAAACAAAAAGAGGAATATATTTTAACCAGCATCAAGGCAGAAATTGATAAATTTAACAAAACGCTAGAACTTGGCAATAAAGAGTTTGAAAAAGTTATATCCGGCTTAGAGCGAAAAAATCAATTTATGCGCGCAAACCCTAATTTTGTTGAAGATAAAACCATTTCGGGCAAGTCCGCGTTTAGATTGTACGATACTTTTGGCTTTCCAATCGAACTTACTTGTGAAATGGCAAAAGAGCGCGGCTATGATGTTGATATTGCTGGCTTTAACGAGGCGTTTAAGGCGCATCAAGAGTTGGCACGCACAACTAATGCGGGCGTGTTTAAAGGCGGGCTGGCAGATAACGGGGAGGAAACCACAAAACTTCACACTGCTTGCCATTTGATGCTTGCCGGGCTAAGGCATATGTTTGGCACAACCATCGAGCAAAAGGGTAGCAATATAACCAGCGAAAGATTGCGTTTCGATTTTAATTTTGACCGCAAATTGACGGACGAGGAAGTTAAAACGCTTGAAGATTTTGTAAACAACGCCATAAACAGGAAAATTGACATTGTAAGGCTAGAAATGCCATTTAAACAGGCAAAACAGCAAGGCGCATACGGTGTGCACAAGGCGGAAGAGGACGAAATTGTTTCAATTTACAAAATTGGCGATGTAGATTTTCAAATTTGTGGCGGGCCGCACGTTGCCAACACTAGCGAGTTAAAACATTTTAAAATAGCCAAACAAGAGGCGGTTTCGGCCGGTGTGCGCAGAATTAAAGCAGTTTTAAATTAATTTTGAAAAATACTATTGACAAATTACCTTTTAGATTGTAAAATTAGCGTACAAAACAAAGGAGAAAATATGGAAAAATCTGCCAAAGAACAACAAGAACTAGACCAGTTGATGAAACGCGATTGCGAAGCGTTTAACAAAAAAACATTAGTGCAAAAAATAACCTATTTGAATTCGCTAGGTTGCAACAAAGAAAAGGAAAATAAAATTATAACCGCAGTTGTAGAAAAAGAGTTGCCACTAGACGCTCAAAATGAACAACGCGATAAAGTTATAAAATATATTATAGACAATATAATGTAACAAAAATTAACCGCATTTGCGGTTTTTTTATTTTTAAAACAAGAAAAATAATTTTACAAATTTTATAATATGCGGTATAATTTGTTTATTATTGTTTTAAGGAGATAAATATGGATTATGTTAGGCCAAGGCCAAATTTTCCAAAGCGTGCGGTGGTAACCTCGGGCATGCCATATGGCAACAAATTGCTTCACCATGGGCACATGGGCATGACGGTGCGCGCGGATGTTTTTGCCCGTTTTTTGCGTGATAGGATTGGCAAGGACAATGTTATATACGTGTCCGGAACGGATTGCTATGGCACAACCGCAGTTGAAAGTTTTAGGGCATTAAAACAGCAGGGCGATAATAGGTTTAACTCGGTTAAAGAGTTTGTAGAATTTAACCACAATGCGCAAAAACAAATTTTTAAAGACTATCAAATTGGCTTTAACTTTTTTGGCGCGTCCGCGCTTGGCAGAGCAGCGCAAATCCACAATGAAGTAAGCAAATATTTTATATCAACCTTGCACGATGTTGGCATGGTTAGCAAGCGCTCGTCCTGGCAGTTTTACGATAAAAAAATGGGTTGCATTTTAAACGGTAGGCAGGTTATAGGCAAATGCCCAATTGAGGGTTGCACAAGCGAACACGCCTATGCGGACGAGTGCGGTTTAGGGCATCAATATATGCCGCAGGATTTAATTAACCCAATAAGTTGCCTAAGCGGGGAAAAGCCCGAACTTGTTAAAATAGAAAATCATTATTTCGACCTAGACAAATGCGTGCCAGATTTAGAGCAATGGATTGCCTCCATTGAAAAAGATAGCGACACCGCGCCCTTTATGGTTAAAGAAATTAAAGAGTTTTTTAAAAAGCCAGAAATTTATATCAAAAGGGAGTATTTGCCCAAATTTGACAGCATAAAAAGCCAACTTCCAAAGTTTGAAGATGTAACAAAGCATGATAAAATGCCAAGCATAACAATCGTGTTTGATAAACTGTCCGACCGCGAAAAAGCGTGAAAAATTTTATCGCTTAACGAAATAAGATATCGCACCGGCAAAACACTAACACCTTTCCGCTTAACTTGCGACCTGGATTGGGGTGTTCCATGCCCAGAAATAGATGGGTTAAAAGGTCAAACTTTTTATGTTTGGCCGGAAAGCCTTTGGGCGCCAATTTCGTTTACAAAAACCTATTTAGAAAGCATAGGTAAGCCGGATGATGAATGGAAAAAATATTGGTGCAACAAAGACGCGCAAGTTTATCAATTTATTGGGGAAGACAACTTATACTTTTACGGCCCAGCACAGCAAGCCATGTTTATGTATATGAACGGCAAAAATCCAACCGTGCCAGCAAAGGACGGGCAACTGCAAATAACAAAAATTTGCCCAATAAAATCTATTCTTTACATGAACCAAAAAGCAAGTTCGTCTGGCAGCGTTAAACCGCCAATGGCAACCGACTTTTTAAAATATTATTCGCCTGAACAATTCAGAATTCATTTTGTGGCAATGAATATGACCAACAACAATGTTAGCCTTGCGCCAAAAGCATTTAATAAGGATGCAAAGCCGGAGGATGTTGACCCAATGGTGTTAGAGGGTAACTTGCTAACAAATGTGTATAACCGCATCTTGCGTACAATCTTTTATTCAACACAAAAAAATTCGGATGGCGTAATTCCACAGTGTAAAATTGATGACGAAATTATGGATATCTGCCAAAAAGCAATTCTGGATGTTGAACGATTTATGTACGATAAAAAATTCCACCAAGTTTACAACGTTATTGATGTGTTTATCCGCAACATTAACAAATATTGGGTAAAGGAAATAACAAACGCCGACCAAGAAAAATTAAAACAACTTACCGCCAACACAATTCAAATGTTGTTTGTTGCCAACACCTTGTTGCACCCAATTGTTCCCCTTGGCAGCGAGCACGTGGCAGACTATTTTGGTTTTGACTTAAATTTATGCTTTGATTGGAACAATATTTTTAACGAATTTTACACTGTTTTAAACAAGGCAAGGAAAGGGAAATTAACCACCCTTAAAGAAAAGGAAGACTTTTTTGCCAAAACCGCCTACCAACTTTTGGGCGAACAAAATCAATAAAAAATAAAAATTGTTAAAATAAAAAATGTTAATAAAATCACAAAAAATAATTAAAAAAATAAAAAAATTAATAAATTAATAAAAAATATTAAAACAGCCTGTCATTCCGACTAAGCGATAGCGCATGGAGTGAATCTCGAAAAAGACATTCTTAATTGCTTGGGAATCTTGAATAGTCATTGTTTAAAACAAAAAATTAAAAGCCACAAAAAATGTGGCTTTTTTATATTTAAATAGAAAAAAATATTAAAATTTAATAAAAATCACAAAAAATTAATATAATTTAACCAAAAAATAACAAAATTATACAAAAATTTACAAATTTTACGCATAATAAAGGTAACTAATTAAAATTACAAAAAATCCAAAAAAAATTAAATAAAAATTAAATTTCAAATTTACTTTACAATTTATTCCGTTTTATGATATTATTTTTATAAACATGGAGGGGTACATGAAAAATTCTAAAATAAATAATTTTTCTAAAATATCATTAGCGTTTGTTTTATCAGCGTTGCTAATTTTAGGCGTGGGGGTGCTCAGCGCTTGTAATGATAATAAAACTGACGCAAAACTTAACGTTGTTCCGGTTGTTGCTGGCGACAATGTTTATTTCACAACAAACAAACTTTCGGATGTTACTATCACTTTGGGTGAGGGTAGCACGCAAGGCACAATTAATTGGGTGGATAACACTTTAACCATACAAAAAGGCTTGCACGACTACGCCTGGAAATTTACTCCGTCCGACACAAGCAAAAGCCCGGTTCTTGGCACAACCTCGTTAACCGGCTATGAATTAATAGACATTTCAGATATAACCGTGCCAGACGTAACCAGAACATACACAGGCAGAAGCCTTACCGCTTCCGGGCAGTTCGATTTGGAAGGGCTAGAAGATTATAATATTACCTTTATGGGCAGTTACATAAATGCGGGCTCTTACACTGCAAATATTAACATCGTGCCTAAGGATGAATATGTTTATTTGAAAGTTGGCTCTAATGCTCCGGCGCGAATTGCACAAAAAACCTGCAATTTAACAATCAACGCAAAAGAATTAGAAACTTCTATGTTGCCACAAGCAGTAAGTTATGATTTTATTGCAGCAGACACCGCACCTACATTTAATTTAACGTTTAACGACAAAACCCTAGTTCAGGGCACAGATTTTAATGTTCAAATTGCACAATACAAACTTTCTGGGCAAGGAGAATTTACACAAAATTCAACCAATCCATTTACTCAATTTATGCCAGGCGAATTTAAGGCTAAATTAGTTGGAACAGGCAACTTTACCGGCGAAGTTGATTACGATTTTAGCATCAGCAAAGCAAATTACAGTTTAACCTTAAAAGGCAACTATTATGTTGGTCAACTTGTTCAAGATATCGAGTTAGAAACGGTTGCTGGCTTAACAAGTATAGAGTGGGATAGCGAGGACAGTGAATATAACACCCCATTAAACTTGGGCGTAAATTACCGTAAAGCAATAGTTAGCGGCGGCGATTATTATTTAGACGGAACAATTAATGTTGAAATTGATGTGGACACTTTATCGGTTGCAAACGAGGGCGATTTAATTACCGCAATTAACACCTTTGGCGTAACCAACATCAGCGTGGAAGAAAATATTGAACTTACCCAAGATTTAGATATTGCAAAAGATAAAGTTTTGATTGTTAAAGCGGAAAAAACACTAACAGTGGGCGCAGGCAAAACTTTGCGCATCTATTCAGCAGACGCATTAAACGTTTTGGGCAACATCGTTTATGGCGGCGAACATGGCAACATTATTTTGGGCGTAGATAACGCAGCGGATTTAGCAAAGGGTATTTCCAACAATGTTGCAAACAAAGTGGAATTGTTAAACGAAATTTATAGCGAGCAAAACATCCAAATTTTTGCAAATAAAGATATTGATTGCGTGCTAGATTTAAACGGATTTAACATCCATAAAACAATACAAATTATAAACGGCTTGCCAGAAAATGACTTTAATGTTAAATTAAGCATAATAAACTCGCAAGAAACGGGCGGGTTAATCACCGCATTGGATGCAGGCGCATTGGAATTCTTTACCAACGCCAAGGCAGAAATTAATGTTACCGGCATTCAATTATCTTCAAACATTTACGCATTTGCAACCAACGGATTATATGACGGTGCAAAATTAACCTTTACAAATTGCGAACTTACAAGTGAAGATACAGGCGCGTACCTTTCTGGCGATTGCGATTACACTTTAACCGGCTGCACAATCAATGCTGCCACCGGCTTATACATTAAAGCGGGCAAAGTTAACCTAACACAATGCACAATCACGGCAGACGGAATTTATCAACAATTTGAAAGTTTGGTTGGCGAATTTCTTCCTACCGGCGATGCAATTGTAATCGAAAGCAATTCAGTTTACGATACTGATTTAACTGTCACCATCACAGATTGCACACTATCTAGTGTAAATTGCCTAACCTTGCACGAAAACGGCACAACCGATGGCTGCAACACAACAATTAATGTTAGCGGCACCGAACTTGGCACAAAATTTGAAAGCCAAGAAAACGCGGGCGCACAAGGCTACTACACAAAAAATGATAATGTAACTGTATTAGACGCGGAATAAAGCAACAAGTAAAAATTGTTTGTAATAAGTTGCTATAAATTTAAACATAACAATAAAAAAGCAATTACCACACAACAAGCATTATAACAAAAATTACAAATAATTAAACTAATATAAAAAGCGCAAATTTATGCAATATTAAAGAGCAATTAATAAAACTAAAACAATGGATTTTAAATATAAAGCAGGGCCGCCAGCCCTGTTTTTTTTACGCTCTCTTTATAAGGTTATAATAATTAGTGGCAAAATTTACGAATATTTGAAGCAAATGAGGCAAAGCGCAGTCCATGACATTGTCATACTGAGCGAGTGAAACGAGCCGAGTGTATCTCTAAAAGTAAAGGAACAAAAATGTGTCTATGACATGGGAATGAATCACTTGGAAACGAGCCGAGTGTGACGCGGGAGTAAACTCTTAAAAGTGTGTTTTGCGAAAGGTGTTAAAGGAAAAATGTTGCGTTTCATGGCGTTTATTGGGCGAATTTTTAGCGAGCGATAGAACAAAAAAAGGCGATGTTCGACATTAATTGCCAAATTTGGTTGACAATTTAGTTTTTTAAATGTTATGCTATTCATAGCATAAGAGGGGTTTTAGGGGAAAATATGAAAAAAAATAGGATTATTTTAGCGCTAATTGGCATATTGGCAATTTTATGCCCAGCGATGTTTGTTTTTGTCCCATCAGTGCGCACATCTTACGCCTATGTGGATGACCAATCGCCAACTGTGAGCGAAATTATTTCAGAGGGAAATGTTAACGCGGATTTAGTAAAGCAATTGTTTATTCAATTGGTGGGCTCGGACGATTATGAAACGGTTTTGTCTAGCGCCACCGCAAAAAAATCTGCTTCCGAATTTTCAAGCGCAAATATAATTGTGTCCTTTGGAAATATGAATTGGACGGCGGTGTATTTATCTACCGCCAAAGATTTAGTCAGCGCGGGGGATGACCAAGTTATTTTAACCCTAATGTTAAGTTCCGCCACAAGCGAAACTACCCAATATTCCACCTGGCACCCAAGCGGCTCGGGCGGTGAAGCCTGGGAAATCCCTACCGCAATGTATTCAACAAGCCATGTTAGAAGTTTTTTAAACGGCACGCAATATTCGGTTTCTTCTAGGGGCACAAGTGCATCCAGTGCGAGCGATATTTCCTTAACCGATGGCACAAGCGTGCAAAACAGCACCTTTAAAAACTTTATAGATAGTTATAAAGATTACATAATAACCCCAGAGGCGGTTTCGTGGCAAGAAACCCAATCGGCATACACTTCTAGCCAATCTAACAACAATTTGCCAAACGATGCTTGGGGCACAATGCCAAACGACCACTTCCAAAACGCAAACAACAACTATTCTAACCGCGCGCATAATTCCGATTGGAACAAAGACTATATTTGGCTGCCTTCGGTTGCAGAAACAGGCACAAGCAATTCGGCAACTGATGGTATTTGGGCGTTAACTCCACAACAACGTTCGTACAACAATGTTTGGTTAAGGTCGGGCGCGCATAGCGGAACATATCACTATGGTTGCTATGCGCGCCCGACCTAAACCAAACATTG
>CANPWT010000015.1 GCA_947584775.1 uncultured Clostridia bacterium | reverse complement strand
GCCGCATTACGCCATTTATTGTGGACAAATTTTTAATATGATGCATAAGCGCGTTTACTAAGGTATGCTCCTTTGTTGTGGCGCACGGATGCACAACCAAGCCAACCTGCTTGTTAATTACAATAAGGTCGTCATCCTCATAAACGATGTTTAGCGGAATATTTTCTGCCTTATTGCTGATGGGTTTTACTTCCACTTCGGCAATGGAAATAACATCGCCCGCACGCAAAATATAGCCCGCTTTTTGCTTTTTGCCGTTGACGGTTATGTTGCCCTGCTCGTTTAGCGTTTTAATGTAACTGCGGGTATAGTTTGTGTTGTGGGTTAAAAAAACATCCAATCTTTCCCCAGATATTTCACTTTTTAACTGCATTTTTATCTCCCGACAAAAATAATAAATAAATCACCATCATAATTGCCCCAATTGTTAAAAAACTATCGGCAAGGTTAAACACCGGAAAGGTGGGGAAAAAGTCTAAAAATATAAAATCCCTAACATAGCCAAGAGTTAGCCTATCAATTAGGTTGCCAAGCGCCCCGCCCAGAATAAAAGCAAAGGAAATGCAATAAAATGTGGTTTTGCGTTTAATAAAAAAGTTGAATATCAGCAGGGCAATAATAAGAAGCGCGCTAACAATTATAAGCGTTGCAGTATGCCCGCTAAAAACGCCCCACGCCGCCCCGGTGTTGCCGCCATTGTTGGCAATGGAAATAACATATGGAATAAGGTTAAAATAGTCTATTTTAAACAAAAAATGCTTGGTTAATAAATCAAGCACTAAAACAAACACAACGCAAACAAAAATTTTAAGCCAACTTTTCATTTTAACCTTTATTACCCTCGCTAGGTTTGTCGGGTTTTAAAATTTTGTGACCCTCTGGGGTAAGCAAAAATAAATCACCATACCAACGATGAATGCTGCCGTTTAGCCCGTATATTGCACCAGATAAAAAATCTAGTATCCTATTGTGGTCCTCATCGCTTATACCCTCTAGGTTAACTGCCACCGATTGCCCCATCTTAAGATAATCCACCACTTGGCGAATTTCACTTAAAGTTTTTGGCTCTACCATAATTATGTTAGATTCCGTTTGTATGCCAAAATTGTTAAAATTTTGGTTGGTGGGCTGAACTACATTAGGAGTTTCTTGCTCGGTTTTTTGGTGCATATCAAAATCTGCATATTTTTCTTCCGATGCAACAGCCGTTTTAGACTTTTTATCTTTCTTTTTGGTGTCTTCAAAGCCTAGGCCGTGCATAACCCAATCAAAAAAGCCCATAAAACCCTCTAACTAAAAATTTGTTTACGCAACATTTCGTACTCAGCGTCTGTTGCAATTTCAAATTCCTTTTTAACGCGTTCGTAAATGGCAATGATGGTTTTATTGCCGGTTTTTTTGCCTTTTTCAAGCATTTTTTCCGACACTTTAATTGCCCCTTGCCTATCTTGCCTGATATCGATAGCCACAATTTGGCCAATTACATTCATGCATTTTTCTTCAAATTCTTCAGTTGAAAGTTGCGCCATAATTCACCTCTTGATAGATTTTATTATATATTTCGCGCTTTTGTCAAGTGTTTTAGGCAAAAATATAAGTCTGAGCGCTGCAATCGCAGTTTGCGACGAGTGCAGATAAAAAACCAAAGGGTTGGCTTTGGTTTTGGATGCGTTTTTTAATGAATTTAGAAATTTAAATTTTAACACATATTTATTATGAATTTAATGGGCTAAATTTATTTTTGCCTAAATTGAAGCGGATGTGTTTAAAGTTTCTTCAATGGATGTAACTATATCGGCAATCTCTTTGAAATGTTGGTTAAATTCTTCCTTAGTTATGTTATTTATTGTAACCGCAAAGCTGCCATCATATTTCCCTAGATAAGTATTATCGCATTTATAAAGATAACTACCATCTGCGTTTTTCCTAACAATTATTGCGCTTTGACTTTTTCCATCGCTTGTCGTTAAATGATAATTCCCTTCATTTTCATCGTATACAATTTTGCTTAAATTTGTAGTAATTGAATATTTAAATGATTCTTTAAGCTCACGGCTGTTGTAGCCATCTTTAGACACTGATTCAAAGGTATAAGTTCCGTTTTCATCCTGACGATACGCCCTACAATCCCCAGTTGTTGGGACAAATAAATATGCATTTCGTGTTCGTGTGCCATCAATGCTGCTAGCGGCTGTGCTATTTGTCGAAACATAATAATCTGCTTCCGCATCGTAATTGTCCACATAATGAGCATGAACATATTTAGAAAACATTTCATTCACTTGTTCTAATAAATTAAAGTAATTATTTGCTGCCATGTTTGAAGCAATTGCACGTGCAAGGCCTTTATTGAATGCGGTTTGGCTTAATGGGCTAATAGATAGGTCGAATTGTTTACCTTTATGTGTAAATTGAATGCTGGCAATAAAATTGTTGCTAGAGTTGATATTTAAATTTATATTGCCGTCAAGGTTGGTTATGGTAACTAAATCTTGGCTGCCCTCTTTTTTAATTTTTATAGAGCCGGAACCTTGTAATTTATTTTTAATTAAATCTACAATTGCATCCTCGCTGGTGGAATAGTCGGTTATATATTCAACATTTTCCTCGTCAGTGGAATCGAAAAGGATGTTGTTGTAAATAATTTTGTAGCCAGCATTGTTGCCAAAGTTTTGAGTTACATAAGTGTGGGTGGTTGGGGAATATGTATATTGCGAACGAGAACCATCCCTCAACATTACGGCTCCGTTGTTAAAAGTTGTTTCAACGGCTAAGTCTACTTTTAATTTGTTAACATCCTTTGTCAACGTGTCCATTTCGTTGTTTTGTCCAACTGATTGCGTTTGGGTGGTTGAACTGCTGTAATCTTTATAAGGCAATTTTGCTTCACCTTTGGCGCAGGCATTTGACCCAAATAGGATGCCGAAAGATAAACCTATTGAAGCAAGCCCCTTTGCTAATTTACTTTTTTTTGACATACAAACCTCCATTTGTTATTCCTATTATACCCCCCCCCCTTGCTTTTTTGTCAATAGGTTTTTTAAAAAAAAGTAAAATTATTTTAATTTAATAAATATGGGCAAACTGCCGTTTGTGACGCGTGAATACTTGGAATAAATAAGCAAGAACGCAGTTCGCGACGGAATGACACATGCCGTTTGCTACTATTTGAAATAAAATAACTTTATAGGAAAAGGAGTAATGAGGGAAAACAATTTCATGGGTCCCCGCAAAACTCAAAAGTTTTGTGGGGATAAGGAGCAAACAAACGAAATTAATATGAGGGAGACCGCAAAGTCCTCCCTCATTGCTCCTAATCCATAAGGTTTAATTAATTAGAAAATGCAAAATTTACGAAAACTTGCAGTAAATGAGAAAAAGTGCCGTTTGCGACGCCGTCATAACGAGCGAGGACTTGTCCGAGTCGAGCGTATCTCATATAGAAATGAGAGAGAGCATTATGCTCTCCCTCACATTGTTACAACATGAATTCTACTTTTACAACTATGGTTATAACGTTATATGTAACGGTAAAGTCGACAGTTATGGACGATGCCGCGCCATTAGGTGCTGGGTGTCTGTCCATATGTGTTTCTAAACTATTGTTTCTTGATTTAATAGTAATTTTGTTTGGATTTTCGCTATCAATTTCAACTGTAAATGTATAATTTGAATATGTGTAGGTTAGTTTATTTCCTTCAATATTGCCTCCGCTAGTATTTGTAATATTTACGGATGGCGATAGCGTATCGTCTGCATCTAATTTGTGGCTTTCTAAAACTCCGCCGCCATTCATTGAATATTCAACTAGGTATTGAGATAAATCTAATTCAGTTTTATCTTTATTAACAGAAATATGGTTGTATTGTCCGCCTGCTGAATAGTTTACTGTTAAAATTTTGTCGGTTTTTGAGCCTAAAACATAGTATTCCTTTTCCAGTGTATAAATGCTTCCGCTGTCGCTGCCATCTCCTTCAAATTTAACTTTGTAAAGATTGTATATTGTGTAAGCAATCTCACTTTGAGGTTTTGCTGCTTTTGGAACTTTGATTGTGGTAAATACAAGCTGCTCTTTGCCTTTTGCAAATTGCTGTTCTTCCCCTGTTTTGTTAACAAAAGACGCCTTATTTGCATTTTCTACCCAAGTCTTAAAATCAGGATTTGTTCCGCCTTCATCAAACACGCCTATGATTTTTGCTTTGCCGTAGGTGTTGTAATTGTCAATTTCTTCATTTAAGAAAATGTTATTTAGCGCGATGCCCTCATTAGGGGTTTTGGCCGTGATTGTGTTGGACGTTGTAATTTTAAAATCTTCTATGCTAGCGATATCTTTGTTGTCCTGGCTAATAATTGATAGACGCGCGGTAAGTTTATTTTTGAATAATTTACCATTTGGGTCACTGACATCTTGACCATGGACATCTTTAGGCTGTAACACATCTATTGCAAATGAGCCATCCCCTTGTGCGGTTAAATCATAATAAACTTCCGTATCTGTTCCATTAAAGCCTTGCATATTGGAAAGTTTAATGCTGGAAATGTTGTCCACCATTGCTTTAAATTCAATAATGCTGCTGTAATCGCTGCAATCGAATAAGGCGTCGGTAGATGAGTGCGCGGTTGAAATAGTTGCCGATTTGCCATTTGCTGTTATTTGCTTTTTATCTCTATCGATGGTAAAGGTTAATTCTCCTTGGGCAAATGTTAAGCCGTCCGTGGAAGTGTAAGTGCCAGATTTAATTGTTAATTCATTTTCTTGAATTTGACTTACGACGTTTGCTTTAATTTGTTTTGTCTCGCTAGTTAAATAATCATTATCTAAATAAATTGAAATATCATTTCCGTTTACTGTAACAGTTTCTTTATAATTTAAAACTGTAACGTTTGAATTGCCCGAACTTAAATTATCCGCATTTACGCTAGTTATGTTTGGCGTTAATTTTTGCTCGTTATACACAAGGTAGGTTACATAATAAACGTCATCGTTATTTTTAAAGGTTACGTTTTCTTTAATAGTCCTTGATATTGTAATTCTATAAACAACATAATAGTTAACGCGGTCCTCGCTTTGAGGCACTTGTGGCAAAACAATTTTTAATTGATTGCTATTTATGTTTATGTTTTCAATAACTTCTTTTGAACCCGCGCCTTCAAAGAATTTTTCAAACTCGGTAATTCTACCCTCGGATTCACGCCTTGTGGCATAGGTATAATTTGCGGTAATTGTCCAATTATTTGTATTATTATGTAAATAATGTTCATTATCTTGAACTTGGGTTTTTGCATTTTTGGTTGAGGTCATAAATATGCCCACGCCATCTGTTTCTCTAACAGAAACATCGTTGATAATATTTACGCTTGTGCCGGATGTGAAGCCCTCACCTGACGGCCTGCGTAGGATTGCATTTTCGTTGGATGCGGTTGCATATTTAAACGATGCAAAGCCTAAAACTTTAATTTTCCAATATAGGGTGAAAGTTCCGTTTACGCCCGTTATAATTTCCAATTTTAGTGTGACAGAGCCGCTGAAATCTTTTGTAAAGGTTAATGTTGGGTTGGTTGCGCCTGAACTTAGTGTAACAAAGTTATGTGCGCCTTCTTTTTCATAAGGCTCGTCATTAACTTGGTCGATTGAAATAGAAAGCAAGGTTTGTTCGCTTAAATCGGTTTTGTTGCCGTCCGCTGAAATTAAGTTTAGCCATAAATCTTCGTTGTAAGTATTTGAAACTTGGTCAATATCTTTTAAATTATATGTGGAAGCGTCTGTTTTTGAGCCGTAGTCTATTGTTTGGGTGTAAGTTGCCACATTGGTATTGTCGCTATCATTTCGGGTATTGGACACTTTGCTGTCAGACAACACATAATAAGAGTTTGCAAGTGTAATTTGAGGGTCAATTTCATCGCCGTTTAACACAAACTGATAATTTGGGTTAACTTTAAAGCGGTAAATTATATAACCTATTACATAGCCATTTTTTGTTACTTGCAAGCGTAATTCGCCACTCGATACAGGCGAGCCGACCGCCTTTAAAATTATGGTTTTGTTCTCTTCCAAACTAGTAAGGTCTAATAAATCATCGCCGTTTCCTTTTATTGTTCGTCTGGTCAAATTATTATCGTTGTTAAGGTCAATGCTATAGAAACTATTTGTGTAATCTACATCTAATTCAATTTCGCTTAATTTAATGTCACCACCCTTATGTGTTATGCCAATTTCCCTACCCTCGCCCGTGCTTTTTTCTATTAACGAAACACTTGTTCCGCCATATAATTGGTCAGCTGAGGCATTAGAGATTAAATCGTAATTAGCAAACACAATATCGTAATTAAAGGTTGGGCTGGCGGTGTTGGATACTGTGTTTGTCTCTTCGCCATGTTCCGTTTTTGTTAGGCTTGCCAAATTGGTGTAGGCGGCAATTCTAAATGCAAGGGTTTCAAAATTTACTGCATTTACATCAGATAATGAATTTGGAGTTAAACTTGCGCTTAATTTGCCCGCTTGGAAAATTAATTTAAATGTGTAAGTTTGGGTGTCATTTGTTATGTCGCCGCTATATATTACGCCGTCAGCGATGTCTTGTTCTGTTAAATCATTTTCATCATTAGAAGAAATATCTGAGAATCCAGCGGTGCTATTATCTACCTTATATTTAACGGACGAAATTTTAATTGTGTCTATGCCGTTAAGTTGGGCAAATTCAATTTGTTTCCCTTGCACTCCGTTGCCAACAGTGTTAAATATAAATTGCTGGCCGGTTAAAGTGACGTATTTGTGAGTTTGATCGTCTTCGTCTTTTAATTCCCCGCTATAAATGTTGTTGTTTGTGGTTATGTCAACGGCGGTTTTTACTAAGTTAAAGGTGTAATTAGTGTGCAGGTCAGCATCGTTTTCGTTTACCAAAATCATTTCCACAATGGTATTATTATTTGGATTTTTAAATGTTAATTTACCTGTTTCGCTTGCGTATTCAGCATATTCGTTTTGTTCATCTCTAAATTTTATGTTGAAATAGTTAATTTTATCGTCTTTATTGGTTATGCCCATTGCATCAGCATCGTAAGCAGATGTGCTTATTTTACCATCATTGGTTAATATTTCTACTCTTCTGCTGTTGACATTTTCAGCACTTTCTGCATCTTCAAACAGGTAAGTTTTTAAGTTTGAGATGACGTTACCTTGAACAACTGTGTCGTGTTCGCTGCCAGCAAGTGTGTAAACTGCCTTTAAGCCCATGTAGGTTTGAACAGGTTGCACGTAAACAATAAGGCTTTCGTCATGGCCGTAACTGTTTTTATAATATTCCTTTGTGCTTTTATTTTTAATCTTAATTGTTAGCGGAATTTTTACATTGTTTTTAGGGTTGTGTTTAAAGTTGATTGTGTAATTTCCTTTTCCATCGGTATTAGGTGTATATTCACCCGTTGAATGGACACCATATTCAATATTTTCATCTTTTAACTCACTATCCTCTACGTATTTTGTAACAAAGTAATCCTTAAATTCGGTTGGGACGGTGATTTCTAATTCGGCAGGGTCGGTTGTGGTGATTTCGATGCCACCATTGCCATCATCATCTGTGCCAATTGTAAATTTTTTGTTGTCGCTACCTTTTTCTATTGTTATTGAACTGCCGGTTTCATTTTTGTAACTTCCCTTTTCAGTAGATTGTAAAGCGTTTTGCTCGTTGCTAAATTTTGTGGAATTTTCTATTGTTATTCCGCTTTTTATGTTAAATGTAACAGTTTTGGAAGTGTCGGTTGCAACATAATCTACAAAATCAATTGTTAATGAGATACTTTGATAATCTGTGCCTGGGGTGAACACTAATATTAAGTGATATTCTGTCGTTAATTCATCAATTTCGTATTCATATTTAACATTATTCTCTGGTGGTATTGAGCCATTACTTGTTTTTGTAAAATCTTGCGTCTTTACATATAATGCCTTTCCGCCATTGATTGTAATTTGCTTATCATAGCCTGGCGCGATGCCGTTGGTTTCGTCTGAAATATACTCGGTTAAATCAAATTTTCCATCGCTTTCTACCTGCTTGTTGTCAGCATTAAGATTAATATCCAATTTTGCATACGTAAAGTGAATTACAAGTTTAAATTCACCAAAAGTGTACACCGCATCAAATGATAAATCGGTAGAAACAAATTTATTAAATTGAATTGTTGTGCCAACAACTTCTACGATCGCATTATCATTTACGCTAGATGTTATTTTTTTTGTATCAACCGTGCCGAAAGTTATACCTGATGTCGTTAAACCGTTTGTAACATTTTGCAGTGTGACGCTATCTAATTCTCCACCACTGTAAGTAAATGGATTTGCAAATTCTCCACTGCTGGTTTGAGTGTAGTTATATTCGCCGGATTTTATGCCAGCGTAAGTATCGGTTACATTGCTGTTGTTGGATGTTTCATAGTAGGTTGGCTGAATAAAGAATGTGGCTGTGCCAAGGGAAACATAAACAGAGTTATTGTTGTATAACACTGCAACTTTTACCTTTATATAATTTATGTTGGATTCTATTTGTGAAGTTGATGTTAAAACTGTGTGAGTATCTTGCGGTTTTTCGACATCCGCTTTTACATATTTATCTTCATTTATATCATTATCTGTAACTGTTAAAGATGAACTTATATAGTAAAATTTGAAAATGTTTTCATCAATAGATTTTCCTAAATTTGCAGCAATTTCAGTTAGCCCTAGTTTTTTAGCGACATCAATATAATTATTGCCAAATATTGTGTATGTACTGCCTGTTTGATTTAAAATTGTGTTGCCTGTAGCCTCGCTTTGCAAGTTGGTGTTGTTGGAGTTGTTTACATTTGAAAATGATGTGTTGTTATTGTTGAAAATCATAACAAAATAAAACTCGCAGTAACCGGTTCCGCTTTCCAACTTAATAACAATAATTCCATTTGCGCCCGGGGTTAAATTGCCGGTGTTAAAGGTAATTTTTGTGTGTATGTCTTCTGAAATTTCAAAGTTTGCAGGATTGTTAATGTAGTCGCGAAGTAGTGACGAATTTACGCAGCCAACCACACTTACGTTAACAGCGTTTGCAGCACGAGTTATGTTTAAAACATTGGACTTAGAGGCAAAATCTATGGTTTGGCCAACCATAACAGGCTCGTAGTTAGCGATTTTTGCACCTTCCACAACATACATTGACCTACCGCTACCCGTATAACGCCCATTATTCTTTTCTTCGGCAAAGAATTTGGCATCGTCTTCATTGTTGAACGCTAAAGTTTGGGAAATGCTATTTAAATTTTTAAATGGATATTCTGGGGTTATTGTGTTGGTGTTTTTAATTGTAATTTCAACTGGTAAATTGTAAGTGCTGCCGTCCGAATAGGTTATTTGATAGGTAACCACTGCAGTTTGTTTTTCGGTTGGGATGTTGTTCACTGTAACAGGGCAGGAATTGCTTGCGCTGCTGCTTAAATAAACATCGCGGTTAATTAGGTTGCCATCACCCTTATATGTAAAGTAATTGCCATTTATATTGGTTATTGTTATTTTGGAAATTTTGTCTGTAATTAAATCTTGCCTAGAATAATTTTTAATGATAAATACATCATTTAATAGGTCAAACTGCTCGCCTGCCGTTGCAATTATAGTGGCATTTTTATATCTTGGGCGGAAAGGCTCTATATTTACAATATAATGATAATTTGTGTCAGTATCTTTTATAGTATAGTTAGATACATTTAGGGTTAATGTATTTTCATTGCCGTTATCAACACCCCCGTTATCTACAGTAAATGTTAATAAAAGTTCAACATTTTCATATTTTTTTGTTATGCGAGGGATTGAGAATTTATTAGTATAGTCGTCAACTGTAATTTCAACATTGTCAAAACCATTTATTACGGTAATGCTTGTTAATGTGATTGTTTCAGACTTTTTTGGTGTGATTGTAAATAAACTATCGTAGTCAGTTTCGGCCATTAAATTAAAGGTTTTGTTAACGCTGTCATAGCCCGAAATTGATGTGTTCGCTTCCGCACTATATTTATTTTTAATTGTTACTTTTATTTCGCCTAATGAATATGTTTGGCTGTCAGTATAAGAAACAATTAAGGTTTCAGTTTTTGTTTCGTCTATTTTATCCCACCAGCCAACTGTTGCGGTTGTGTCGCTTGGTTGAATTAGACCTGCGATGTCTTCATTTGTGAAAGTTATGTTGTCATAACTAGATATCTCTTGTAAGTCATCCTCATTATAATTTTCGTGGCCTTGACCTTTAATTCCATAAATTATGTCGTCAGTTTTATATGCTTTAATTAAAAATACATCTTCTTCTGCTTTAATTGTAAATAAATTTTCTATATTATATGTTGTATCGCTTTCTACAACTTGCGTTGTGGTGTCTAAAACTGCATTTGGAATAACAGTAATTGTGCGTGTATCTATTGTTGTTTCGCCTAGTTTAAAGGTGATTGTATAGTCGCCAAGTGCGGTTAATTTTAATGTCCAATAATTTGTTTGTCCTATTTGCTCTGCATTACCTTTATCAACTTCTACTGAAAGCGAGTTATTAGTGTTGTTAGCTTCGTTGTCATTCCCATTATTATTAATAATTCTATAAACCGCATTTGTTTTTGCGTCATTTAATGAGCTGTTAGATGGTAGCCACTCGGCGATCACAATTGTGGTGTTTTGATAAAATTTGTCGCCCCAGCTGGAATTGTAGTTTACGCTAACTGTTGGCACAAAATGGAGTTCTAGCGTTTTTGTTAGTGGAACAGTTTTTAAGGTGAACAAAACAGTTAAGGTAGAAACAAGATTGCCCTGCCTTGTAAATATTAAATTGGTGCCGTTTTTGGAAACTTGCAAAATGGTTTCAGCTTCCCCGCCGTTGGCTGGTTTAAACTTAACATAGCCACGCACATTGCCGCTGATATTGTCAGTGTCGTAAGTTAAAGTTCCGTTTCCGCCACCATAATTTGAATAATGATTGCCTACGCTATCCTCAATAAACTCTAAGGTTACTTTGTCTAAGGAAATTGCTGTGTAGGTTGTGCTGTCGGCTGTTGTGGTTTTATATTTAAACACGTCGGATACAGTATAATCACTTCCACTTGTTTGCACTGTTGTAACATTGTTTGCATCTGGTTCTCCCATTGACTCAAGCAAGGAGAAATTTGCATCCCCGCTAATTGTTACGCTTATTGAAAATGTTGTTGAGCCAACTGTTACATTAAGGGTTGCTGTTCCAACTGAGTTGATTTTTATTTTATTTTCCGCAATTTCAAAAATTGAAAAATTGTCACTTGTAAAAGTCAAAGTGTTTTCGCCAATGTTTAGGCCGTCCACTGTGGCTTTAAAATTGCTTAAATCAAAATCAGACAATGTTTTGTCAGTTTCATTATTAGTGTCTTTTAACTTATAAGTATAAGAATATTTATTTGTGTCAGTATTCCAGCCAACAACTATTTCCAATGAATAATAATTTGTATCTGCATCTTTTATTTTATGTTCAACTTCCTCATCTTTGTATGTTAGGGTGTTTGGTTGGCTGGATTTTATTGTTAATGTTTTGCTTGTGATTGTTAAATTGCCAATTTTAATTTCAATTTTTATGCTGCCAGAAGCATCGGTTGTGCTGAAAGGAATCTTTAACCCCTCGTCATCGTTAAAACTAATATTCTCACTATCTATTGTTGAAATTTCTTGTTCAGTTGTTCCGTCAAGCATGCGAACAATTGCATCGCTGTAAGTGTTTTTTAAAATAGAATTTAAAATGTTATCGCTTGCGGAAATTGTTAAAGTGTAATTTACGCCCGAATAAACATCGTCATCATGCCCTGTAATGTCTTTGTCGTTTGAAATGCTAAAAGTAAAATCAGTTGCGTCTACATCTGTTAAATCATAACTTAAAGTTACTGAAAGAGGGTTATTAACATCTTTAACTTCTATTGCATCAGAACCAACAATTTCAGCAACTTTTTCGCCATAATTATGTTTTAATCTGGCTATATAAATTTGCACACTGTCTTTAAAGGCATTGGCGTTACCGTTAATATTATCTTTTAGCGTTAATACATTTTTAAAACCATTGTTAGTTGAGCCTAAAATGTAATATTGAGCACCGTTATAACTAATTTGTGTTTCGGTAACTTCAAATGGGCAGGCATTAGCATCTTCTGCTTTAACCACAAACACACCCGCCGTGTAACTGCCACCAACAATTTGAACTAAATCTTCAAAATTGTAAATGTCATTTAAGTTTGAAATTGAATATGTAACCCCATCTTGTTTTAATACTTTTAAACTGATGTTTAAGGCATTATCTTCTATTGGAGATTTGAATGAAACTTCGCCCGCTTGCTCTTGAATATAGACGGTTGCAAAGTCAAATTTATAGCCGCCCTGTGCATTTACAACAAGTATGCCTAATTTTGCGTTGGTTTTGTCCTCTTTTACTGTTATGTTCCATGCCTTGTTTACGCCAAAGGTTTCATTGTCCGCTTCAATTTCCACAAAACTATTGTCTAAACTTAAAGCGCTATCCTGTAAAGCATAAAAATCTAGGTAACTGCCATTTTTAAGTAGACATAATTTTTGCTCGGTTGCGTCATAGAAAATTGCGTTGTGGCCGCTGGTGTAAGTTTTTAAACCATCGCCTTCGCCTGTGGTAATTTCTTTAACCAAGCATTTTTGGCCTACGTTTATGGTTGAGTCTACGTTTATGGTTGAGTCGTTGTATTTTTCCAATATGATGGTGTAAGTTGCGCCATTGTAAGTAAATGCTATTGTATCTCCGCTAGATTGCAAATTTTCTATTGCTGATTGCGGAATTAATATTTCCTCGCCCTGACCTTGGGCAGGTTTTAATTTTATGTCAGAATTTTCCCACATGGCAGCGGAATTTAATGCGCCCATAACAACTTCGCCAAATCTATCGGTGGTGGAAACATCATCGCGGAACATGCTAAGTTGTAGGTTGTTTGTGTTTTTATCTGGCAAGGATTCGTTGCCGCTTAGCACCAACCTATTGTTGTCCATGTTAAGGTTAAGATTTACATTTTCGGCAATGTCCACATTTGTGATGTCCGAATTATACACCGAAACGGTTAACACGGTTTTGCTCATTTGGTTAACGCGTTCGCTGTTGGTGTTGTTTTGATTTTCTGGGTTTTGCTCGTATAAAAGTTGGTCATCGTATGTAGCAAAACTAGCGAGTGTGAAAACATACTCGTTTTTGTAACTTGCAATTGATGGGCGAACATAGAACAAGCCTAAATCGGCGTCAAAATACAAAAAGTTGTTAAGTTCAGCCGTTGCTACGCTCTGCTGCGTTAAGCGAACAAGGCCGTTATCTGAGTGATAATAAATTTCAATTTCCTTACTTGGGCGATTGAAAATTGGTTTTAGCGAATTGGCTGGGGAGGATTCAACGTCAAAATACAAATTAGTTTCCACCCCAACGCGAGCAGATTGGGTGTTGCCGTTAAGTGTGTTTTCAACTGCGCCGATGTTGTTGCCGCCGTCCGATTTAAGTTGCAACTTTTCCACTTTTTGGTCGATAGAAATTGTTAGGTTGGTTAGTGATTGCACCATGTTTTTTTCGTCCCTAACCTGTAAAACAACTTCACCAGCGCGGCTATCTAAGTTTACCACATCATTAAATTTATAATAAACTGGGGAATTGCAATTAACTTTGTATCTTTTGTATTGGTCGGCTTCTAGCGGCTTGCCATTGCTATCTAGCAAAGTTATAAGTTCTTCCGTTCTACCAAGCGGACTAACAAAGGATATGTAACAATTGGTTTTGTTAACCGTTTTGCCGCTGTTAGAAGTGCCGATAATATTAAACGATTGCAAACTATCGTTATTTTTAACAACGTAAATAGAAGCGGACTCGAACTCCAAACTATCTGGATAAATTACTTCCGCTTTAAACTTGCCCATAAGCGCCATAACGCCGACCACGCCGGCAACAAACGCCACAACACTAGCAAGCACTATTCCAATTGTTTTAAAAATTTTACCTTTCATATTTCACCCTAAATGCTTCCCCTTAATTTAGTATCTACAAAAAATTGCAAAATTTTGCGGGCTGAATTTTATTTTATTATTTGCAAATTTTTGTTTTCTACAAAATATTACAAAAAAATTATATAATATTATTTAATATTAGTCAAACAAAATTCAAATTTAAAAAAATTGGTAAATGCGTTAAAAAATGTTTTTTAAAAATTAAAAAATTGCAAAAAAAAATTTAAAAAAACAAAAAAATAATCAAAAAACTAATAAAATTTTATCATTTTTTAACTATTTTTTAAAAAATTATATAAATTTATAAAATTTTCAACACTAATTTCTTCCGGCCTTATCATCAAATTAAAATTAAAATTATTTAGGGCGGATTCAATTTTTTGTTTATCAAAACTAGATTTAAGGTTGTTAATTAAAGTTTTACGCCTCATGCTAAACGCGGTGCGCGCAAAATTTTTAAACAATTCAAAATTATCAATTTTATATTTATTGTGCGGAACAAGCAGTACAGTTGCGCTGTCTATTTTAGGGCTTGGGGTGAAACACTCTCGTTTAACAATGCGGGTGATTTTTACATCAAAAATGGATTGCAAAATAACGCTTGTTATTCCATAATCTTTGCTGTTTGGCTGGGCGGAAAACCTGAGCGCCACTTCCTTTTGAATTAACACTAAAATAGACTTAAATTTTGGCAAATTATCCACCAATTTAAAAATTATTGGTGTGGTTATATAATATGGAATATTTGCAATCACGCGCGTATTGTTTGGAACAATTTTTGATATGTCCGCCTGCAAAAAATCTTGATAATACAATGTTAAATTGCTGGCATCAATTTTGTCTAAATAAACGGACAGGCTTTTGTCTATTTCAAACGAAATTACTTGTTTTGCTTTTTCTGTTAACACTTTTGTTAAACTGCCCGCCCCTGCGCCAATTTCTAGCACAGTGTCCGACTTATCAACCAGGCCGTCAAGCGCAATGGCGTTTAAAAGATTAGTATCAAAAATAAAATTTTGACCAAGGCTTTTTTTAAAATCAATCTTTTCTTTTTTCATGCTCATAGGTTTTTATGGAAGTAGACAGTGACTTTGCACCGCATGATGGGCATTTAGAAACTTTACCCTTAAATTCCGAGCCACAATAGTTGCAAATTGACGTTAATTCTTCACGCGTTTGGGCGGCTTGTTTTGCCGCTTTTGCAGCATTTTGTTCCATTTCTGTTTCAATGTCCATATCGCATGGCGTTCCGTGTTTTTTAAGGGTTTTGTTTGCACCAATAAATAATAACACACTACCTGCCACGCAAAGAACTGAAACAAAACTAAAAATAACACTATTTCTAACCGACACATTATAATCGCCGTCCAAATGAACATTAAGCGGCATAAATTCATCGGTTAAAGGCACACTGTCCGTTTCTTGTGATATATTTGGTGAATCCAACGCAACTTCGAAACTTCTGCCCTTTAATTTAGATGCCTCTTCCAAAGTGAATAAATCGTAGGTGTAGCCATCATAAGCATAATAACCGCTGCTACCTTTAAATTCATACACCAAAAACCATTTGCCGCATGCAGCATGATATTCTATATGGTCAACTCTGGCTTCCGCTATGTATCTTTCATCGCCCATTGCACGCTGATTTAATGCATATGCGCGCATATCTTGATAATATTTGTAATCCTTATTGGCAAGGATTGCTTGCTCTGCATTCCTTTGAATAAAAAATAGGCTAAAAATTGAAGCAAATATTAATAGAATAGCAAAAAAATTTGCAAGGTGGTAAATTGTTTGATATCTTATGTCTATATAATATAATCGCCTATGCGCACGCATAACGCCTGGGGGCAATCTTCTGCGAGACCTAAACAAAGGCGCGGAATAACCACCGCTGTAATCATCATAATCATATGAACTGCTGGAATAACTACTCGAACTGCTGGAATAACTACTTGAACTGCTGCTAGAACTGCTGGAATAACTGCTGCCACCGCTTGAATGGCTACTGCCGCCGCCAGCATGACTTCCACTTGGCATAAATTCCTCCTAAATATTAAAATTATATTAAATTTTTAAACAAAATTTGTCAATAAATTTTATTGCGAAATTAAAAGTTAATAAAATTTGCACAAAAAAACTAGGGCTAAGCCTAGTTTTAATTGAAGTTATTGTTTGTCTACAAGCGCAGTGATTGAAGATGCCAAGCCAAATAACAAAATGAAGTAAACACCAACACTTGGCAAAATTGTATAAGTTATATACTCGCCAGACATTTCGCTACCTAAAGCAATACCACCAGCCAAATGAGCAATAAAGAATACAGCAACACAGACGATGCCGGCAATGCTTAATACGCGTTTAGCAAGTGCAAGATATTTGTGGCTAAAGAAAACTTCCACAATAGACACAACAGCAAGAAGCGCAAGAACTACAAAAGCAATAATCATAAACACTTTTGCGATTGTCCACATTGTGCCGCACAATGATGAAATCTGCTTATAGTTTTCAATATTTGTTGCCCAATTATTGAAGTTGTATCCCATTGATTCTGATGTTTTAGAAATTGATGACGAAACACTTAAAGTAAAGAATTCAAGCGCCATACCAACAAAAGCCATAATCATACAAACAATAGACACACCTTTCATAGTTAGACTTTTAGCCGAAACTTTCATTTAACTTCCCTCCTTTATTAAATGATATTATTATATTACATTTTTTATGAGCAAAAGTCAACAAAATTCGACAGTAAAATAGTTTTTTTAAAATTATTTATTTTTTATTTTTTTAAAAAATTCAAATTAAAAAAATTGTAGAAAATTGTGTGTAAAATTTAAAAAATTTTTAAAGTTTAGCAAAAATTAATTAAAAAATGCAAAAATTTTTTAATTTTTTTATCAATTTTTAAATTTTTTTTAAAATTTTTAATTTGTTAGCAATTTTATTTTTATTTTTTGGCAGATTAATTTTTTTATTTTGTGATAAATTAATTTGCGAAAATTAAATTTATTTTTTAATTTGCAAAAATATTTTTAATTTATTTTTTTAGAATTTTTTAGAATAAAATCATTTTTATTTAATTTTTTTAAAGCAAAATTTTTAATTAATTATTCCACCGGGCGAGGGCGAACTTCGTCCTTTCTAACTTTAACGATCACTGCTTCGGTTGTAAGCATTGTAGAGGCAACGCTGCTAGCACACTCCAACGCCGTGCGGGTAACTTTTAGCGGGTCTATTATGCCGCGAGCAAGCATATCGCAAAATTCGTTGTTTAATGCATCGTAGCCAAAGTTTTCGTTTTCATTTTTTAAAATTGTATCTACAACCACGCCGTCATCCACGCCCGCATTTTTGGCAATTTGCCTGATTGGCGCTTCCATGCTTTTTGAAATTATCATAGCGCCAAGTTTTTCATCGCCTGAAAGCGTTTCAATAAATTCATCCACCGATTTTTTTGCTTTTAGCAGTGCCACACCACCACCCAAAATTATGCCTTCGTCAATAGCAGCATGCGTTGCGTTGAGCGCGTCTTCCATCCTTAACTTTTTTTCGCGCATTTCAACTTCACTAACCGCGCCAACTTTTATCAGTGCCACTCCGCCGCCAAGCAAAGCAATCCTTCCTTTTAGTGTTATGTATTCATATTCTTGAGTTTCAACTTTTAGTTGTTGTTTAAGTTTGTTAAGGCGTTCGCTTATTTTTGCCTCGTCACCTTTTGCGCCAATAAAAGTTGTGTAGTCTTTATCGCTTTTAACTTTTTCGCATCTGCCTAAATCTTCTAAATTTACCTCGCTTAAACTTGTGTAAATATCGCCCGAAATTAGTTTTGCATTTAAGCAAAGGGCAATATCGTCCAAAACTTTTTTGCGCCTATCGCCAAAATATGGTGCTTTAACAGCCAAGCAATTAAACATTTTGCGCATATCGTTTATAACAATTGTGGTTAGCGCTTCGCCGTCCACATCTTCGGCAATAATAACCAAACTGCCATTAACCTTATTAACTTTTTCAATTATTGGCAAAATTTCTTTAATGCTAGATATTTTTTTATCTGTTACTAAAACATATGGGTTAGTAAGTTCGGCAATCATTTTATTGTTGTCCGTGCACATATATGGGCTGATATAACCCTTGTTTATGCGCAAGCCTTCAACAATGTCCATGCTGGTTAAAACATTTGTGCCCTCTTCGATTGTAATAACGCCATCGCTTCCCACTTCTTCAAACGCTTTGGCAAGCAACTGACCGGTTGTTTCGCTGCCCGATGAAATGGTTGCAACCTGCAAAATGGATTTGTTGTCGTTTACTTTTAAACTTTTTTGTTTGATAGTTTTAACTGCAACATCCACCGCCTTTTTTATGCCGCTGCGCAACAAAATTGGGTTTGCACCCATGGTGAAACATTTTAGCCCTTCGCAAAAAATTTGCTCGGCAAGCACGGTAGCAGTGGTTGTGCCGTCCCCCGCTATATCGTTAGTTTTTGTGCAGGCGGTTTTTAGTATACTTGCGCCCACATTTTCAACATCGTCTTTTAGTATTACTTCCTTAGCAATGGTAACGCCATCATTGGTTACTATTGGTTCTATGTAAACATTGTCTAAAATTACATTTCTGCCTTTTGGCCCAAGGGTAACTTTAACCGCGTTGGCAAGCGTGGAAACACCACGCATAAGTTTCATTTTGGCTTCTTCGCCACATAAAATTGTTTTTTCAATCATTATACACTCCTATAATATCAATTTCGCGCATGATTAAGTAATTTTTGTTGTTTAGTTTTAATTCCACACCCGCATATCTGTTAAAAATTACTTTGTCGCCAACCTTTACTTGCATTGGCTTTTTATCTCCGTCAAAATTTAGCCCTTCACCCACGGCTACAATAACGCCCTCTTGCGGACGCTCTTGCGAGGTTTCGGGCAAAACTATGCCAGAAGATGTTACATTTTGGTTATTTTCAATTTCAATAACCACCCTATCGTATAACGGTTTTATGTTCATAAAATCCTCCTACCCTGATTATATAACGCGTTTTTAAAATTTTGTCCAAACACTGCCATTTCAGTAAATATTTTTAAAAATTTTTATAAATTTGTTAAAAAACAATGCATTTTTTAGCGTTTTTATTAAATTTTCATAATTTTTTTAATTATTTTAAAAAATTGTGCCGTTGTTTATATTTTTAAACTTTTTGTTAAAATTTTTTAAAAATTACGCTTTTTTAATGTTTTTTTATTAATTTTTTATAAATTTTTACTTGTTTTTTAAATTTTTTATTAAAATTTTTATTAATTTTTATTTTTCATAATTCCAAATTTTAATTAATAAATTATTTTATGAAAAAGTCCATCCCATTTTCGAATTTTGAATTAGATTACTCTAATTACACTTTCGATTACAAAAATTTTAATAAAAAAACGCACCCAAATAAATTTGGTGTAAGTTTTAGTGTGTTGTTTTTGTGTTTAATTTTGTTGCTAGGTTGCATTGTGTTTATAACACCTAGCAAAGAAAATTGTTATTATTTTATAAAAATAAATAGTTATTCAACTTTTAAAGAAGCAAATGCACAAGCAAACAAAATTCAGCAAATGGGCGGCGCGGGTTATGTTTATTTTGAAAATGTTTATCATGTTTTGGCAAGTTTTTACCCAACAAAAAAGCAGGCGGAAAGTGTGGTAAAGAACATAAAGGACGAATATGAAAATGCAAGTGTGTATAAAATTGACATAAACAAATTTTACAAAAATAAAGCGCTAAATGAAGCGCAAAACAATGTTATAAAAGACGTGGTTAGTTCCACCTCTAACTTTATAAGCAAATTTTACGACTTGATTATAGAGTTGGACACCGACCAAATTTCACATAACAACTTTAATTTAGAAGTTAAACGTTTAACAGACAGCACAACAAAATACATTGATGAATTTAAAACGCAATTTAAGTTAAACAGCAGTTTTAACAAGGCAAAAAAATATTTAAATGCTATCCTTGCTGATTTTGACGCAATTAACACATCCTCTGCCGGCGCACTTAAATACACTTTAATTGATGTTGTTATAAATCAATCTAATTTTTTAGCCTCAGTAAATTAGTCCTTTTCTTTTTTGGGTTTAGGTTTGGTTTTTTTGCTTTTAATTAAATCTATCAACTGCCAAATGCCAAGCCCAATTAAAAATATTGCAAACAGGCGTTTTAACACAATATTTTGTATGTGATTAGCAATTATTGCCCCAATTAAACTAAAAACACTGCCCACCAACGCCAACAACCAGGTTTGTTTAAACGCCACTAAATGGTTTTTTATATGGATTGTAAGTGCCACCAAACTCATTGGCAAAAAGGCAATAAGGTTTATGCCTTGCGCGCTAAGTTGGGAATATGACAAAAAAATTGTAAGTATTGGTATTGTAAGCGTGCCGCCGCCCATACCCATACCGCCAATTATTCCACCTATTAAACCTGCTAAAATATTCCAAAATATCATAAACACCTACTTAAACAGCATAACCGTTCCGCCTAGCAACATAAAAAACACAAAAATGCCTTTTATAACCTTGTTGTTCAGTTTGTTTAATAAATTTGCGCCAACCACGCCGCCAAG
>CANPWT010000014.1 GCA_947584775.1 uncultured Clostridia bacterium | reverse complement strand
GTTGCCGCGCGTGGTTGCACGAGTGAAAATGCCGTTAATGTAAAGCAACACCACTTTTAAACCGTCATACTTATATTCCAGCGAAAAATCTATGTTAAACTTGTGTGCGCTTAACATATCTTTCATCCATTTGTCTAGGTCGGAAAAATCTTTAACTTTGTTTAGCGAATACAGGGGAACTTCGTGCCTATGTTTTTCAAAGCCGGGCAAAATTGTATCTCCCACTCGGCTGGTTGGAGTGTCTGGCAGGCTAAAACCTAATTCCTTTTCCAGGTCCACTAGTTCGTAATACAAATCGTCATATTCGGCGTCTGAAATAGTGGGATTATCATAAACATAATAATTTTTGTTATGTTTATTAACTTCATTAGTTAAAAATTTTAGCCTTTCCATTTTGGCGTCAATTTGGCTTATGTTATTAGGAACTTGTCCGTTGGTTGCACTGCCGTTTGGCATATTCCCCCTCCTAAACTAATCTATAAATTGAATTGGTGCGTAATCTAGCGACAACATTTTTTCGCCCACTGTGTCGAACTTAATTTTTACACAATGGTTGCTAGAATTTGGCGTAAACTCCACAATTTCCCCATTGCCAAATTTAGGGTGGCTTACTTTTGCGCCTATTTTGATTTTTGTTAAATCTATGCTCTGTTTTTCAACAGTGTTTTTGCTAAATGTGTAGTTAAAAGATTGATTTGTGTTGGTTTGTAATTTGTTCATATTATCTCCATAATTATTGTTATTATATGCTGAAAAAGTTGAATTTATTTTGCGTTGGCTAACAAGGTCTAACTCGTACAAAAAGCGTGATTTTACTGTATATTCAGTTTTGCCATACATAAAGCGGGACAAACTGCATGTTAAAAATAAATCCTTCTTTGCGCGCGTTATGGCAACATACATAAGTCGGCGTTCTTCTTCCATATCATCGCCATCGTCCCTATTTATTGGGAAAAGTTTTTCCTCACAGCCAACAACAAAGACAGTGTTAAATTCAAGCCCTTTTGCCCCGTGCACAGTGGCTATAACCACGCCCGTGTTATCGTCCTCGTCCATGGCGGAACTAAGAGTAACCGATTCCAAATAATCCACGATTGTGGCGTCTTTATTGTTTTGTTCGAACTCTTTAACCGAGTTAACTAATTGGTCTATGTTAAGATATCTTTCATAATCTTGTTCGTTTTCTAAGTCAAAGGCTTGCGGAATTTTAGAGGCAGAAAGTAAATATCTAAAAAATTCCGTCATAGGTTTATCTTTTATGGCATTTTGTAAATCCAGCAAAAGATCCTTTAACTCTTTAAGTTTGCTGTTTAGCGCCTTTGGAAGATTGTATTGCTCGTAAGTTAGCACAACTTGCTGGATTGAAGTGTGAAATGCTTGGGCAATTTCGGTTAATTTTTGTATGCTGGTATCCCCTATTCCGCGCTTTGGAAAATTTATAATCCTGTTAAAACTTACATCGTCATCTGGGTTTACAAGGGCGATTAAATAGGCAAGTGTGTTTTTAATTTCAGCACGTTCAAAAAATTTAAAGCCGTTGTACATTATATGCGGGATGTTGTAAGAGAGCAACTTTTCCTCAAACACGCGGGAAAGTGCATTGACGCGCATTAAAATTGCCATTTCGTGATAAGGCACGCCAAGGCTGTGCTGATAAACTATGTTTTTAACAACAAAATCTGCCTCGTCCGTTTCGTTTTGCGCCTGATAAAATTGCACATCGCTGCCAATGTCGTTATCGGTGAACAAAGTTTTATCTAGCCTATTGCGGTTGTTTTTTATAATTTTGTTTGCCCTATCTAGAATATTTTTTGTGGAACGGTAATTTTGCTCTAACTTAAACACTTTTACATTTGGATAATCTTTGGTAAAATTAAAAATATTTTCTATATTTGCGCCGCGCCAGCCGTAAATGGATTGGTCCTCATCCCCTACAATTAAAATGTTTTTGGTTTTGCTAGATATTGATTTTATAATTTCATATTGCAGTTTATTTGTATCTTGAAATTCATCAACATTAAAATATGTGTAGCGGTTTTGGATGGAATCTAACACCTCTTGATTGGTACGAATTAAATTTAAAAAGTTTATAAGTAAATCGTCAAAATCCATGGCGTTATTTTTTGTTAATTCCGCCTGATAAAGATTAAAAAACTTTTCAAATTTTTCCGTGTCGGCATCGTAGTCGTAAACTTTTTTATACTCACTTAAAGTTAGGTTGCCATTTTTTATAAGCGACATATTGTGTTTAAATTTAGATTTTGTTTGTTCGTCCTCAATTTCTAGTTTTTTAAATATTTCCTTTAAAACTTTTGCGCTATCATTTTCGCTAAAAATTGTAAAATTTTCTTTATAGCCAGGAATAAATTGGGCATATTGCCTTAACATACGCGCGCAAAAACTATGAAAGGTGCAAACGGTGACCAAATCGCCGTTAGGGGCAACTTTTTGAATTCTATCTTTCATCTCGCCGGCGGCCTTGTTTGTAAAGGTTATTGCCAAAATTTTATGGGCGGGAACTTTGCACTCGGTTATTAAATATGCAATGCGATAAGTTAGCAGCCTTGTTTTGCCGCTACCCGCACCCGCGCTGACTAAAATTGGGCCATCCGTACATTGAACAGCCCGATATTGTTCCTCGTTAAGTAATGCCTTATAATCCATAAAATTATTATAGCAAAAGCATTAAAAAAAGGGAAATGATTTTGTTTGAATTTTACTAAAATTTTGCATATTTTTTTGCAAAACTAACAAAATTTAAACAGCCATATAAAAACAAAAAACACTAGCATAAACTAGTGAATTTTTTAATATCTACTGCGTTTCATGGCGCGCTTTCTTGCTTCCTTAGATTTCTCTTTACGGCGCACACTTGGTTTTTTATATTCCAATTTCTTTTTAAGGTCGCCAATAATGCCGTCCTTTTGGCATTTACGTTTAAAACGCTTTAATGCGCTTTCCACGCTTTCGTTTTCTCCGCAACGAACTGTTGTCAACTTATTCACCCACTTTTATTTTTGATTTACTTGCTAAGTATAACTTATTATATTGTTATTGTCAACAATTTTTTAATTTTTTTTTAAAATTTTTTTATTCTAAACATATTCGCCCGTCATGCCGTCCAAATATGTGGAAGTGAGTAAAACATCTTTAATTTCCCCCACTTTTGCATTTTTTAAATAGCAATAAATGTAGTTTTCAGTGTAGCCTAGCGCCTGATTGTTTTTAACTTCTTCTATTAAAACTTTATGCGTTGTGCCTATGTTTTTATTAAAGAAATTTTGTTTGAATTGGCAGTTTAATTGCTTTAATTCTTCCTCTCGTTGTTTTACTATTGCTTTGTCCACCGCGCCTGGCATTTTGCTAGCCACCGTGCCCGTGCGCTCGCTGTATGGGAAAATGTGCATAAAACTAAATTCTATAATTTGCAAATTCTTTTTAGTTTGATTAAATTCCTCGTCCGTTTCGCCTTTAAAGCCAACAATAATATCGGTGGAGATGGACGCATTTGGGAAAAATTTTTTAATTTTTTTAGTGATTTGAATAAACTGTTCAATAGTGTATCGCCTATTCATGCGCTTTAACGTTTCGTTGCAAGCCGATTGCAAACTTAAATGAAAGTGTGGGCAAAAATTTTTTAGCGATTTTAAAATGTTTAGCATTTCATCGTCCAAAACATTGCATTCAAGCGAGGACAACCTAAACCTAACGTTTAATTTATCCACCTCTTTAACCAAAGTTTTAAGGGCGGGCTTGCCTTCTATTTTATAGTCCGACATATTTATGCCGGTTAAAACAATTTCCTGGGCGTTAGTTTCGTTAATTTCGGCAAGAATGTCGGGCAAAGGCCTACTTACGCTTCTGCCCCGCACATACGGGATTAAACAATACGAACAAAAATAATCGCACCCGTCTTGGATTTTTATGTAATGCCTAGATTTAAAAACTGTTGGGCGTGGCATGTTAGAATATTGTTTATTATTTAGTTTGGGCAAAATTTTATTGTCGTTTGTTATAAATTTTATAATTTCGTGTTTGCCATAGTTACCGGTTAATGCAAAAACATTTTTATTTTTTAAAAATTGGGCGGGATTATTTTGCACCGCGCAACCGCAAACAAAAATTTTGGCATTTGGGTTTAATTTTAAAATTTTTGTTAAAGTTTGCCTAGACTTTTTTTCACCCACATTTGTGACGGCGCAAGTGTTTACCACATACACATCGGCATACACCAAGCCCTCGCAAATTTCGTAACCAAAATTTTTTAACTGAGTTAAAATTGAGCCGCTTTCATATTCGTTAACCTTGCAGCCCAAGGTTATAACACTAGCACGCATTATTCACCGCCTTTTGCTTTGCCGCCACCAAAAAAGTGTTCAATTTGGCTAAAAGTGCATTTTGCATTAATTAGACCTGCCTTTAAGTTGTTGGATGGCCTCGTAAGTATCGTTATTATAAATAAAACTGCCGCAAGCAAGAATATCTGCCCCTGCGCGCACGCACATTGCGCCCGTTTCTTTATTTATTCCGCCGTCTGCCTCTATTAACACTTTTGAACTTAACTGCCTAACATGTTTAATTTTTTTAATAGCGTCTTTATTAAATGCTTGCCCGCCTTTGCCCGCTTTTACGCACATAATTAAAACAAGGTCCACATATTTAATTAATTCGTCCAGCACTTCTATTTTTGTGTCCAGGTCAATGGCGAGGCCGGCTAAACGCTTATGCTTTTTAATTTTTTTTAAAAGTTTTATTAGTTTTTCTTTATCTTCAACCGCTTCATAATGCACGGAAATTATTCCACTGTTAACTTTTAAATATTTATCTACAACGCTGATTGGGTTGCTAACCATTAAATGCACGTCAAAAAGCATGGATGTTTTTTCCTGCAATTGTTCAAGGTAGGCAAAATCTATGGTTTTATTTTTTACAAAAACACCATCCATTACATCAAAATGATACATGTCCGCGCCGTAATTTTCCACTTTGGCAATATAGTCTAATTGGCTGGACATATTTCTGCCCGCCGGCATACTAGATGCGGAAACAACAATCTTTTTCATACTTCTCCTAATTAAAATATAGCATATAAATTTTTATTTTAAAAATAAATTTACGGTCAATTTAAAATTTGTTAATTTAATTTATTAATAGTTTTTGCGCGCAACATGCCGCACGCACCCGCAATATCTTCGCCCTGGCTGCGTCTAAGCGTTGCGGAAACGCCAACTTTGTTAAGTTCTTCCACAAACTTAACTGCCTCAGCGCGCGTTGTGGCTTTAAGGCTGCCACCGTTTGGATTTAAACAAATTACATTTACATGGCAATTTAAGCCTTTTGTAATATCTTTTAAGCGCAAAATATCTTGCGTGCTGTTGTTTACATCTTTAATTAAACAATATTCAAAAACTACCCTACGCTTGTTTATTTTAACATAATTTTTTAGTGCGTTAACAATTTCGGCAATTGTATATCGGTTGGCAATTGGCATAATTGTTTTTCTAACTTCATCCGTGGTGGCATGAAGAGAAACACACAAGGTTATGTTGAAATTTAATTTGCTAAATTCGTTAATTTTATCCACCAAACCGCATGTGGAAAGCGAAATATTGCGTTCGCTAACATTAAAGCCGGATTTATCTGTAACTAGGCGTAAAAATTTTACAACATTATCGTAATTATCAAACGGCTCGCCGCTGCCCATAAGCACAATATTTGTAAAGTTGCGCTCGCTTGCTTTGCCGTTATCTGCATTTAAAAGCGCTATTGTGGAAAGCATCTCGCCTGCCGATAAATTTCTAACCAAGCCATTTAAGGTGGAGGCACAAAATTTGCAACCCATCCTGCAACCAACCTGTGTGGATAAACAAATTGTGTTGCCGTAATTTTGATGTAAAAATACCGATTCAAATATATTGCCATCGGCAAGGCTTATTAGATATTTTTTTGTGCCGTCACGGCTTGTTAAAACTTTTAAAATGCTAACCGGCTTTAAAATGTAGTCATCTTTTAACTTTGCCAAATTTTCTTTATCTATAAGCAACTGATTGTAATCTTTGGCTTGCAATATACAATCAAAAATTTGCTTGGCCCGAAAGCGCGGCAGCCAATTTAACTCTTGCTGTAATTCGGTTAGTGAGTAATCGCTAAATATTTTCAATTATATCACCTTTATTAAATTTTTTTGCGTTCATAAAACTTATTGCAAACATTTTTTGCTTGCCCTCAGGCTGAATTGAAATAACCTCAATTGAACTATCTTTACAACCAATTATAAGCCCCTGTTTTGGTGAGCACTCCAAAATTTCGCCCACCTCACCGCAAGCCGTGTTAGGCACAGCAAACAAAACTTTGTATCGCACCCCATGATAGATAAAATAACAATTTTCTAGCCCTCTAATTTTGTTGCAAATGTTAAAGGCGCAATCGTTAAAATTTAATAAATAATCTTCCTTTTTTATCATCGGGAAATAACTTGCCTTGTTTTCATCTTGCTTTGTTGGGTGCAAAATGTAATAATCAAAATTTGTTAAAAATTCATTTAAGCACTCCACTGCTAGCGTAGATAGTTTTTTAAATACACTAGATAGTGTATCGTCTGGCAAAATATCTATTTCCTTTTTTAAATACATATCGCCACAATCTAGCCCTAATTCGGTTTTCATAATTGTTATTCCTGTTTTCTTTTCGCCATTAATTATTGCCCACTGAATTGGTGCTGAGCCACGGTATTTAGGCAGCAGGCTTGCATGTACATTGAATATGCCAAATTTAGGAATATTCAAAATGTTTTGTTTTATAATTTGGCCAAAACTTGCGGTTATAAAAATGTCCGCTTCCAAATTTTTGAGTGGCTCTTCCCCCTCTTTATTTATGCTATTAAATTGAAAAAGCGGGATGTTTTTTTCCATTGCCAAAAGTTTAACTTGGCTAAAATTTATTTTGTTACCGCGAGCGTTAACTTTGTCTGGCTGAGTTACAACGCCAACAACATTTTGCCCGTTTTCAATTAGGCCTTTTAGCACGGTGGCGCTAAACTCCCCTGTGCCTAAAAAAACAACCCTCATTATTCCTCCTCTTGTTCTTTTACCCATTTTGGCGGAACGCAAATTTTATCTATATACAAAATACCGTTTAAATGGTCGTTTTCATGGCAGATGCAAACCGCTGTCCAATCCTGGCAGGTGAAAGTGAATGGATTGCCGTATCTATCAAACGCTTTAACGGTTACACAAAATGGGCGTTTTACATAGTCAAAAGGTAGTTTAACACTTAAACAACCCTCTTTTTTATATTGCTCACCGCTGGTTTTAATGATTTCCGGATTAACAAACTCCATAACCATATTGTTGATGTTAATTATAAACGCACGCTTTAAAACGCCCACTTGCACGGCAGATAAGCCCGAGCCTACAACGGCATCCAATGTTTCGTGCATATCGTCTAGAAGTTGCCACAATTTTTCGTCAAACTCTTTAACCGGCTTGCTGGTTTTGCGTATAAAATTATCGGTGTGCGGAACAATTTCTCGTATTGCCATAACTCTCCTTTCAATCTAAAAAAGCCCAATTTGGGCCTTTAAATCTTTATTTATTTTAACAAATTTAATAAGTTTAGTCAATAATTTGGTTAAAAATTATAAATTATCTTAAATTGTTTGGGTTGATTTCCACAAAAACGGAAACGTCCTTTTCAATAACATCGCAAATTGAATAAAATGCGGATGTGATTTCGTCATCCGGAATATAGCGCGACAAAATTTGATAGCGAAATTTTGTTTGTATTCGTTTAACCGGGCAAGGCAAAGCCTGTAAAAACATAATTTTGCTGCCATATTTAGTTTTTAATTGGCAGGTTTTATCGTACAACTGCTTTGTAACCTGCCTTGCGCGTTCATCGTTGGATGAAGTGATTAATATTCTAATAATTGTGCTAAACGGCGGAAAAGCAGTGGCTTGGCGCAAGTTTATTTCTTTATCATAAAAACTTTTGTAATCATAGTTGGAAGCAAACCTATAAACATAGTGTTTTGGCGCGTAAGTTTGCAAAACCACTTTGCCATCGCCATCTTTACGCCCCGCCCTACCAGCAACTTGCGTTACAAGTTGGAAAGTGCGTTCGTTGGACTTATAATCGCTATTATACAGGCTTACATCGGCGTCCAAAATGCCAACAAAACTTACCAATGGGTAATCGTGCCCCTTGGCTATCATTTGAGTGCCAACCAAAATGCTAGGCGAGATTTTAGAAAATTCCGACAATATTTTCTCATGTCCGTTTTTGCCGCGAGTTGTATCGTTGTCCATCCTAAAAATTGGCACATTTGGGTATATTTTTTTAAGGTCCTCGCAGACGCGCTCAGTGCCCAATGCGCCATACTTTATGTTTGTGCTGTTACAATTTGGGCAGTTGGTGAGCATCCTATATCTTTTGCCGCAAAAATGGCATTTAAGTTGATTATCTTCCTTATGATAAACCAAACTTACTTCGCAATCATCACATTTTGCGCGATATCCGCATTCCCTACACAAAACAAACGAGGCAAAACCGCGCCTGTTTATAAATAAAATTGACTGTTTTTTATTTTTTATTGCGATATCTAAATTGGAAAGCAAAGTTTTGCTATATGGTGTGGTGTTGCCATCCAAAACCTCGCTCACCATATCTACAATTTGAATTGGCGGCAAACTTAAATTGTTTATACGTTCGGGCAATTCAACCAGGGTATATTTGCCCTCTAACGCCAATTTATAACTTTCCAAACTAGGGGTGGCGCTGCCTAGAATTAGCGGGCAAGAATTGTATCTAGCGCGATACTCTGCCACAATATGTGTGTCAAAACGCGGATTTGTTTCGCTTATGTAAGAGCCGTCATGTTCCTCATCAATAATTATTACGCCAACATTTTCAATGGGTGCAAAAATGGCACTTCTTGCCCCTAGCACCACTTTGGCTTGTGAGGTAAAAATCCTATCCCATTCATCGTATCTCTCGCCCTCAGTTAGCCCGCTATGCAGCACGGCAACTTGGTTTGGAAAGCGGGAATTAAAGCGCTGCATCATTTGTGGGGTTAGTGAAATTTCAGGCACAAGCATAATGGCGGTTTTGTTTTGTTTTAGCGCGTTTTCAATTACGCTCATATAAACCTCGGTTTTGCCCGAGCCGGTTACTCCGTGCAACAAAAAGGTTTTGTTTTGATTTGCTATTGTTTGAACGGCCATTTGTTGTTTAGGGGTTAATTTGTTTTTACTTGCACTGGTTTGCGATATTTCTGGCGAGCGCATTTTCCTTGAACTTGTTTTTATAATAAGGCCCTTATCTATAAGCGCATTTACGCTTGCGCGCGAAAAAAGTTGGATTAGTTTTGAATACCTTGCCTCCCCCTGCTCTATTAAATAAATCATAGCGGAAATTTGGCTTTTTGCGCGTTTGCCAATGATGTTTACCGCGCTATCCACATCGCAATTTGGGGTTAAGTTATATTCCAACTGTTCCTTTTGGCTATCTAGCCTAACGCATGAGGGGATAACCAATTTTACGCAATCGCTTACACGCAAAAAAAAGCGTTTTGCCATAAAATAAATAAGCGACAACATCTCCGGTTTGATTTTAGGCACGCTTTCTAAATTAGATATTATTTTTTTTAATTTACTTTTGTCTAGTTCGGTGTCGTCCGTTAAGGCTACAACATAGCCTAAAACTACTCTGCCCGCGAACGGAACGCGCACGCGCATACCAACCAAAGTGTTATCTAATGCGATATAATCAAAAACCTTGTCAACAGCGTCATTTGAAATATCAACAACAACTTTGGCAATCATTTAGATTGAACACCTACAACTTCGCCTCTAAAAACTTCGTTAGCGGCGTGGTCTATTGCTAAATTGGCACTGCCATTTAACAAGGTTGGGATTTTATTAGCCAAATCCTTTGCCCTTGCGCCAATTACAACTGCAACGGCATATCTGCAACCAAGAATTTTAACTAAATCATCAATAGGTGGTTCAAATAACATAGTTTTACTCCTTATTTGTTAATATATTAACCTAATTTTTTTGTTTGTCAAGCAATTTTGGTTAATTTTTGTTAGAATCTATTATTGCTTTTATTTCCTTATACAATTCATATGGGTTTTGAACAAAAGAAAAGGTAAATTTTGCGCCCTGATTTGTTAGCGGGCTAGACATACTGCCAAACGCTATAAACCCGGTGTTGCTGCGGAATAATTTATCTACCCAAGTTACATTTACTGTCATTGCGCCAAGCATGCTAAAATCTAAACTTTTATAGTCCACGCCAATGTGCCCGGTGCGGATTAAAACGCGTTTGTTTGTTACGGCATAAACGGTTTTGTTGCACCAAAGTGCGGTTAAAATAAAGCAAATGGCCGCGCAAAAAATAAAAAATGTTAAATAGGCAATTAAAAAGCCACAATTAAAACTCCCTGTTTCGTCAAAGCCGCTGCCAATGCCAAGTAAAACTGCCAAAATTAACATAAAACCCCAGGTTAAAATTTGGGTTAAATAAGCACGCCAGGCACGCGGACGATAGGTTTTTATAATTTGTTCGCCCTCGCCTAAAACTAAGGCAAATAACTCGCCATCTTTCATACATCCTCCTCTTTTATTATATCATATTAAAAAATTAATGTCAAATTACAAATTTTAGTCTTTTTTTAGTTTAGATAAGGTTAATTTTGCTGCATTTTGTTCGGCCTCGCGCTTGGTTGAACCGTTGCCATAGGCTATAAATTTGCCGTTAACAAAACTGCTGGCGCGGAAATTTTGGCTGCCATTTTCTAAATTATATTTTTCCACAGTATAGTCTAGTTTAAGTTTGTTTGCCTGCGCATATTCTTGAAGGGCGGATTTATAATCGCTTGGCTTTAAGCCCTCTTTTATTGTCTGCTTAATTTTTAACGCGTCCAACACAGCATGGGCAATGGACGGCATGCCAAAAGATAAATACATAACACCAATCATGCTTTCAACCGTATCTGCTAAAATTGCATCGGACACATGGTCTTTAAAACTTTTGCCAAAGCGAATATTTTTTTCAATATCAAGTTCTTTTGCTAGATTTGATAAATTTTCAGTGCAAACAAAACTTGCGCGGATTTTACTCATTTTGCCTTCCGTTTGATGATAGTGTTTATATAAATAATCAGACACAATTGTGGAAAGCACGCTATCGCCCAAAAACTCCACCCTTTCGTTACTTTCTGTGTTTTGTTCGTGCGCAAAGGAAGAGTGAGTGAACGCCAAAGTTTTAAGTTCCTCACTGCATTTGTTAAATAATTCTAAAAAACTATTCTGCTTTTTTAACAACCGATTTCACCTTTTCTATCATTTTGCCTTTTGCAAGCGCATATGCTTGGTTAATTGCGCTTTCTATGCTGGCAGCCTTGCTGTTGCCGTGGCATTTTAAAACAATTTTATTTACGCCCAAAAGAGGGGCACCGCCAACGCGCTTGTAATCGTATTTATATTTTAATTTTTTTAATCCCTTTTTAAGGAACAATGCACCTATTTTTGCTTTTAGGGAAGAGGTGGCCATATCTTTAATTTCGCCAAACAAAATTTCCGCCACGCCCTCGATTGTTTTTAGGCAAATATTGCCGCTAAACCCGTCAGCCACGACCACATCGACATTGCCGCGAATAACATCGCGCGCTTCTATATTTCCAATAAAGTTAAGCCCGGACGTGGACAAAAGCGAAAATGCTTCCTTAATCATTTCGCTGCCCTTTTCTTCCTCCGTGCCAATGTTTAGCAAGGCGATGCGTGGTTTTTTAACGCCCATGGCTTTCATATACTCGTTGCCAAGAATTGCAAAATGCAACAAATTTTCCGCCTTGCAATCTGCATTTGCGCCCGCATCTAAAAGCATAACTTGTCCGTCATTAACTGTGGGCAAAATTGGGGCAAGTGCGGGGCGAGAAATGCCCTCTATCCTACCCAACTTTAAAACTGCGCCCGTTAAGGTTGCCCCTGTGCTGCCCGCACTTACAAGCGCAACTGCGTCATCGTTATTTTTTAAATAGTCATACGCCACAACAATGCTGGAAGTTTTTTTGGTGCGGATGGCAACGGTTGGCACTTCATCCATGCCAATAACATCGGGCGCGTGCACAATTTCCAACCTATCGCTTACAAAAACAAGGTTTTCCAACATTTCGGTGATTTTATCTTTATCGCCAACCAAAACAATGTTCAACTTTTCGTTGGCTTGCAAGGCTTTAACTGCACCTGCAACAATTTCTTGCGGGGCATAATCTCCCCCAAAAGCATCTACTACTATTTTCATATTAAACTCCTAAATTAATTATAAATTAATTTTTTTTAAAAGTAAAATATTTTTTGTATTTATTTTTGCGCTATTTTTTGCAAATATTACAATAACAAATAAAAAAAGGGCAACTTGCCCTAATTTAATTTTTGTCAAAATTTATTTTGTTTTTTTATCGTCTAAATTAATAACTTGTGCGCCATCATAATAACCGCAGTTTTTGCAAACTTGGTGAGCCACTTTCTTTTCGTGGCAATGTGGGCATTCTACTAATGTAGGCACGCTTGCTTTCCAATTTGCGCGGCGTTTATCTCGCCTTGATTTAGACACTTTTCCCTTTGGAACTGCCATAATATACCTCCTAATGATTTGTGCAATGAAAATATTGCACCAGACAAAAATCCTTTCTAGTATAACAAATAAAAATATAGTTGTCAACTACTTTTTTGTTTTTAATTTTAAATTTTATAAATGAACAAAAAAGCCGCAAAAACAATTTGGATATTTTAAAAAGCATATTGCTTGCATGTTTTTTTATTTTTAAAGCAAAAAAATAACTGCTTTGTTTAAAAAACAACCCTTACACGCTTTTAAATTTTAAAAAAAAGGCGTTTGCCTTTTTTTATTTTTTGTTAACTAAACTTGCAGTTTCCATAGCAATCATATATTCCTCATCGGTTGGGATGCGGTAAACTTTAACTTTGCTAGATTTTTTGCTAAATTCCTGAATTGTACCACGAGGGGCTGTTTTGTTAAGTTTGCTATCAAACTCTAAGCCAAGATATTCCATATCTTTACATACAGCCTCACGAACAAGAGCGTCATTTTCGCCAACGCCGGCGGTAAATATAATATAGTCCACGCCGTTCATTGCTGCTGCATAAGCACCAATATATTTTTTAATTGAGTAAACAAGCATATCAAAGGCAAGTTTAACTTGAGGCTGGTCTAAATGGGCGTCTATATCGCGCAAATCGCTATATTTACCCGTAACGCCAAGCAAGCCACTCTGTTTGTTTAAAAGGTCTATTGCCTGGTTAGCGTCAATTTTTTTAACCGACATAATTTCTTTAACAATGGCTGGGTCAATATCGCCTGACCTTGTGCCCATAATGATTCCGGCAAGCGGAGTGTAGCCCATGGAAGTGTCAATGCATTTGCCGTCCTTAATTGCGCAAATGCTGCTGCCCGAGCCTATGTGGCACGAAATAATTTTTTTGCCTTTAAGTGAGCCAAACAGTTCTTTACATTTATATGCGATGTATTTATGGCTAGTGCCGTGTGCGCCGTAGCGGCGAATTTTATTTTTAGAATAAAATTCGTACGGAATTGCGTACATATATGCTTTTTCTGGCATGGTTGAGTGGAAAGCGGTGTCAAAAACGGCAACCTGCTTTACTTTTGGCATAAGTTCCATGCAAATGCTAACGCCCAACAATGCTGGTGGATTGTGAAGTGGCGCAAAGCCTGCATTTTTTTCCATATCTTTTAAAATGCGCTTATCTATTACAACCGACTGATTATATTTTTCGCCAAAATTAACCAGCCTGTGCCCTACCGCCTTAATTTCGTCAAGCGATTTTATTACGCCAATTTTTTTGTCTACTAATGTGTTTAGGGCAAGTTGGAACGCTTCCTTGTGAGTTGGCATAGCAGATTCTATAACCTGCTTACTGTCCGTTTTATACTCCATAAAAGGTTTATCTAACCCAATGCGTTGGCAATACATTTTTGCTAAAACTTTGCCGCCAACTGTTTCCATCAACTGAACTTTAAGGCTGCTGCTGCCGCTGTTTACAACTAAAACTTTCATATTATCCCCTTTTAAAAATTAATTTTATTATATCACATCGCCAAAATATTGCAAAATAAATTTCAGCACTTTTTAACTTTTTTAATTATTAATTCACCTTATATATATTTATTTGCACATGATTTTGGTTAAAATTAGGCAAAGCACAATTTCCTTTATTGTGCAGCCGCGGCTTAAATCGTTAACGGGCTTAGTTAGGTTTAGCATAAGTGGGCCAATAGCGGTATAATTTGCAAGATGGTTTGCAAGTTTATATGCAATGTTGCCCGAGTTTAAATCTGGGTAAATTAACACATTGGCTTCCCCTGCAACCGGGCTAATTAAGCCTTTTTTTAATGCGATTGATTTATTTAAAGCGGCGTCCAACTGCATTTCGCCATCGATGTAAAATTTGCTATTTTTTTGTGCTAAATTTGTGGCAAGTTTAACCTTTTGTACCATTTCGCCTTTTGCGCTGCCAAACGTGGAATAACTAAGCATGGCTACTTTTGGCGTGATATCTAGCACATTTTGCATAAATTCCGCATTGGAAATTGCAATTTCACTTAAAAGTGCACTATCTGGGTTTTCAATTAGCGAAACATCGCCAAACAAAAGCGGGCTGCACCCATTTTTTACAAGCAGCATTGAGCCGGTAACTTTGCTTTTGCCCTTTTTTGTTTTTAAAATTTGCAAAGCGGGACGGAGCGTGGACGCGGTTGACCAATGCGCGCCTGCAACAATACCATCCGCCACTCCAGATTGCAGCAACATCACGGCAAAATAACTTGGGTTTAAAATAAGTTTATTGCACTCGTCTTGTGTTATGCCCTTATCTTTTCTAATGTTATACAATTTTTTAGCAAGCGAGTTTAAATTTTTATAGTTAGGAATATCTATAATTTGGCATAGCGGAGAGGAAAAAGATTTATCGAATTCTTCACGCCTGCCAAACACGATAATTTTACTAAGTTTTTTGTTTAAAATTATTTTGCAGGCTTTATACACCCGCTCGTCCAAATTAGCCTCGGGTAAAATGATTGTTTTATCCCTTAACTTGGCTTGGATTGTTAATCTTTTTATTAGTTTTTCCATTTGTTTCACACCCCAACAATTTTTTTATTGTGTCGATATTTTTATTTGCCATAATAACGCCTTTGCGCACCGATTTTTCCGCCCCGGTTTTGTTAAAATCCATTTGGCTGACGCGCGGCTGGCTGATAACAATTCTTAAATCGGCAAAATTGTTAGGTTTTAGGTTGATTATGCGCTGGGTCATAATTGTGGATGCGTTGATAACGTTTTCAAGCGTTTTAAATCTAAGTTTTTCCACTTGCTTACTATATTCGCCAAGCACATCCACCGAAACAACAACCGCATCTGGCAAAAGTTCACGCGCTACATCCTCAGGCAAGTTGTTAGATAGACCGCCGTCTATATAATAACTGTTGCCAATTTTAACCTTGGGGAACATTGCAGGGATAGATATGCTTGCCATAACATTTTCCCTAAGTAGGCCGGTTGTAAGGCGCGTTTCACCTCCCGTGCGAATATTGGTTGCAATTGCCACAAATTTAATGTCTGTGTTTTCCTGTAGTGTATCACCAAATTCCTTTTTAAACAATTTTTTAATTTTGTCTGGGTTAATTAAATTGCCCCTAAACAAGGTGGAAATAAGGCTAAAACTGCCAATCCCGTTAAAGCCGGCAACAAGTTTTTCAAGTTCGGGTATGGTTTTGCCTGCAGCGTACAGTCCCCCAACAAGCGCACCCATAGATGTGCCCACAATCAAATCGGGCTTAATGTGATGACGCTCCAAAACTTTTAACACGCCAAGGTGAGCATACCCTTTTGCCGCGCCACCACTTAAAACTAAGGCTAATTTTTTCATATATCCCCCAAAAAATTAATATAATTATATATGAAATATAAGATAAAATCAAACAAATTGTTGATATTTGCACTTATTATTTTGTGCTTTATTTTTATATTTAATCCGGTGGCAATGTCGCGCTCGTGCCTAAACGCAATTTCTGTTTGGGCATTTAGCGTTTTGCCTGTGCTTTTGCCCTTTTTTATTGTTACAAAATTAATTTTAAGTTTATCTACAATTAAGCAAACAAAGGCGGACAAGTTGTTTTTTAAATTATACAACACGCCCGCTGGCACGGCCAAAATATTCTTTTTATCGCTACTTTCTGGCTACCCTGTTGGCGCCAAAATGATTGGCGAAATGTACGAAAATAATTACATTAATTCCGCGGACGCAAAGCGAATGCTTGCCTTTTGCTCAATGAGTGGCCCGGGCTTTATTGTTGGCACAATCGGCGCGCTGTTTTTAAAATCGTTTAAAGCAGGCATAATAATTTTAATTGCCAACATTTTAGCATCAATTTTAAACGGCTTTTTGTATCGCGGCAAAAAAGTAGAAAGCAAAAAGGAATTAAATATAAAATACGAACAAAAAACCAATATTTTAGAGTCTAGCGTTTACAACAGTTTAATTTCAATTTTAATGGTTGGCGCTTACATTGTTATTAGTTTTTTGCTTATTGACGTTGTTAAAAACTTGGGCATAATTTCATTTTTAGCCAACATAATATCTAGTGTATTTAATATAAAGCCAAGCCAACATATTGTGGAAAGTGTATTAAGCGGACTAATTGAAATGACGCGCGGATTAAATGAAATTGGCGCAAGTAATTTGGGGTTAAATTTAAAAATAATTATCTCTAGCGGCATGGTTGCATTTGGCGGGTTTAGCGTGTTTTTGCAGTCACTAAATTTTATAAATAAACTTAGTATAAGCCCAAAATACATATTGCTGCAAAAAACTAGCCAAGGCATTTTGGCTAGCATAATTGCATTTATTTTAACGCTAATTTTTGTTTAGTTTGCAGTTTTTTCTGGAACGGTTGGTATGGTTGGGTTTGTGTCATAAGTGATTGTCATAGTATAAATATCTACGCCAAAAACTAGGTTACTATTTGGCCCACTAGATCCACCAGTTAATACTGAAGTAGCCATGTATGTTTCTATGGCAATAACTTGGCCATCATAAATTGTAAAAGTTGTGATTGTAACTTCTTTAGAATTTTGGCCGACATCCTTAGTTTTTACAGTTACTTTAAGCATGTTGTTTACAATTTCATAATCTAAATAACTGCTTGAATCAATTGTTTGTGGGAACACGACCTCCAAAACGCTTACAGTTGTGCCAACATTAGCGGTTATATCCTGTTCACTAACTTGATTTGGACTGCTGCTAGATTTTTCGCGCACAATGGTTTTATTGCCGTCCTTAAAATACCAAGATTCATCGCGTTCATCGGCTGTCGAATCAGGGGAAACCCTACCCTCAGAAATAGTATACGCAATGCCATTATTGTAATATAATGTTTGAGTGCTTACCGCGTCTTCATCAGTCAAACTTTCACTAGATGGAGAGATTGAACGTTGTTTATTAACAGCAGTTAAACTAGTTGCAGTTTTAAGTTTGTTTAAAGCGTTGGCAGTGTAGTTTACAATTTGAATTTTATCCGTTGTTGGATAATTGATTGTTTTGTTATTGTCGTCTTTTTCCCCGCAGGCAGACAATGCAAGAGGAATAAACAGCATAAGAATTGCTAGCATTATGGTTATTATTTTTTGTTTTGTTTTTGTCATATTTTCTCCTTTTATCAATTCCTAGTTTACCCCCCCCCCTTGGCAAAATGTCAACTAATTTTGACAATTTTTTTAAAAAATATAAAAAATCTTTAAATAAATAAAAATGATTTAAAAAAAATAATAGTTATTAATGTAATGAATAGTTTTAATTTAATGCACAAAAATATGAAATAAAAATACTTTTAGCAAAAATAAAAAAATTTTAAAAATATATAAAAAACACAAAAAATTTTAAAAATTTAATAAAAAATAATGAAAAATGCTTAATTTTTGGCTTAAAAATGATAATTTTTAAAAATTTTTATAAAAAACTTGATTAAATAATGCTTTTCGTTGTGAAAATACAAAAAGTTAAACACTTATTAATAACATAAAAAATTTAAAAAAATTTAATAAAACAACACTTTCCCACTTTCAAAACAATTATTTCTTGTTCCGTTGACAAAAACGAAGAATGTGATATAATTTTATTATAAATTAATATTATTTTGGAGGAAAAATTGGTTATCCGAGCAGAAAATTTAGGTCAAATGACTATTGCACATATTGACGAAAAAAGACAACTTGGAATGAAAATATCTTTAGATATTAGTCAGCAGTTTTTTGAGGAAGAACAAAAAAAGCGTGCAAAAATTGTCTCCAAATATCCTGACTATGCTTTTAAACCAATAGCAGAGTTGACCCAAGATGAAAGACAAAGTATTATTGACACCTATTTTGACGCGCGAACTTTTTCAGTGAAAACTTCCGGGAGTCTTATTATGGGGAAAAAGTACGTCAAAGCAACTTTAAAAAAAATAGAAGAAGAAAGAAAGGGCCCTATAAGCGATGCTAAATTATTAGACATGCGAAATGAAATGTTCCCTAAAGTTCCAACTCAAAACCCAGAGTTAAAAAGAATTAGAAATGATTATGAAAAAAACATTTTTTTTGCTATAAACAAGTCCTCTCTCCTCACTGAAAATTTTGATAGATTGTGCGCAACAATAAAACACTATCTTACATGTGGTGTGTTTGTCAAAATTCTTGTTGATGAAAAAATGCGCGAGAGACAAAATGATAGCATATCAAACTACATTTACACCAACGAAGAAAAGGAAAAGATAAACCAACTAAACAATATAATTAATAAAAATGGCTCGGGTGAAATAAGATTTACTGAATATCATTCTGTTAGCGAAGACGATTGGAGCGAAGACATTTTTAACAATGCTTGGACACTTAAAGATGTGGCACGTGCAAACAAATCTATTGATAAAATTGTTGAATATATTAAATTAAACAAATTTTCTCCTTTTGAAACAATGGTTTTCATTCATGATTACATTACTTCAACATTTGAATATAAAGAAGGCAGCACTGAATCTTGCCGTGTCGTTCCAGGTGCTTTTAAAAATGGAGATATAGTTTGCTCTGGATATGCATCAATGGTTAAAGCAATTATAGATAAACTTGATAACAAAAACTTGTCATGCAATATTGTGGGATGTGCGATATACAAAGGAAAAATATTAAGCCATGTTGAAGGCGGTCATGCTCATAATATGATTCATATTCGAGATGAGAAATATGATATAGATGGCGTTTATATGGAGGATGCCTGCTGGGATTCTAAATGCAAAAACTTCGCCGAGGGAAGAGGTTTTGCACACTGCCTATTCCCTGTTACCGACCTTGAACACTTCCGTGGCGCAACATATGTTCCAACAACAAGTATGGATCGTTTTTCAAACCTTGTTGTTGATGTAAATGATCCATACAGCAAAAAAAGATTTATTCCTCGCTCTACTCTGCCACAGCCTTGGATTATAGAACAATTTGGCAACCAAAGCAAACCTATTCCATTAAAAAAATATGAGGACTGTTTGAATAGAGTTTACGAACTTAAATTTAACGGAGATAAAACAAAAATAGAAGAAAAGATTGATCCTTCGTTAAAATCAAGCATACATTTTGCAAAAATGGTTTTTAAAAATGGAGACTCTTGTTTCTCTACAACTAAGCGATATAACATTAAAGGAAAAGGTAAATTCTCGCTTGAAAAAAATGACGGACGAGCACCTATAACTGAAATGAATATAGATTAAAATATTATAAACAGCAGACTAAATTGTTATTCTGTTGTTTTTTGTTTTATCATTTTATTTTGAAATTTTTTAAATTGTAATAAAAAATAATGAAAAATGCTTAATTTATGATGTAAAAATGATAAATTCTAAAAATTTTTATAAAAAACTAAAAAATGATTTTTGATAAAAAAATGAAAAATATAATTAAAAATGCGTTAAAATTTAAAAAAATCATTAAAAAATTAATAAAAATAAAAAAATTTTATAAAAAAATTTCATTTCGCTTAATTGTGTTCGATTAATAAATTATGCTGCGAATTGCAATTACACTAATAAATTTGTTTGACAATGTGGGGTGTATTAGATAAAATAATAATGAGGTTAGTATGAGTCAAAAAAGGTACGAATATAACAGCAAAGACAAAGTTATGGTTAAAAAGGACACCGCTTTTAGAATTGTTTTCTTATTTTTGTTTTTGGCTATTTTCTTTTGGCAATTTATTTTGATTGTAACACAGCGAGATAATTTAGACCCCGTTAAAATTACTATTTCGTTTTTAGTTATGTTTACATCGGCAATGTTTGTGTTGTTAGGCATGATTTACATTGCCAAAAATTTAAAAATTTTAAACCGTATTAAATTAAGAGGGCGCGCAATTTTTAATGTTACTGTAATTTCAACCGGTAAAAAGAACAGTTTTTTAAACATTTACAAAATTGTTTGTGAAATTATTGCTTTTGTAATGTTGGTTGTGTTGACGTGCGGCCTTACCTACTCTGTGTTGGAACTTATTTATTATTCAACAATTTCGTTCTACATGCCTTTGGTGGCAATTATGAGTTTAACCGGTTTTCACACCGTTTACCACATTAATAATGAAATTAGCATAATTAAAAATGTTAGAGAATATAATAGCGTTTTGTAATTTAACCAGAGATTTAATTTATCATCAACATATTTAAACTGCAACAAATCAATTTACACGCAAAACAAAAATTCACGCACACTAGCGTGAATTTTTTTATTAGATTCACTCCGCTCGCTTCGCTCGGTCGGAATGACACATCGCAAACTTGCATTCTTGCTATTTGCTTATTCAATCGCAAATTACGTCACTTATAATTAACTAACCTTTTGGAGTAGCAATGAGGGAGAACTTTCCGCCCTGCCCTATTTTTTTATTCGAATATTTACCTTGCAGGAAAAGGAGGATGAGGGAAAACTCTGGGTTGTCCATATAATTAAAAAACCGCTTGGAGTAGGAGCCATGAGGGAGAACTTTGCGGTCTCCCTCATAAAAAGTTAATCCTCTATCAACTTATTGTAAACATATTCGTAGACGGTTGGGGCTAACTCACGCCATTTTTTGCAAGCGTATGTGGCGCTATGCCTACTATCCGCCTTAATGGACACGGAAAAAAATGCATCCGTAGTAAGTGGCTCTAAAATTTTTAAATCCACCGTGTAACTGCCGTCCTGATTTTGGGTTGATTTGGCAACATATTCTTGATTGCGCTTAAATTGAAGTTTGTTTTCCTGTGCGAAAGTGCTAATTTTTTCCCTTAAACTTGCTGGGATGCGGGTGTAAAATTGGGACAAACACTCACGGCCGGTGACGGTGATGTTGTATCGGCTTTCGTTACTTTCGGTGTTAGGTTTATAGATGAATTTGGCGTTGATTAACTGCGAAAGTAAATCCTTACACTCCATCCAATTTAGCCAATCGTTTTGGCTGGAACAAATTTCCAAAATAGAGTTTTCCGTTAGGGGAATTTCCATTTTGTCTAAAACATAAAGCAAAACTAGTTTGTTTGTTGTACTATCTGGCACGAAATCCATAAATTTATCCTTTTATTTTGTAATTATACAACAATTTCATTTAAAACACAAACAATTAGTTTGTCGATTTTAAATTTCCGCATTCCAATCTATTTTTGGCATATTAATTGAATATGGGCAATAAAAAAAGCGGACAATCGCAAAAGCGAAAATCTGCAATTTTGGAGGCACCAACCAGACTCGAACTGGTGAATAAAGGTTTTGCAGACCTTTGCCTTACCACTTGGCGATGGTGCCATATTATTAAGTTTTTAGCACCAATAAAGTTTGGTGCCGGTGGTCGGGGTCGAACCGACACGTCCTGTTACGGACCCAGGATTTTAAGTCCTGTGCGTCTGCCATT
>CANPWT010000013.1 GCA_947584775.1 uncultured Clostridia bacterium | reverse complement strand
TGCTAGTGTGGCTCAACGGTAGAGCAGCTGACTTGTAATCAGCAGGTTGGGGGTTCGATTCCCTTCACTAGCTCCATCAGAGCGTGAAGATTCCCATCTTTAGGCTCCATCAGAGCGTGAAGATTCCGTCTTGACGCTCCATGAGCGTTAAGATTTTGTCTGAACGTTCCCTTATGGGAAGATTGCAGAGCGGCCAAATGCAACGGACTGTAAATCCGTCGACTTCGTCTTCTGTGGTTCGAATCCACATCTTCCCACCAAGAAAATACCACAATATTTAGTGGTGTTTTTTTATTATAACTACATGGTGTATTGTTGAAAATTTAGGTATAATTCAGGCACAATTATTTAAAATATAGTACATTTTGCGGAATAAGTTGAGCATACGTGCCTAAGGTTTAACTTATTTGATACTACTACCATCCAATTTAACAGAGTGGAAAAAAACGGAAATTTACTCCGCTTTTTTAGTCATTTTTAAAATTTTTGGTTTTTTAACAACTTTTAGGCTAGATTCAAGCGCATCCATAAGGTCCATAATCTTAATTGGGCGGCTTGTATCCACTTTTTTAATGGTTTTGCCCTTAGATTTATCTTGAATTGCCGCTCTAACGCGCTCGTTGTATTCGTCCTTATATTCGCTTGGGTCAAATTTGCCGTCCATAGCGTGAATTATATTTTTGGCAAGTTCAACTTCTTTTGCAGTTATTTTAATATTATTATTTGTTGACGGATTAGCCTGAACTTCCTCGGCAAAAAATAGTTTAGATAGCAGCAAATTATCATCTTTTACCCAAAGCAAAATAACGCACTCGCTTGCGCCCAGCATGGTTTTAGCAACGCCTACTTTTTTTTCGGCTTTCAACACTTGTTTTAAAAGTTCAAACGCCTTTTCGCTTTCCTTTTTTTCTGGGGCAACGTAAAATGTCTTATCAAAAAAAATGGGGTTAATTTCATCTAAATTTACAAATTTTTCTATTATTATGTTTTTATCCTTTTTAGATTTTAATTTATTCAGTTCTTCTGTTGTAAAAACAACATATTTGTCCTTTTCAATTTCATAACCCTTTACGATATCTTCATTTTTAACAACTCTGTCTTTACAATCCACGCAGGTTTTTCTATATTGCACGCGAGACATTGTCTTTTTGTCCAACATATTAAAGCCTATATCGTTGTTTTTAATTGTGTTAGATAGGGTAACAGGGATGTAAACCAAGCCAAAGCCAATGCTTGTTTTAAAACTATACGCCATATTTCACCTCTAAATTATTATTTGTAAAAAATTAAAAATTTTGCATTAAGTGGAATAAAAATAGGTAAAAATAATTGATTATTATATATAAATATATTAAAATATTGTTATGATTAATAATTGTAAAAATTGCGGAGGCAAATTATATTTTAGCCCACGAGACAAGGGTAATAAATGCCTAAATTGTGGCACGGTTTTCCCCATTGAATATAATTACAAATTTAATAAGCGCGAATTTAGCGAAAGTTTTCAGTTGGATAACGACCCACTGCAAAACGAAATTAAGTCAGTAAAATGCTCGGCTTGCGGCGCTAATATGGTGTTGAACAAATTGGCAATTCAAGCAACTTGCCCATATTGCGGCAGCACTTCGGTTGAAGAGTCTAAGGCCAAGAATTTAATGCAAATTGATAGCATTATTCCGTTTGCTTTCACAAAAATGGAGGCGTTAAAAAAGTTTAAAAAAGCGGTAAACACTAAATTTTATGCCAATAAAAAAATATTTGCCGGCATTACTATGGACAATGTTCAGGGCGCTTATGTTAACGCATTCGTGTTCGATTATGAAACTGTTTCCACATATACCGGCACGGTTAGTGAGGAAAAAACCTTTAAAAATAAAGATGGGGAAACGGTAAGCAAAACAATATATAAAAACATCAACGGCACATTAAATAAAACCTTTAAAAACTTAACAATAGAGGCTAATTCAAACTTTGAGCAAGCCCAACTGGTTAGCATTATGCCATACGATTATACCATGAGCGTGGAATTTAAAAAGGATTTTATAACCGGCCATATTTTAGAGTATAAAAACGAGATGTTTAAAGATTGTGTTTCCCGCGCAGAGCGAATAATGGAAAACGCAATTAAAAATGAGTTGGCTAGTAATTACGGCGGTACAATTGTTAATTTAAATTTAAATGTTTCGTACCCGTATAAAAAATATAATTATTGCTTGCTGCCTGTTTACTTTTTTACAAAGGAATATAAAAATAAAAGATACACTGTTGTGGTAAACGGACAAACAGGAAAACTTGGCAAGTTGCCAAAAAGCGGCTGGCGCATTTTCTTTACAATTTTGTTGGGTGCGCTTTTAATTTGCGGCTTAGGCTTTTTAATTGCATTTTTAATAAAATAAAAAATTCAGCATTTGCTGAATTTTTTTTACTCGGCAACCGGAACAGGCTTATCAAATTCCATGCCTTCAATTTCTGGGTGATAGTCAACAATGTCAAAACTAGAATTTGGGTTGTTGGAAAATTTACCTTCGCGCACAAATTCGCCATTTTCGACCCTAAATCCGGTTTCAGTGCGCATTCTAGGAGAGATGAAATCGTAAAAGTTAGTAACATTTTTGTCCATAACTAATTTTGGGGTGGAAAACCCTAATGCTTTGTCAATTTCAGGTGAGGAGAGCATGGCTTTAATTAATGTTTTAGAGGCGGACATTTCTGGGGTTAAGCGTATGTAATTTAAGTAATTTAAATAATTGGTGTTTTTATCGGCGGCAACGGCGCGCGCTTTTGATATTTCTTTGTCAAAGTCAAGTTTGTCGCTGTTATTTTTTAATGCAGATATAACTTCTAAAAAGTTTTTTGTGGCATCATCGTCCAAATTATTTAATATATTGTTCAAATTATTTTCAAACAGCATTTTTTGAATAAGCGAACAACGGTGTAAAATAATTTCAAATTCCATTGGAATATGCCTATCGTAACAGTGGCTATCTACCACCATATGCACCAATTCGCCCGCTTTTAGCCCGCACACTTGTGCAACCATGGAAAGCAGTGCAGCATATTGAACAACATTCCAAACGCCGGCGGACAATGTGTCGTGGCTGCGTTGATTTAAAAATAAATTAAGTTTGCCGTTGTTAATATTCCAGGTTGTTTGATGCACGCATGGTGCTAAATTCATTTCATGCAACTCAGCATGATTAAAAATTTCGGTAATAATGCGCCTGTTGGCCGGATTATTTTTTATTTCTTGCAACATATAGTCCACCTGGTCTATAAAATTGCCGTCTTTTGTTTTAATACATTTTTTACCTAATTGATAGCCGTATGCCTTGCCAATTGAACCAATTTCTTGCTCGCTGTGTTCGCCTTTATTTGCCCATTGGTCCCAAATTTTTGCGTTTAAATCGCGCACATTATTAGATTTTTTTTGCCAAATCCACAAAATTTCATCAATACAAGCGCGCCAAGCAAATTTTCTAACGCCCGAAATTGGAAATTCGTCTTGCAAGTCGTATCTATTCATTGCGCCAAACACCCTTATAGTGTGGGCGGGGGTGTTATCTTGCCATTTTGGTCGCACTTTTAAATCAAAATCGTTTTCGCCCTCGGTTAAAATGCGTAAATAGTTGTTTAATAATTGATAGTCTGCTTTGCTCATCTTCCCTCCAAAATTTGTTTAATTTTAGCACAGCGCAACTTTTAAGTCAATACGCTAGTAAAATTTATATGCCTTTATTTGCGACTATGTTAGACAAAATAACCATTTGTTTCAACATTAGTTTCTATTTTTTTCATTTTTAAGTTTGTTAAAATTTAATCAAAGGAGAGGGGAATATGCAAGTAAAATCACGCATTGTTAGCAAAACGCTATATATTATGCTTTCCGGTGAACTTGACGAATATACGGCAACATCGGTTAGAAAAACGCTAGACACTTTACTAGATACAGAGAAAGGGTTTAGCCAAATTGTTATGGATTTAAGCGAACTGAGTTTTATGGACTCCACTGGGGTGGGAGTTATGATTGGCAGATACAAAAAAATGCGAGAGTGTAACAAACCAATATTTATAACCAACCCAAGCAGAAACGCAGAACGTATTTTTAAAATGAGCGGCTTATATGAAATTATGCCAAAAATTGTTAATGGAGGGAAATATGAAGAATAGCATGGAAATAAAATTTAAAGCGATACCAGAAAATGAGGCGTTTGCGCGCAATGTGGTGGCAAGTTTTATTTTGCCCCTAAACCCAAGCATAAGCGAGTTGGAAGACATTAAAACCGCAGTAAACGAGGCAGTTACAAACGTTGTTGTGCACGCTTACCCAGATAAAGTTGGCTATGTTGAAATGAAAATACAAACTAGTGGCAATGTGGTGGAAATTTCAATTTCAGATAACGGCATTGGCATAGAAGATATCGAGCGCGCCATAACTCCGTTTTACACCAGCAAGCCAGACGAGGAAAGAAGCGGCATGGGCTTTACAGTAATGGAAAGTTTTATGGACAAATTTGAAGTGAAAAACAACAAAACGGGCGTTACAGTGTATATGAACAAAATGTTAGAAGATGCGGTGGTGGGAATGTATGCTAACAAACGAGCAAACATCTGAACTAATAAATAAAGCAAAAACTGGGGATGAACTTGCAAAAGAACAACTAATTACACTTAATTCACCGCTAATTAAAAGTGTGGTTAAAAGATATTTAAACAAGGGAGTGGAATATGACGATTTGTTTCAACTTGGCTCGCTTGGTTTTATTAAGGCCATAAACAATTACGACCCTAGTTTTAATGTTAAGTTCACAACATATGCCGTGCCAATGATTGCCGGTGAAATAAAGCGCTTTTTGCGTGATGACGGCAGCGTAAAAGTAAGCAGAAGCATTAAACACACTGCAATTCAAATTAAAAACTTTATTTTTGAATATTTAAAAATACACGGCACAAACCCAAGTTTGGATGAAATAAGCAAAGAATTTAATATGCCAATCAGCGATGTTGTTTTTGCCATGGGCGCAAGCAATTCGCCGCTATCTTTAAACGAAAAATATAAAGACGATGATGAATCATTGTCTATTATGGACAAACTTACAGACGACTTTAGCGTGGAAAATTATGTAGACAAATTGGCACTAAAAGAAATGATATCTAACCTAACCGCGCGTGAAAAACAGGTTATCATTATGCGTTACTACCTAGATAAAACGCAAAGTGAAATAGCAAAAGAACTTGGCGTTAGCCAAGTTCAAGTTAGCCGAATAGAGAATAGGGTGTTAAAAGAAATTAGAGAGGGGATAGACTTAAATTAATTTTCATCGTCCATTTTATATATTGGATTTTTAAGTTTATCTTTTTTGTCTGCACTCAATTTATTAAAAAAGTTAGATATGGTTTTTGTAATATTTTTAAATCGGGCTTGTAGGGTAGGCGTATTTTCGTCTTTGTAGGTATCTATGTTTTTTTGCAACTTTTTCTTGTTTTTTGTATCATTTTTTTTGCCCTCAACCGGGCGTTCAGATTGTAAATTATTGTCCGAATTTACATTATCTTGTGGTGTATTCATGTTATTTACTCCATAACCTGCGTTATTGTAAAATCCGTTAAAGCGATTTTGATTTAGCAAATATGGGTTAAAATTTGCACCATTTCCAAACATAAATTCGTTGTCTAAAAGCGCAGTGTTAAAGAAAGTGTCTATATTATTTCTTTCCATATTGTTGCGATAAGTGTCTATATTTGTGTTTAAATTTGTTTGGTTGTAACTATCTATATTGCCGTTTTGTTCGGTTTGGCCGTCCTCATTATTTTGGTCATTTTGCTCGCTAGAATTTGCTGTTTCATCATTTTTTATTATTTTTCCGTCAATAATATCATATTCTTTTTGGTCAAATTTATCGTTATCTTTATATCTATAAATTATTTTTCCATTAGTATTTTTATTAAAATTATATAAACTATTTATCATATTTAGCGAATGCAAGCCGTTTTCTAACATTTCATTGCCGTTTACAAGGTTGTCTAACACAACCAAATATTTTAAATTTAAACTATTAACATCTTTGTTTGCCGATTTAAAAATTTGGTTTAAATCGCTTAAATTTATGGCTAGTTCAGTTGTGACGCTAGATAATTTTTTACTTAAACTTTTTAATTGCCTTGTTTGTTCGCTGATAAACATGCGTTGCTCATCGGTTAAGTTTAGTTGGTTAGAATTAACTTTGTCTATTAAATTTTTGGTTTCTATTATTGCATCGGTAAGTTTTGTTTTAAGTTCACAAAAATTATCACAACTGTTTTCGATATCGTCTGAAAGCGAATATAAGGTTGAAATTTGACTATTTTCACTAGGATTAATTACATTTTTGTCATTTTCATCTAAATTTTCTTCAATTTTTGAATTATTTTCGATTGTTGGATTTTCTTTATTTACATTGTCGTTAGGGGTAGATAATTCTAATTCACTTGAATTTTGCTCGGGGGTAGAAATCTCGGTTTTGTTTTGTTCGGGTGTAATTTCACCTAAATTTGCTTCATTTTGTGTTAAATTATTGATTTGTTCTGTTGTTGGGTTTGCAACATCATCGGTGTTTACAAGCGTTGCGCCCTCTGGTGTGATTAAATTCAAATTATAGCGATTAAACTTTGTTTTAATTAAATTATCGTTAATTTTGCTATAATCGTTAACCGAACTAACAAAACTAGAAATATCTGTATCTAAATTATTTTTAACTTCTGTCGGCTTTAAATTTGAAATACCAACAATTAGGCCACTTGCGCCAATTAATGTTAAAATAGGTATAATTTTTTTCATATAAAACTCCTTACTTTATCTTTTGTAAAAAATTGTAAATTATTTATTTTTTATTAATTTGCACAAAAAATATTTTAAATTAAATTTAATTGTCAATAATCAGTTTGAGGTGATTATGGACAAGGAAAAAAGAAACACTAATTACAACGTTTATGTAGAATCGAAAATACCAAAAACAAAGGCATGGCCATCGCTTTTTAAAGCATTTTTTTTGGGCGGGCTAATTTGCGCAATTGGTCAGGGATTTTTTGACCTTTACAGTTATCTTTTCCCAAATTTGGCGGAAAGTGAAGTTACAACGTGCATGCTTATGAGCATCATATTTTTAACTTGTTTGCTTACCGGCATTGGCATTTATGATGTTATTGGCGCATGGGGTGGAGCAGGTTCGGTTATTCCAATTACCGGTTTTTCCAATTCAATTTCTAGCCCAGCAATCGAATTTAAAAAAGAGGGTATAATTTATGGCATTTGTGTAAAAATGTTCACCATAGCCGGGCCGGTTATTGTATGCGGGGTGGTTGGCTCTATAATTTGTGGCGTAATTGGCCTGTTTATTTAGGAGGTTGTATGCAAACAATTGTGTTAAAAAATGGCGCTTACATCAGGGCGGGTTATAGCATTGTTGGGCCGTTAGAGGGCAAAGGGCCATTAAAGGATTATTTTGATTACATTTTAAAAGACGACACTTTTAAAGAAAAAACCTTTGAAAAAAGCGAACGAAAAATGTTTAAAAATATTTTAACAGGCGCAATAGAAAAGGCGGGTTTAAATATAGACGATGTCGAGTTCTTTTTTGGTGGCGACCTACTTAACCAAATTGTAAGTTCGTCATACACCGCGCGTGAACTTGGGTTGCCTTTTGTTGGGCTATATTCTGCCTGTGCAACCATGGCGGAATCGCTTGCCCTGGCTAGCATTTTTATATCGAACGGACTAGCAAAAAATGTTGTTGCGGGCACTTGTACGCATTTTTCCAGCGCAGAAAGGCAATATAGGTTTCCGCTAGAACTTGGCAACCAGCGTCCACCAACTTCGCAGTGGACAATCACCGGCGGAGGGGCAAGCATAGTTAGCAATGTAAAATCTAACGTAAAAGTGGTTGCTGTTACTTTTGGAAAGGTGGTGGACTATGGCATAAACGATGTTAACAACATGGGTGCTGCCATGGCGCCTGCCGCTTGCGACACAATTATGACGCACTTGCAAAATGTAAAGCGTTCCCCGCGCGATTACGATTTTATTGCCACGGGCGATTTGGGCAAACTTGGCAGTGAAATTTTAATAGACCTTATGGAATACAACAAAATGACATTGGGCAAAAATTACTCAGATTGCGGCTGCATGATGTACGATAAAACCGAACGCGTATTTATGGGCGGCAGCGGCGCAGGTTGCTCGGCGAGTATTTTTAATTCGTATTTATTAAAAAAGTTGCAATCGGGCGAATTTAAACGCGTTTTGCTTGTTTCCACTGGGGCATTGATGAGTACAACAACATCACAGCAAGGCGACACAATACCTGGTATAGCGCACGCAGTTGAACTAGAATATGTTGGGGATGATGTTAAAATTGACAACAAAAAAAAGTGGGACTCAGTTAAGGTTAAGCAACTAGCAAAAGCGGGGGTAAAGGAGTAAAAATGATAAGTGTTTGGGACTATGTTATATCGTTTTTAGTTGGCGGATTTATTTGCTTTTTGGGTCAAATATTAGTTATTCGCACAAAGATAACAACCGCCAGAATTTTGGTTTTGTTTTTAATTATTGGCATGATTTTAGAGGTGTTTAATGTTTATGCTCCCTTTAAAGAATTTGCAAAAGCGGGGGCAAGTGTGCCAATTATTGGCTTTGGCGCAAGTTTGGCGCGCGGGGCTATTATGGCAACCAAAGAATATGGCGTAATTGGAATATTTACAGGTGGATTAACAGCCACAGCGGGCGGCATTTCTATGGCGATATTTGCCTCGTTTATATTTGCGCTAATATTTAGCAGTAAATCAAAACGGGGAGGACATTGACATCTTTTTAGTTTACTTTATTTAAAAATTTTGATATAATTAAACAAATGAAATATACTTTGACGGATGAACAAAAAACCAACTTTGTTTTAGAATATGTTGATTATCTTAATCAACTGTGCACTTCAAACCCGGTGTTGGGTGCGGCAAGTTATAATATAACCACTTTGCCAAACCAACAAAACAAACGGACTGAGTATATACTTACGGAAACCTATCGAAATAAAATATTAAAAAAGTTTGTAAAAACCGAGGTTAAATTTTATTTAGTTTACGAGGATTTTGAATTAAAATATGTGCCGCTTTCCGCGGTAAGCCACCCGCTGATTGCAAAAATAGCGGACAATATGCAATATTATTTATATATGTACAAATTGTTTGGGGAAAATTATAAAAACGATTTAATTAATTATTTTAACAATAAAAGGGAAAGTGAACTTAAAGCCGTCAAACAAAATTTTGAAAAAGTGGTAAAAATTCAAACCGCAATCATGGCTTACAACAGAAATGTTACCGAAATTAATTTAAGGTATAAAAAACTTTTTAATTCTATTAATAATTTATAAAAAAATAATAATTAAAATTATTAATTAATATTATATTGTATGAGAAAAGAACGAAGTAAAAGAAAAATAACATTATTTGTCCTTTTCTTTTTATTTGCCTTTTTAGTTGGGGTATATTATCAAAATGTTATAAACCCAATTATAAAAACCTATTCCTCTGCCGAAACAACTGCGCTAACCGAGCGAGCAATTAACTTGGCGGTCAGCAATGTTATTAACCGCACAATAAGTTACGATAGTTTAATAGACATACATTACACGCCAACCGGCGAAATAGCCTCATTTTCCGCAAACCAATATGAAATTAACACCATCACGCGAGAAATTGTAAAAGAAGCACAATATCAAATGAAAAATTTAGGGGAGGACGGGCTGTTTTTAAACCTTGGCACATTTACCGGCGTTCCATTTTTTATCGGGCGCGGGCCGCTTGTAAAGTTAAAAATTGTGCCAATAGGTGCGGTTACAAGCAATTTTGATAGCGAATTTGACTCGGTTGGCATCAATATGACCAAGCATACGCTTTTTTTATACATAAACACACATGTTAGCATTGTGTTGCCAATAAAATCTTACGAAGTTTATTCCAATGTCCAAGTAATGCTTGCCGAAAGCATAATTATAGGCAAAGTGCCCGAAGTGTATTTAAACGGGAACGGAATAGGGGCTTCCCTTAATCTTGTGCCGTAGAATATTTGCTAATTTTGGTATTTTGTGTTATATTATCAATATGTTTTATTTTGATAATGCTTCAACCACAAAAATTTCGCAAGATGCTTTAAGTTCGTACGTTTTGGCAAGCGAAAAATATTTTAATCCAAGCGCGCTATACGAGCCTAGCATAATGGTTAAAAAAGATATTGAAGATGCCAGGGCATGTATAATTAATAAATTAAAGGGGGCAAAATCTTCCACCTTAATTTTTACCGGCTCGGCAAGCGAAGCAAATAATGCTGTTTTAAACGCTCATATTATTAGAAAAGATAAAAAATATATTTTTTCCGCGGGCGAACACAGTTCAATTTACAACACGGCAAAACACTATGAGGAACTTGGCTTTAACATAGTTTTTGTTCCGCTAAATAAAAATGGAACGCTAAAATTAGATGCACTTATTAGTCAACTTGATGAAAGTGTAGCGCTTGTTTCAATTATTCATGTTAGCAACGAAACGGGCGCTATTAACGACATTAAAAAAATCACAAATATGGTTAAAAGTTATAACAAAAATATTATAGTCCACTCAGACGGGGTGCAGGCATTGGGCAAATTAAACATAAATTTAGCCGAACTTGGCGTGGACTATTACACAATTTCCGCGCATAAAATTAATGGGCCAAAGGGAATAGGCGGGCTTTACATTGCTCATCCAAACAAGTTTAAACCGCTCATTTTTGGCGGCGGGCAGGAGTTTAATTTACGCGCGGGGACGGAAAATTACCCGTGCATTATGGCGTTTAAAACCGCTATTGAACAGTTAAAAATATGTAATTACGCCGAAAAGAAAGCCGAATTTGTTGCTAACCTTAATTTAGATAAATTAATAATTTCAGACGATGAATGTGTAGACAATATTATTTCTGTTTGCTTTAAAGGCGTTAGAGGGGAAACCATTCAGCATATTTTAGAGCAAAGCGGTTATTTAATTGGCACAGGCTCGGCATGCAACAGCAAGGCTGGTCTAAACCGCGTTATTGCAAGCATTGTTCCAAAAGAATATGCTGTTGGCGCAGTGCGAATTAGTTTCGGCGAGGAAATTTCAAAATTAGATTGTAAAAATTTAGCAATAACATTAACAAATGCAGTTGAAAGTTATAGGGAGAAAATTAATAAATGAACAAAGTAATTTTAATTAGATTTAATGAAATACATTTAAAAGGTGGCAACAAAAAATATTTTACAAAATTGCTAATTAACAACATTAAAGATGCTTTGTCTGGCGTCAATTTTAAATTGGAAAATATTCAAAACCGCCTAGTTTTACGCGATTATGAGGACGAGCAAGAAATAATAAACAGGCTAAAATGCGTTTTTGGCGTGCACTCAATTTCTGTTGCTGTGGAATTAGATAATAACCCAGAAATTATAAAAGATTATGTTAAAACAATTAAAATTGCTTCAACTTTTAAGTGCGATGTTAACAGGGCAGATAAATCCTTCCCAATAAAATCTAACGATTTTGCCGCCCAACTTGGCGAGATTGTCTTAGATAATAACAGCCACGCCAAGGTCGACATACACAAACCGCAAATTACAATAAATGTAGACATTAGGGAAAGTGGCAAAACATACATTTTTTCTGATTTAATATATGCTTATTCTGGTTTGCCTTTGGGCGAAAACCGCGATGGCCTGTTGCTTTTAAGCGGCGGCATAGATAGCCCGGTTGCTGGCTTTTGTATGGCAAAACGCGGGCTTAGGCAGGATATTTTGCATTTTGATAGTTTCCCATACACAAGCAAACTTGCCAAAGAAAAGGTAATGACGCTTGCCAAACTTATAAAACCATTTATTGGTGCAAAATATATTTATGTTTGCAGTATGACCAAACTTCAAGAGGAATTTCATGTAAATTGCAAAACCGAATATGCAATAAATTTGCTAAGGCGCGCTATGATTCGCGTTGCCAATGCCGTTTGTAAAAAATATAAATATAAAACCATTGTAACGGGGGAAAGCCTTGGTCAAGTGGCAAGCCAGACAATAGAAAGCCTTACTTCCACAAATGCAGTTGCTTCTTTCCCGGTTATGCGCCCGCTAATTAGTTTTAATAAGGACGAAATTATAGCCCTTGCTAAAGAAATTAACACTTATGAAACAAGCATCCTTCCATACGAAGATTGCTGCACAGTGTTTTTGCCAAAAAATCCGGTTATTAAACCAAAAATTGAAGAAGCCGAAAGGGAAGAAAACAAAATAGACTATACCGCGCTTTTAAATTATGTAATAGAAAATATTGAAGTTATAAAATTGTAAATTCTATATATTGTGTATTATACGCGCAATATACACAAAATATATTTAATATTTTACGCAAAAAATAATTGTTAAAAATTCTCAATTATTTTTTTGTTTGCTTGACATTTATTTTTATATAATATATAATTTAAATGTTGCAAATATTGCAACTGATAAAGGTAGGTAATATGAACATAACAAATATGAGTTTGCTATGTAGCGTAAGCCCTGCTTTAACAGTTGTTTTGTCTATTATTATGTTAGCAGTGGGCGTTGGTGCTGGCGTGGGTATATATGCCGCTGTTATTTATAAAAAATCTAAAAATAACAAGATTAAAGCAGATAAAATTTTAGAGGATGCTTACGCACAAGCGGAAAAAATAAAAAAAGAACAGGTCGAACAAACCAATAAAGAAATTTCTATTTTAAAATCAACTTTCGAGCAGGAAAATAAAGAGCGTAGGGAGGAAGCAAAGCGCAGCGAGGAACGCTTGTACGCCAGGGAAGAACTTTTATCTAAGCGCGAAACCGCCTTGGACAAGAAAAATGAGGAAATTGAACTTGCAAAACAACGCGTACACAATCAAATTGAAGCGCTAAATTCTAAGGAAAATGCCCTAGATGAAATGCAAGAAAGCATTGTTAAAGAACTTGAAAAAGTTAGCGGCATGAGTAAAGATGAGGCTAAACAAGTTATAATTGAACGCTACACTGAAGAAGCCAAAATAGACGCCGTTAAACTTGCCAAAGAAATTGAAGACAAAGCCAAGGAAGAGGCAGATAAAAAGGCGCGCAATATAATTACGCTTGCAATCCAAAAATGTGCAGCCGATCAAACAAGTGAGGTAACAACAAGCGTTGTAACCTTGCCTAGCGAGGAAATGAAGGGTAGAATTATTGGCCGTGAGGGGCGCAATATTCGTGCATTAGAGGCTGCAACCGGGGTAGATTTTATTGTTGATGACACACCAGAAGCCATTACAATTTCTGGTTTTGACCCTATTAGGAGGGAGATTGCACGCATCGCGCTAGAAAAATTAATTTTAGACGGGCGCATCCATCCAGCCAGGATTGAAGAACTTGTTCAAAAAGTTCAAAAAGACGTTGAAGAAACTATAAAAGAAGCGGGCGAAAATGCTTGTTTTGATGCAGATATTCACAATATTCATCCTGAAATAGTTAAAATTTTGGGTAGATTAAAATATAGAACAAGTTATGGCCAAAATGTGTTAAATCACTCGCTAGAAGTTAGTTATATTGCCGGTATGTTGGCAGCCGAAGTGGGCGCAAACGAAAAAGTTGCTCGCCGCGCTGGCTTGTTGCACGACCTTGGCAAGGCGGTTGACCATGAAGTGGAAGGCACTCACGTTTCCATTGGCGTAGAACTTGCTAGGAAATATAAGGAAAGTGAAGCAGTAATTCACTGTATTGAAGCACACCACAACGATGTAGAGCCAAAAACATTAGAGGCAGTTTTAGTTCAGGCGGCAGACGCAATTTCAAGCGCTCGCCCAGGCGCAAGGCGCGAATCTATTGAAAACTACATCAAACGCTTGCAGGACCTTGAAGCAATTGCAAATGCATTTAATGGCGTAGATAAAACTTATGCAATTCAAGCCGGGCGTGAAATTAGAGTTATGGTAAAACCGGAACAACTTAGCGATGAGGAATCACAAGTGCTTGCTCACGACATCGCAAAAGAAATTGAAGCAAAACTAGAATACCCAGGGCACATTAAAGTTAACGTAATTCGTGAATCTCGCTTTACCGATACAGCAAAATAAAAAGAGTTGCAAACGCAACTTTTTTTTCTTTCCTTTTAGCCTTCTGTTATCAAAACAGCGGATTAAACATTTTTTATTAACTGCTGGGTTAAATCAATTTTGTCAGTTTCAAAATTGCCCGCATAATAAGCATTAGTTGTATAATAATATTTTGTGGCTTTATCTATTGTTAAATCTTTAACTATAACACCTGCATATTTTTTAATAAATTTTGTAATTAATTCCGCATCAACGCATTCCTCACCTTTTAATAGTATTAAGGCTTTAATAGTATTTTCAATTAAAAATCGTTGTTCAAGTGTTAGTTCTTTATTCGTGTTATAATTGCCGTGCAAATCATATTGCGCATTAACCAACTTGCCGGCTTTATGGGATATCGTATGAGGTGTTTCCTTTTTAGTGTCAGGGTCTAAATCATATCTTGTAAAAGCCATTTCTCCTTTTATAACTTCATCTCTTTTCATGTGTCCAAAAAATTCATATTTCATTTTATACCTTCCTTTTCATAGATTAACACAAACAAGAAAGATTGTCAATATGTTTTTAAGTTGCAAATTAAAAAATTGTTTTATAACCGTTGACAAATGCAACAAATTATTTTATAATTTTAAAATATAGGGGAGTGGCTCAACGGTAGAGTAGTGGTCTCCAAAACCATTGGTTGCGTGTTCGAATCGCGTCTCCCCTGCCAAACTGACAATGTCAGTTTTTTTATTTGACAAATTTGCGGTTAAAAATTATAATTAAATAAATGAAAAAGGTTACAATTTACACGGATGGCGCATGTAGTGGCAACCCTGGTGCTGGCGGATGGGGTGCTATTCTTTTTTATAAAGATGTAAAAAAGGAAATTAGCGGGTATGAGCCAAACACAACCAACAATCAAATGGAATTAACCGCTGCAATTAAAGCGCTAGACATGCTAAAAGAGCCATGCGAGGTTGACTTATACAGCGACAGCGCATATCTCATCAACGCTTTTAAAGAGGATTGGATAACTAAATGGCAGTTAAATGGTTTTAAATCTAGCAACAAAAAACCAATACAAAACTACGAACTTTGGGCAAAAATAATTGAAAACAACAACAAACATAAAATAAATTGGATAAAAGTTAAAGGCCATGCTGACAACGAATATAACAATAGGTGCGACCAACTTGCCACAGGCGAAATTGCTAAGCATAAAAATTAAATAGGGCAAAACCTATTTTTTTATTAATAAAAAAACCTAGGAAAGTCGTGTTTTTTTTGCCCAAATAAAATTTGCGTACATATTTTTATGCAAAAACAATGCTGCACTTGCAATTCCAAGTCGAATGTGCTAAACTATTTGTGTCACTAGGTGACAAAAACACCTCCTGTGTAATTTAGATTTGTTTTGGACTACAAACCTATTCTAACGCAGGAGGTGTTTTGGGTGCAAACATATAACTTCGCGACCGCCCAGACTAGACTATCTGGGAGTTTCTGCAACAAAAAACCCTCTAAATTAGAGGGCGTTTTTTATAATTCTTTCCTTTTAAATATTAGGCTAGATAAAATTAAAGGAACTAAAATTAAAAGTAAAATTATGCCAATAGTTAGTGGCAGAGTAGTTGTTGCATACACTTGTGGGCTTAAAAGTAAGGCAACTAAATTGTTTGTTGGCAAGTAAATTGAACTGCCAAACAGCGCGAACAAAGATAGGTGAGAGAAAGGGTAAAAGGCAAGCCAACTGTTAGCGCCGCCCGCAAATACCGGGAACAACACATTTAATAAATATAAAACTAAAATTAAAGTAACAGCAAATAAATCAGATTTAATTAAGCAAGACAATAGCAATGCAATTGACGAATAAACCATAATTTGTAGCAATATGCTTAAATCACAAAGTAAAATCATTACAATTGGCGAAATTACAATTGCATGTGTGCCATTAAATACAGTAAGAATATTTGTAAAGTTAAACCCATATGCAAAGCCGCCCACAATAAGCGAAATTATTGTGCTAAACACCAATAAAATTGCGCTCATAACAATAATTGCTAGATATTTGCCCCAAAGCACGCTTGTTCTATTAACCGGGCGAATAGAGAGGTATCTCATGCTGCCTTCCCTTATTTCACCAGCAACAGTGTGGCAAGCACGCATAATTGCATAAACTACTAATATAAACGAAAACAACATTAACACGAAATACGCGTAGTCAAAGGCATTAACCTCTGGGTTGGAACTTACGCCAATGGTCAGCGGATTAGCAAAATCTTCGGTAGATTTAAAATTGTCAAACAAATAAGTATATTGGATTAAATATGTTTTTGTGTTAAATTGCGATTCATTTTTTATGCCATACAAATCAATTTGTTGTTTGGTTGTTGTGGCGTTAAATGCGTTATTTAAAAGTTCATAATGAACGAGATTATAGTAAGTTTTGGCAGTGTGGACATACAAATTTGCATAATCAGTTAATTTATTTATTGTGACAGTGTCCGTGTTTAAATCGTTGTCTAAATCAACCGCTTCATGCAACTCTAAAATGTTAGATAAAATTGTATCCATCCTATTTGTTGCAACATTTAACTTATTGCCTAATTCATTAACGGTGTAAGTTTTAACAAAATCGTCTGCAAGGCTAGGGAACACCAGGTTGTTGATGCAATTATATAAATTATTGCTTGCATTGCCGTCAAACTGCGAACAAATGTCGCTAACCGAGTTTCCGTTCCATTTAGCGCTATCAAACAACTCTTTGGCTAAACTGAAAGCATCCGCCAAAGCATCATTATTTTTTTCCGTTGTCAAAATTACATAAGAATTTTTTGCGTATAAATCCTTACCTGTGTTAATTGCAGTTTTTAAGTTATCAAGCGAGGCAATTAATGGATTTTTATATTCTTCAATAAACGATGTTTCGTTTTTAACGCGATCATCAACATATTGATATTGCCTAAAAGAATTATACTTTTCTTTAAAAGCATCTAGTAAAAGGGTAATTTGCTCCTTGGCACTTTTGCCTTCTAGCGAAGTGTCTGTTTTTAAAAGCGATTGGGTGTAGGTTAAAACTTGGTCTGTGGCATCAGTAATATAATTAGTTGCTTCAACTTTTACGCCGGTAAATAGTTCATCGCCTAAAAAAGCATCGTATTTTTCATAAAAAGTTTTGCCGTCTAAAACAACTGCTTCCGATTTTTTATAGTTAGTTGGCTTATAAATAAGCACGCCCAAAACCAAAATCAGCGCAAGCAAAACCGCCAAAACATAAACACCTGGTTTGGCTAAAACTTTTTTAATTTCTGCATTTAAAACTCTAAACATACCCCTCCTAAATAATACTTGAACTTGAACGTTTGTTGTTTAACAGTTCAAAATATAAATCTTCTAGTGATTTGTGTATTTTTTTAATGCTATAAATTTTAATTTTTTTGTTGGTTAAAAAGGTAATTACGGCTGCCAAATCTTTTTCTTTAACAGGCACGTACACGCTGTTGCCAACAACTTTGCATTTAATGCCATACGTTTGTTTTAAAAGCATGCCGGCATAGTTAGGGTAGTTGCAAACAAGTTGAACTTTATTTTCGCCAGCAACCAAATTTTCCAGGTCCTGCATAGATTTATATTCAATAATTTTTCCGCCATTAATAAGCATAATCATGTCGCAAATTTGTTCAAGTTCGGCCAAATTGTGGCTGGAAATTATTATTGCAATTTTTTCCTTTTGTGCAAGGATGCGAAGAATATTTCTAATTTCAACAATTCCATTAGGGTCTAGGCCGTTAGTAGGCTCGTCCAAAATTAATAGTTTTGGCTTGTTTAAAAGCGCTTGCGCAATGCCAAGCCTTTGTTTCATACCCAAAGAATAAGTGCTAAATTTATCGTGGATGCGATTTTCCATCCCCACAAGTTGAATTATGTTGTTAATACGTTCTTCACTAATGCCTTTTTGAAGAGAAGCAAAAAGTTTTAAGTTTTTATAGCCCGATAAATATGGGTAAAGTTGGGGCATTTCAACCACCGCGCCAACATTTTCAATTGCAAGTTTAAAATTTTTGTTTATGCTATAACCGCAAATTCTTACGCTGCCATCCGTTATTGGAGTAAGGCCGGTTATCATCCTAATTGTAGTAGATTTACCCGCACCATTAGGCCCAACAAAAGCCATAATTTGGCCAGGTAACAACGAAAAACTTAGGCCATCAACCACTTTTTTGCCCGAATATTCTTTTGTTAGATTTTGAACACTTAATACCGGAATCATTTGCTCTCCCTTTTAATATTTTTAAAAATTACAAAATCGGCAATTAAATCAATAAATACAACCAAACATAAAATTAGTGGGGCGTAAAGATTGTAAAAATTGCTTATATTAAACATTTTATCTATTGATGTTTTAACAAAAACTGCACTTACAATTATAGACATTGCCAACACAACCACTAAAACCGAAATGATTATAATTAAATGCATTTTTAAGTTTGGAGTATAGGTTTTTGTTTTATATTTTACCCGCAATTTATTGTAATTAAGTGAAATTAACACAGGCGGCAAAATTATTCCCACAACTGCCAAAGCGGCCAAAATGTAATAATATGCGTTAGATTTTGCGCCAACAAAAGCACAAATTAATAGTGCAATAAGCAAATAACAACTATCACAAATTGAACGCCAAAACAAATTTTTTGCAATCTTTTTAGAGTATATGTAGTTGGGGTCAATGGTAAAGTTAACATAGTTCACACTCTTAATTTCATCCGCAGTGTTGGCAATTTGCAAGTTTTCGTCAAGGGAAGTGTAACTAGGGGAGTGTTCTAATATCTTTTGCTTATATTCGTCCGACATTTCTGCTGTTTTTTGCGTAAATTTTGCAACTTCGGCGTTGCTTGCAAAATGTTCGTCCTTTTTAGATTGCTCATCCTTTAAAATAGTTGCATTGGCAAGATTAATTTCAAGTTCGGTTGAATTATCTAAATTTTCCTCTTCAAAAACATTTTCGGTTGGCAAAATTGTTTCAGTTGGTGTTGTAATAGGCTGCTTATCCTCTATTTTTACTTGGTTTTCGCTAGGTTGGGCAATGTCTACCACGCCATCGTCCTCAACCGGCAATAAATCGAAAATAGATTTTAATTGTTCGTCTTTATGGCTTGCTTCTTCCTCATTTTGGCTAATGTTTTCATAATTTTGCTTTAAATCTGCTTGGGCAGGGGAGGCGGCTACATCATTTTCCTTTTCAGGCTCAGCAGCAGTGAAGGTGTTAACCGTCTCTTGTTCTGAACTTACATTTTCAGGCTCAATTATATTTTCTTGCTGCAAATCGATGTCGTTAGCATTTTCTTGTGTAGAAATGCTATCTTGTTCTAAATTGGAGGCGTATGTAAATTCTTGTTCGGGAACAAAATCTTCAGCTTCTAGGTTTTTATTTTCCTCCAAGTTGTTTGATTTTACAACATTATCTTGGGTAGATATGGCGATATCTTCACTAGATGTAGTGCCATCCTCATCAATATCTATACTGTTTAATAAAATGTCAAAACTAGGCAGAGTGGAAACTTGCAATCTGCCGTTATCAGTTATTTTATAGTAATGGCGTTTGCCACCAATATCACTATCTTGCCAATAAGATGAAATAAATTTAGATTTTTCTAATTTTTTAAGTACGGTGTAGAGTGTGGGTTGTTTGATAATTATTTTACCATTAGATTTTGTTTCTATCGATTTAGTTAACTCAAAGCCATATTTGTCGCCATCGTTTAATTCCAACAAAATTAAAGGTATCAAATCGGTAGTTTTCATAATACCCCCATAAATTATATAAAATTATATAATATTGTTGATATTTAAGTCAACTAAATAAATAAAAAAACAAAAAATGGCAAATTAATTAAATATGATTACGTATTAAGCCAACAACTTTGCCTAAAATTTCCAAATGGTCGGTGTAGATAGGGCGCATGTTGTTATTTTCTGGCTGCAACCTAAAATAGCCATTTTCCTTATAAAAACGCTTTACAGTGGCTTCATTATCAATTAAGCAGGCAACAATTTCCCCATTATTTGCAATGGACTGTTTAGAAATTACAACATAGTCGCCATTATAAATGCCAACGTTAATCATGCTGTCGCCTTTAACTTTTAAAATAAATAAATTTGTGCCCGAAAAGAAATTTTCACTAATAACAACCTTATCTAACAAGGTTTCTTCCGCTAAAATTGGTTGGCCGGCTGCAATAACACCAACAACGGGTAGGGTAACACTAGATATTGTGTTGGTAAGTTCAATAGCACGGTTTTTGTTGTTGGAGCGGGTAATTTTACCCATTTTTTCTAACTTTTTAAGATGATAAACTACGCTAGATGTTGAATCCAGGTTTAAGTTATCGCAAATTTCCCTAATAGTAGGTGGATATTTATATCGCTCTATATAATTTACAATAAAATTGTAAGTTTGTTCAGTTTTATCCATAAAAACTCCTAATTTACCCCTTATTATACAGTGGAAAAACAAATTTGTCAAACATTTGTTCGACATTTTTCAAAATTTTTGCAGCACAAGTTTTCTGTTTTTCAAAAAATTTTGCATGGAAAAGTATTTTATTTTCAAATTTTAGCAAAATTTTATGTTTTTCAAAGTTTTAAATAAAAGTTTTTTAAAATTAAAGTTATTGTATTTATCTCTTGCTCGGTAAAGTAGGGCAAAGGAAATGTTTATTTTTATTTTTTTTTCAAAGTATAATTTTTTATATTTTTGGGAGTTGAAAAAATGCAAAATATTCATAATATTGACCAAAAAACTTTAATTTTTTGTTCTTTTTTACGCAAAACATTGCATTTTTTTGTAACTTTTTATGCAAAAAAACCGCATTTTTTTGCAAAGTTTTAAAATCGAGTCAAGGCAAAGTCTTACAACGAAATAAAGTGTATTATAAAATAATAACACACAATATATTGTTAAATTTTAACTTTTCCGGCCACTGAACGCCTTATATCATCGCTTATTGCAGCATAGTGTTTTTTTGTCGTATTTACATCTTTGTGGCCTAAAACTTCGGCAACAATGTAAATATCTTTTGTTTCGTTATAAAGGTTGGTGCCGTAAGTGGACCTAAGTTTATGTGGGGTAATATTTTTAAGTGGGGTGGCAACTTTGGTGTATTTTTTAACAAGGTATTCCATAGTGCGCACCATCATGCGTTTGTTTTGGCTTGATAAAAACATGGCGCGTTCCTCTTTGGGAACGTTTAAAGTTTCCCTATATCTAAGATATTCTTGCAAAATTTGGCTAATATCTTCGCCAAAATATAAAATTACTTGATTGCCGCCTTTGCGGGTAACCCTAAATGAGTTTAAGTTAAAGTTAAAATCGTCAACATTTAGGCCAACGCACTCGCTAACACGGATGCCGGTGGTTAAAAATAGCGAAATTATAGCGTTGTCGCGCACCTTAAATTTTTCATTGTATTTACGTTGATGGTCGGAAAAACCGCTTAAATTATGGCAATTATACATCAATTCCTCAGTTTCTTGCGGTTCTAAGCGAATAATAGGCTTATCATGCAATTTTGGCGCACTAACTTTGCTGGCAACATTGGCTTTTAACATATCTTTATTAAAGAAATATTTAAAAAACGCGCGTAGGGTAGATAGTTTCCTCGTTTTGCCGCGCTCACTATTTGTTAAAACTTTGCCATTTTCTTTATCGTAATACGAAAGATACGCCATAAACCTTTCAATGGTGCGCGCATCTATTCCATCAATGTCGTTTAGTGTTATTTCTTTAACGCTTTTGCCCGCAAATTGTGGCTCGTATGTAATTAAATAGTTAAAAAATGTTTTTAAATCCACACCGTAATTTAGCCGTGTCAATGGGGTGGTTGTATCTTGTATGCCTATAAAAAAGATGCTACAAAATGTGGGCAAATCCGCCAACATTTCATTTAACTTTTTCATATTTTTAATGTTTCTATCTAAATAATAATTGGTTGACATATATTTATATTACAATATCTTTGCGTAAAAAACAACTAATTTAGTCCCCTATTTAAAAGTTTTATTTATTTAAAAAAATTTGCAAAAAACTATTGACTTTTCGCTAAGGGGGGGGGGTATACTAGATACAGGAGAGGGAAAAAATGGTTGATTTTTATGAAATAGATAAAAAATTATTATTGCG
>CANPWT010000012.1 GCA_947584775.1 uncultured Clostridia bacterium | reverse complement strand
TAAGGTCTCTCTCTATTCCTTATACACATAAACAAATTTGCAAATTTGTTTATTTATTACAATAACCTACATCGACCGTAACATTATAAAACAAAAAACCCACCAATGTTTTTGGCGGGCAAAGGGGGTTTGCGGCTAAACACGGAGTATTTTTAGGTCTACCGCATCTTGATAAACTATATAATAGCCCTCGCTAAGTGGGTCCTCGCTATCTATTGGCAACCATTGATAATGTTCGCCAAGTTCGTCTGGGGCGGGGGTGTTGTAATTGCATTTAACAGCATAGCAAATGTATTTTATAGTGTCGTTATCGTAAATTGCGCCAATGGAGTAATCCTGGTCACCTTCGCTAATTTTAACAAATTTTGCGTTTGGCATTAGCGAATTTAGCAAACTATCTTGCGGGTAGTGGTCAAAAATATAGTTAAATTGTGGCACAATTGCGGTTAAATAATTAATTTTTTGCTCAGGTTGCTCATTTTGGGTTGGGGTAAGGCTGTTTGGCTTGTTGGCGTTTTGCACTTTCTGGCTGTTCACTTCCTCCATTTCGATTTGCGTGTAGCCGTCATCAACAGTTTTGTTCTGTTCAGCGCTAATATTATTGTAAAAACACTGCTTATATTTGCAATTCGCGCATTTATCGTAGTCTGTTGGCTCGTTTTGCTCGATTGCCTCTTGTTTTGCTAGTTCGCTATCTATTAAATTTTGCGTGTCCTCGTCTTGCTCGGTAAAAATGTCACTGTTAGTGTAAAAATAGCCAGCATACGTTCCACCCTCCAAAATTACCTGTTTGTTTGTGGTGTTTATTATTGCAATGTAAAAATCCTTGTTTAAATCAAAATCTCCAACAAAAGAACTTGTGTAGCAACCTTGTTTTTCCAACAAATTTGCCTTATAAACTTGGTCGTTATGGTAAATGCCAATTTGTGTGTGCACATCTAACTTTGGGGTGGAGTATAGCCTCAGTTTGCATTTTAAAAGGTCATCTTCAATGTACAATGTTAAAATCCCGCGCGAAGAATTGTTTTCTTTGCATGATAAAATTATAGTTTTACTATTCATATTTATATTATACCAGCCCTAAATTTTTTATATGACAAATATTTTGGCATATTCCCGCAATAAACGGCACAATCTTGCCTATTTTGTAAAATTTTATTTATAATTTAACCCGCAGGAAGCAATAAAATAACTATTTAAAAGTTTTGCGAGGATATATGAAATTTTTTGGCATATTCCCGCAATAAACGGCACAATTTTGCCTATTTTGTAAAATTTTATTTATAATTTAATTCGCACAAAGCAAGAAAATAACTATTTAAAAGTTTTGCGAGGATATATGAAATTTTTTGGCATATTCCCGCAATAAACGGCACAATTTTGCCTATTTTGTAAAATTTTATTTATAATTTAATTCGCACAAAGCAAGAAAATAACTATGGTTTGACTATTCAATTGTTTGACAATAATTATAATGTGTGTTAAAATAGTTTAACTTAAAAATTTTGCGAGGATTTATGAAAAAGTTTTGTAAAATTTTATTGTGCTTTATGCTGGTGGTGTTAGGTTTTGGCTTAACCGCGTGCGGCAAGGGCAACAATAATAACAATGTCAACTTAACCCAAAATGTTAAAGGCAACGGCGGGTTGGTTGCAAAAAAAGGTGAATACATTTATTTTGTTAACGGATACCGCGCCGCCACAAGCATGAATAACAAAAAAGATAGTTATATGCATGGCGCGCTTATGATGGCAAAAGTTAGTTCCACCGGCATTGAAGATTGCGCAGTTGTGTGCGATAGGCTTTGCGGGTTTGAATCTAGCGGGGTGTATGTTTTTGGGGATTATATTTATTTCACTTCCCCTTGCTTAGAAGACGTTTACGATAGTTCGGCAGACGATACCGTTTGGGCAAAAGAGCGCGTAGATTTTAACCGCGTTAAAATTGGCACAAGCAAAGTGGAAAGGATTTATCAATCAACTGTAAACAATTCAAATGTAAAATTCAACTATTACACCAACGACAGCGCACTATATTTAACGGTGTTGGAAAAGGGTCAAAGTTTAGCAAAAAACAACAATAAAACGGATGCTTTATACCGCATTAACGCTTTCAATAGCAAAGATACAATTACAGTTGCAGAAAATGTTAGCGATGTAAAATTTGCCGATGGGCAGGAATTATTTTACACAACCAGCACCACTAACAACAACAAAACCACATATTCAATTGTGGAATATAACGCCATAACCAATCAAAAGCAAGATTTTGTAACCAGCAAAAATTCATTTACTATAATTGATGCAACACAAGGCTATTTATTTTACTCAGTTGCAGATGAACTTGTTAGTTCAAACAAATATTTATATCGCGCAAAAATTGCAGACAAGGCAGCAGTAAAATTGTTTGAATGCAGCGAATATTCAACCAACATGTTTGTAACCAAGGATCTTAATGTGGTGGTTGTAAGTTCAAATTATATCGAATATTTTATTGGCCAAAGCGACATCCCTCAGCCACTTGTGCAAGATACAGACGCATCCAGCATTAATATCATTTCGGTTGACAACCACTCGGTTTTGTATTATGACAACGCCAACAACATTAAATGTGTGGAAATTGGCAACAATAAAACAATGCAAGACATTGTAACTTTGGCAACAGATAGCGGCATTTCATCATCCGACACAATAGAATATGAGGATGGCTATATTTATTTCTACAACACTCCGTCATCTTCTTCAAACAAATATTTGTATCGCTTAAAAGTTGTTAACAATAATAATGAGGAAGTGGAATTGGTTGGCAGATATTTGGATGCAGATAAGCCTGCTGAGCCAGACGATGAACTTATAGGTGAATAGCCTAACAAAAAACCAACTCATTTGTTTGTTGGTTTTTTTTTATTGCTTTTTTATTTGGCAAAATTTAATATTTTAAATCGGTTTAATAGTTTGTGTTTTTATTAAATAAAAAAATATTATTAAACGTTTAGATAAAAATAAAAATTAATATTTTAATTAAAAATTTAAAAAAATTAATTTTTTAATTAAAATATAATTAAAAAATAAAAAAATTTTTAAAAATACTTAAATTTTATAAAAATTTGATAGAATTTAATAAAAAATATATAAATAAAAAATTAACAAATTTTTTATATATTTAAGTTATATTTTGTGTATATTTAAGGTTATATAAGTATTAAGACATTTTATATATTATAAGAATATAATGAATATCGTTTTGTTTTGTAAAATTAAAGTGTAAAATTAAAACATTTAATTAATTGCGCAATAAATTTTAATTTTTAAAATATAAAAAGTAAAAAAAAATAAAATATTAAAAAGATATATGAAATAAATTAAATATAAACTAAATTTTTAAAAAATGTAAAAATAAAATCAAATAAATTTTAAAAATTAGAAAAATATTGGAAATATATTAAGAAATCAAATAAATTTTAAAAATTTAAAAAAACATAGCAAAAAATTTAAAAATTTAATAAAAATTTAACAATTTTAATTTTTTTTATTTAAACACAAATCGCACTCTTTGCCGTGTGCATTAATTAATCCTATTGCCTGCAAGTAAGAGTAAATTATTGTGCTACCAACAAAACTCATCCCGCGCTTTTTTAAATCGGCAGAGATTGTGTCGGAAAGTTGGCTTGTTGTTTGGCAAGAGTAATCCTCAATTATTTGGTGCGGGCAAAAAGTTTTTAAATAAGTGGCAAAACTTTTAAATTCTGTTTGAATTTGTTTAAAAATTTTGCTGTTTTGTATGCTTGCTTTAATTTTTAATTTGTTTCGTATTATATTTTTATTATTTAACAAACTTTCAATTTTTTTATTATTGTATTTTATAATTTTATTAATATCAAAATTGTCGTATGCTTGTCTAAACGCCGCGCGTTTGTTTAGAACGCACTCCCACGATAAGCCCGCCTGAAAACATTCCAAAATTAAAAGTTCAAAAAGGTCATGTTCGCTTTTGTTGTTTTTGCTCCATTCGTTGTCGTGATAGGCAATATATAGTGGATTATTTAAATTAACAAATTTACATCTATTCATAATAAAATTATAGCATAAATTTTTTAAAATTTATAAAAAAACTTTAAAAAGCATAAAAAAAGTAGTTTTGACGCTACTTTTTATTTTTATTTAGTTGATTTGGCTTTTTAATTGGCTCAATTTTATTTGCTGTCATTTTGCGGGCAATCATAATTTTTGTTTCATCCGTTGGGGTTAATTCCTTACAATAGCGGATAAGTTTGCCAATTAAATCTTCAAAATCTTCATTAGTGCTATCTGGGCTGTGCTGATAAATTGTTAACACATTGTTTTTAACTTTTACATTGTTGCTGTGGTTGGTGTAGGTGTCGTCATCAAACGAATACGTAACTTTTAAACCGGTGCCGTTTGTACTGCGATATTCGTACGCCACCGTTTGAATTGTGTATGCTGGCCTAAGTTTTTGCATAAAGAATTCTGGGTCGAAATTTAATGACGATAAAAACATAGATTTAAAATTTTCTATTAAAAACTCTTTATGTTTCATCAAACTGTCAAACGGGCTAATGTTTTTTGTAAAATGTTTGTAATTGGAACGCATTGCATAGCGGGCAACTGCGCTAGGTTTTTCAGCCGCCATATTTAATTCGCACAATTTGCCTATGTGCGTTTTAAAAAGCACAATGCGCGATTTTAATAAATCGTTATTTGGTGTGTCATAGTATGTAAAAGTTTTTTTAATTTTTTCCTCAAAATGCAGGTTATATTTGCCAAAAAATTCGTTTACTTCCAAAACCTTTTCTTTGGTTTTTTTATTAAACATTTCAAACCTGCGTTTTTGTTTAATTATTTCTAATGCTCTCATATTACCCCTAATATATTATTAGTTTAAATAAAATTTAAAAAAAAATCAACAATATGCGCTTGTTTTTTAAATTATTTGCTAAACTAAACTGTTTTAGTTATAATAATTATATGTTAAATTTAAACCCTATTTTTTTATCTCGCATGCAGGAACTTTTAAAGGATGAATATCCCAACTTTTTGTCTGCCTTAAACATGGAGGCGCAAAAAGGGATTGTTGTAAACACAAGCAAAATTACGGTTAAAAATTTTGGGCAGATTGCAGATTTTAAAATTGAACCTATAAGTTATGATTCCGCCGGCTTTTACATACAAGAAAAATTGGGCAAGCATCCGCTTCACCACGCGGGCGCGTTTTATATTCAAGAGCCAAGCGCAATGTTTACTGTAAACTGCACAACTTTTTCAGGAAGCGAAAATGTTTTAGATATGTGCGCCAGCCCAGGCGGAAAATCTATTCAAATTGCCAACCGCATACCCAACGGGACATTGGTCAGTAACGAAATTAATAAATCGCGCTGTGAAGTGCTTTATTCCAACATCGAACGTATGGGCTTGAAAAATGTAATAATTGCAAACGATAGCCCAGAAAATATCGCTTCCGCCTATCAAAATTGCTTTGATGTGGTTTTGGTGGATGCACCATGCGGCGGCGAGGGTATGTTTAGGCGTGGGGAAGATGTGGTTAAAACTTGGAACGCATCACTAAAAGATATGTGCGCTTCCAGGCAGTTAAACATTTTGTTGCAGGCAGATAAGGCGTTAAAACAGGGCGGAAAATTAATTTATTCAACCTGCACATATTCGTATGAGGAAAACGAGGGCGTAATTAAACAATTTTTAGCCATTCGCAACTACAAACTTGTTAACATAAATTTTCCTTTCGACCGCGGCGTAGGCCTAGTTGAGACCGTTAGGCTTTACCCACACAAAGTTAGGGGCGAGGGGCAATTTGTGGCACTTTTAATAAAGTTGGGCGAAAACACAACCGCAAATTCACCTGCTTTTAAACCACAAAAATTTGATAAAGAAATGCAAATTGCTAATAAATTTATAGAAAAAACATTAAAAAATAAGCATAATTTAATAAAATTTGGCAATTTTTACTACATTCCTGCAAATACTGCACTAATTAGGCCAAATGTCAATTATTTGTCGGTTGGTGTAAGGGCGGGCGAGGTTAGAAAGGGCGTGTTTGTGCCAAACCACTATTTATTTTCCGCCTTTGGCAGCGAGGCAGTTAACCAAATTGAATTAAATTTTAACTCGTTAGAGGCAAAAAAGTATATTAGGGGCGAAACTTTAAATGTAAATGGCAATTATGACGGTTATGGCGCAATTATTTTTAACGGCTGCCCGATTGGCGGGTTTAAGTTAAGCAATGGTCAATTTAAAAACCATTACCCAAAAGGATTGCGAGAAATTTAGCCAATTTAAGCCAAAATTTATAACATTTTTAAACTTTTTTGAATATAAAAACATGAATATTGGGCGCAAATTTGCAAAAATTTTGTTAAAAAATGTGATTTTTACCGCATTTTAGCGCATTTTTGACTGTTTTTTGCAAAAAAATTAAAAATTTTTAAACTTTTTTTAAAAAAGGTATTGAAAAATTTAACATAATGAGTTATAATAGTCAAAATTTCATAGAAAGGAGAATTTATTATGAATAATGCATGGATGGCTTTGGTTACAATAGTTTGTATCGTCCTAATAATTGTCGTTGCAGGAGGCATAATTGCTTTTATATGGAATATCATATTAGGTGCTTTCGATAACGAAAGGAAAGAAACAAAGCAAGAAGTGGTTACCTATAACCAGGTAAAACAGTTAGAAAATTCTAACGAACAATCAAAGGAATATGATTTTGAATCTATCAACGAGGCTAAGGCAGAGCAAGAAAAATCTGAGGCTGAGGCAGAGCAAGAAAAATCTGAGGCTGAGGCAACTAACGAAGATTTCGATGCTGACCTTCAAGCAATAGAGGATAGGCTTAAAGAGGCTGACGAGGCCGAGGCAGAAACGGAAGTTAAACCTGAAAACTCGGAAGATGCCGACCTTGATGATGCTGACCTTGAAGAACTTTTGTCTGGCATTTCAGACGAAGTTGTAGAGGAAGAAAAGGAAAAGGCTAACGAAAACAACGAAGTTAAAATGAGTGACGAGTTGGAATCTTACAGCATTGATGACCTAATCAATCAAATAGACGAAGAAGAAACCGACAATGGCGAAGAAGCCGCTGAACAAACCGAGGAAACTGAAGCAACTGAGGAAACTGAAACAACTGAGGAAACTGAACAAACTGAGGCAACAGAAGAAACAGTTGAAGAGGCTGAGGAAACTGAGCCAGAAACAACCGAGGAAGTTGAAACCGAAGAAGTTGCAGAAACTGATGAAGTTGCAGCCGATAACACCGAACTAAAAGAAGCCAACGAAACCATTGAACAATTAAGGGCGCAATTACAGTCTTTAAATCAACAATTGGAAGAAGTTAAAAAAGGCAACAGAGAGGAAGTTGCAATCGACATGACCGAGGAACAATGCCTAGCAAGGCTTGCAACCTTAGAAGAAAGACGTAAAAAATTAATGGTTGAATATAAAGCAAACCTTAAAGAATATCGTCCACTCAAAAAGATTGTTAACGATTTAGAGCGTTATCAAACTAAGTTAAGAAAGAAAGATGCAATTGTTGCTAAAAAGAAAGTTGCTTTATACGGCGTTAACAACTATGTTGATATTGATAAAGAAAAAGCAGAAAAATTAGCGAACGAACTTGAATTGTTGGACGGCTTGCGTTTAAGTGTTAGCCATTGTGAAGAAGTTATCAATGCTAACAAAGATAGATATCCTATCCTTGAACACACCAACAACATTTTGGAAGAACAAATTGCAAACATCGAAGCCGACATCGAAAACACCAACAAAGTTTTGGAAAAAATCAGAGAAAGAGAAGGCAAAGGCAATAAATAATAAAAATCCGCTAAAAAGCGGATTTTTTTTGTGCCCTGGGTTGTTTAAACAATTTGCTTACCATTTAAATTTTTGATATAATTTAACTGTATACCACTAAATTGCGCAAATTTGAGCATACTAACCATATGGGTTTAAAAAATTTTTTGTTAAAAAAGAAACAGTCTAAATTAAAAAAACGCAACAAAGTGGGGCTGTGTTTAAGCGGGGGAGGCGCACGCGGTTTTTGCTATTTAGGGGCTTTTAAAGCGTTTGAAGAAAACGGCATAAAATTCGATATGGTGGCAGGGGCTAGCGCGGGCAGTCTGTTTGGTGCATTGTATGCGTCCAAGTTAAGTTATGACCAAATTATAGAACTGACCAAGGGCATTAAAACAAGCGATTTTCGCAAGCCAAAGTTGGGCTTTTTGCCTTCTAAAACAGACATTTTGAACGAAACTTTAAAAAAGGTTTACCCAATCAAACGCATAGAAGATTTGCCAATACCACTATTTGTTGTGGCGGTTAATTTAAAAGATGGCAAGGAAATAGACTTTACCGCGGGCGATTTAACCACAACAGTCTGCGGAAGTTGCGCTATTCCTGGCGTGTTTTTACCGGTTAAATATAAAAACATGGTGTTGGTGGATGGCGGGGTAAGGAACAATATTCCAGCCGATGTTTTGCGATACAATGGGTGCAACTATGTTGTTACAATAGACTGTAATTGCACGCGTGGAGGTGGCACTAATAGCGAAAATATAATTAACCAATTTTTTACCAGCATTGGCATTACCATGTCTAACAATTCAACACAAGGCAAAATTTTAAGTGATATTTTAATTTGCCCAGACATGAAAAAATTTAGTTCGCTAAAAATTGTAGACGTTGCCGAAATGATAAAACAAGGCTATACAGCAACCATGAGCGCAATGCCAGAAATTAAGCAACTTTTTTTAGGTAAACTAAAGAGGAAACAGTGGAGAAAACAAAAAAAATAATAATCAACATTGTTATTGTTGCCTTGTTGGCAATACTTTTTTGTTTTGCACCTCTTATTAACCCGCAAATTAAATTGGCGCTAGCGCGCGATTTTAACATTGTAACAAATAAAAACGCGTTGATTGTGCATTTTATTTCAGTTGGGGAAGGGGATGCGGCCGCAATAAATTTGCCTAATGGCGAGGTGATTTTAATTGATGCGGGCGTAAATTATTCTGCTTCCACACTCACAAATTATGTTAATAATTATGTTTTAAACAACGATAGAGATAAAGATATAGATTATTTAATTTTATCGCACGCGGACAGCGACCACACGGGCGGGGCAATCAATTTGTTGCAATCTTTTAATGTTGAAAAAATTGTTATGCCTACTATGGATGTAACAACGGCTGGTTACACCCAACTAAAAGATTACATTTCCACTAAAAATTACCCAATAATTGAGCCTGAAATAGACAAAATTTATAGCGTTGCCGGGTGCAATATAGAATTTTTAAATGCGGGCGAATATTCAACTTCTAACGACAACAGCCATGTGGTAAAATTAAGTTATTTAAACGCATCCTTTTTGTTCACCGGTGATATTTCTAGCAATGTTGAAGCCGATTTAGTTAACAAATACGGGCAAAATTTGGATGTTGATGTTTTAAAAGTTGCCCACCACGGCAGCGATACCAGCACCTCTAAAATATTTCTACAAGCCACCACGCCCGATTGGGCAGTAATCTCGTGCGGGGAAAATAATAGTTATGGTTTTCCAACGCTCACCGTTTTAGAAAATCTGAACGAACAAAATGTAAATGTTTGCCGCACCGATTTAGAGTCCCATACCGCTTTTGTTGTTAGTAATAATTACAATTTTTTAGTTTTGCAAGGCAATTACACTATTACAAATTTAAGCCTAGATTACCGCTATTTAATAATAGTTATTCAGGGAGTAGTTATAATTAACCTAACAATAGAAATTGTAAAACAAAAAAAGCGCAAACCAAAAATTTAATATAAAAATTTTAAATTTGCAAAAAAAATTAAGCAAAAATTAGTAAATTTACACTTAAAAAGCCAAATTTTAAAAATTTTTTGGAAAATTTTGTTAATAAAAAAACTGTATAATATAGCCAAATTTTCACATTATAATATTGTAAGGTTTATCCTTACACATAGAGAGATAGTTCTATGCTCCAAAAAAATTGCAATATTTTGTTTTAAATGTTTTAATATTAAATATTTATACCATCAATACGGTTTTATTATTTAATGAAATAAAATTAAACGATCTAAAACTTAGATGATTTGCAGTTTCGAGTGTAAAAAACATCTCTCTTTTTTTATTTTTTAGCCTAAACAGGGCAAAGAAAAAACCCAAATAATTGGGTTTTTATATTAACGTTTACTAAATTGAGGTGCTTTACGTGCTTTTTTAAGACCTGGTTTTTTACGTTCCTTTTTTCTAGCATCGCGGGTAACAAAACCTGCTTTTTTAAGTTCTGGCCTTAATTCTGGCCTAAATTCTATTAAAGCACGGGTAATGCCATGACGAAGTGCACCAGCCTGACCTGCTTTGCCGCCGCCATATACATTTGCAATAATGTCCACGCTAGTTAAAGTGTCGGTTAAAACTAATGGTTGCCTTACAATTGTTTTAAGGGTTTCAAGTTCAAAATATTTGTCTAATTCTTCACCGTTTACAACAATTTTACCTGTGCCAACGCTTATTCTGATGCGGGCAACAGAGCATTTCCTTCTGCCTGTGCCAAGGAATTCCTGCACTTTGGCTTTTGTGGTTTTTGCCTTAGTGGTTTTTGCAGGTTTTTTAACTTCCTCAGTTTTTACAGTTTTTTCTGCTTTTGCAGGTTTTTCAGTTTTAGCAGCAACTTTTTCAGTTTTAACTGTTTTTTCTACCTTTGGAGCAACTTCCTTTTTAGCGGTTGACTTTGTGGTTGCTTTTGTTGCTGTGGTTTTAGTTGCAGTTTTAGTTGTTTTTTCTGCTGCAACTTTTGTTATTTTAGTAGTTTTTGCCTCGGTTGTTTTTGGGGCTTTTTTAGTTTCTTTCTCTTCCATTAATTATTACCTCCGTCCCAAACAATTGGTTTTTGGGCTTGATTGTTATGCTCACTGCCTTTGTAGATATGAACATGGGTTGCCATTGTTCTGCCAAGGGAGTTTTTAGGTAGCATACCTTTAATTGCACGCAAAAGTGCAACATCGCTTTGTTCAGCCATCATTTTTTTGTATTGAATTTCCTTTAAACCAGATTGATAGCCGGAATAGCGTTTAAAATATTTTTGTTCTTCCTTTCTGCCGGTTAAGATAAGTTTATCACTGTTTATGATGATAACATTGTCGCCACAGTCCACATTAGGGGTAAAGGTAGGTTTATGTTTGCCACGAAGCAATTTTGCGGCTTCACTAGCAACACGGCCAAGTGGCTTATTTTCGCCATCTATTAAATACCATTTCTTTTCAACTGTGGCTTTGTTTGCCATAATTGTTTTCATAATTTCTCCTTATAAATTAAATTAAACCTTTTATTTCGCGTTCAAGGTTAGGATAAGTGGCTCACCCCGTGTGGCAAGGCTGCCCTTATCAAAGCAATACGCCATTAGTTTAAACTAAAAAACACAAATTGTCAATAGAAATTTAATGTTTTTTAAAAAAAGCCCGCTAAGTTTGGGCTATTTTAATAACTTTTGAATAATTTGTAAAATTGTTTTTTGCTTTTTTTCATTGCTTTTTGCAAGCAGCGTTTCGGTTTCGTGGGTTAGATTTTCTTTTTCGCTTGCGCTAAGCGGATTTATTTTATTTTGTTTTACTTCGTTTACAAGTTGCTTAAAAGTAAGCATATCTTTATTTTTTTCGTATTCGTCAACAATGTTTTTAACTTGGGTGTAAATATCAGCAAGCAAATTAACTTCTTTTTCAATTTTATTTTCTTTGGCGGGTGTGTTGTTGGCTGTTTGTTCGGTTGGCTTAGGCATTTTTGCCTCTTTTTTACTTTTTAAAATCACAAATATCAAGTATGCCGTTGCAATTACTGCCCCCAATATGCTAATCGCACTAGATTGCCCAATAATCCTATAAAATGCACCTTTAACGGTTGCGTTTGTTTTTACTGCGTTCATGAAAATTGAAAATGCCGAGCCGAAGGAGATGTTAAGTTCACGCGAAAGGATAACATTTTCTGCAATAATAACGGCAAATATGTTAAATAAAATAACCAACGCACAACTTAAAATTATTGAAATGGCAGTGTTAAGCCAATTGACTTTGCTAAATTTTAAATAAGCAAAAACACCAATAATAACTTCCAAAACAGGCAAAATATAAATGTAGTAACCCAACCCATAGATTAAGCCAAAGAATGCCGCCCCAGCAAGACAGGCAAGTATGCATAGGGGAATTGAAATATATAATTTGTTTTTTGTGTTTGCGTTGTTCATGTTTACTCCGTTTTTATTATACCACGAAACAGCATTTTGTCAAGTTAAACATACTCCACGTTTAACAAACATAAATATTGGGCTTTTACTGTGTTTGTGGATTTAAAGCCTTTAAATAGGGTGGGCAAAATTGTGTTTAAATTTGTTTTGTGTGTGCCAATATCTAGCATTGTCCCCACAATATTTCTTACCATTTTATACAAAAAGCCGTTGCCGGTTATATAAAATTTTAATTTTAGCCCGTCACGCACCAATTTGGCTGAATAAATTTTTCTAATTGTAGAATCGTTAACGCCTTTTGCCGACCTAAACCCAACAAAATCATGCTCACCAACAAGCAGGCGGGCAAACTTTTTCATCGCATGCAAATCGATGTTTGGGTCAACCCGCAAACAATCGCTAAACAAAGGCAAATCTATTTTAGATAAATACATACTGTAAACATATGTCTTTTTCTTTGCTGAAAAACGAGCGTGTAAATCTGACTTTACAACCGATAAAACGCTAATATCGTCCGGCAGCAAACCGTTAATGGAACGAAGAAAACTATAAGTTTCTATTTCATTTTCCGTGTCAAAATGCACGGGCTGCATAAAAGCGCTGACGCCAGCATCGGTGCGCCCGCTGGCAACGCACTCCACCTTTTGTTTTAACAAAACTTGCAATTTTTCTTCCAGCACTTGTTGGATGGTTATCGATTTTGGTTGCCTTTGCCAACCGGAATAATTTTTGCCGTCATATTGAACAATCATTAAATATCTCATAAAAATAGTTTATCACAATCAAAAGTTTTTTCAAAATAATTTGATATAATGAAAAGAAAAAATTAAATTTTAAAATAATTAGAAAAATAAAAATTTGTATACATAATACGAGGTGAGTGAAAGTGTCGCAAGATCCGATTGAAATTTGAAAAAATCTATATATAATGTGGGCAGGAGGTGAAAAATGAAATTTAGTGAAAAACTAAAAAAGTTAAGGCGAGACAACAACATAACGCAAGAAGAATTGGCTGCAAAAATTTTTGTAACTCGCACAGCAATTTCCAAATGGGAAACGGATTTAGGTTATCCTAGCCTTGAAAGTCTTAAATTGCTTGCAAACACTTTTGGAACAACGCTTGACGATTTAATTAGCGATGAGGACATCGAGAACAGAAAAATTCTTGATGAAAAGCAATCACGCAAATATTTCTGGATAACGGTCGCTTGCATTGTTTGTGCTGTTGCATTTGTAATTGCTTATAGCATAACAAAGATAAAATACTTATTTATTCCAGAAGCCATATTTGTATTGATGTATTTAGTTTTTGCCGTTCTTTCAAAACCAAGATATAAACGAGAAGCACTTGCTAAAAATAAGCCACTTCTTATAAGATATCTAGTTTTAACAGCATTGCTTATTGGCCTTATGATTTATACTTTAACGACCATATTTTAAAAGGGCAAACGCCCTTTTATTTTTTTATTTTATTATTAAACGATAATTTGTTTTGAAATTTAATTCAAATGTTTTAATATATTATAGGTAGAGTTACGTGCGAATTAAAGGAGAAATATGAAAAAATTAACAGTTGATGGCAATTTTGCAGCGGCAAATATAGCATATATGTTTAATGAGGTTGCGGTGATTTACCCAATAACGCCAAGCAGCCCAATGGCTGAGGATTGCGACCAATTTATTTTTGACGGCAAAACCAATGTTTTTGGGGAAAAGTTAACATTAACTCAAATGCAAAGTGAGGCTGGGGTGGCGGGCGCTGTCCACGGCAGTTTAATTGCTGGCGCAAAAACCACAACTTTTACTTCCAGCCAAGGTCTGCTACTTATGATACCAAATATGTACAAAATTGCGGGCGAACTTTTGCCAACCGTGTTTTATGTTTCCTCACGCGCGGTTGCCAGCCATGCGCTAAACATTTTTTGCGATTATAGCGATATTTACGCCTGTTTAAAAACCGGCTTTAACATAGTGTGTTGCTCAAACGTGCAAGAGGTTAACGACCTTGCCATTGCAACCGAACTAGCAAGCCTTAAAACCAGCACGCCTTTTATTTTGTTTTTCGATGGATTTAGAACTAGCCACGAACTTAACACGGTGTATGTTTCCGAATTAGAAGATTTAAAAAAGATTGTAGGCTTAGAGGATTTTAAACAATTAAAGCAGCGCGCAGTTAACAATGTTTTCCCATATTCCGCCGGAACAAACCAAAACCCAGATGTGTTTATGCAAAACCGGGTGCGGGCAATTTCATATTATAAAAATGTGGTGGATGAGTTTAAATTGGCATTACAAAAGCAGTTTGAAATTACCAAACGCACATACAACACCATTGAATACTATGGCAGCAAAAACGCGCAGGACATTATTGTTTGCATGGGCACAAGCGTGGATGTTTGTAAATTAATTTTGCCTAAAAACAGTAAAGTTGGTGTGGTGGCGGTTAAAATGTTAAAACCGTTTGATGAGGCGGAATTTATTAAAATTTTGCCTAAAACCGCAAAAAATTTAACCGTGTTGGAGCGCAATCTTGATGTTAACGGCATAGACAGTTTAACCAGCACTGTTATGGCAATTTTACAAAAAAATAAGTTAAATATTAACTGCTATTCTGGATGCTTTGGACTGGGTGGCAAAGAGTTTACGCCTGATATGGCTTTAAGCGTGGTGGAAAATATGCGTAATGACAAAAAGCGCTTTTTCACCGTTGGCATCAATGACGATGTTGCAAACACAAGTTTGCAAGTAAAAAACACTTTTAAAGACGATATTAGCGATTTTTCCATGCGTGTTTACGGGCTGGGCAGTGATGGCAGTGTAAGTTCGGTTAAAAACACAATAAAAATTTTGGGCGATGTGCTAAATGGTTATGCGCAGGGCTATTTTGATTACGATTCTAAAAAATCGGGCAGCCTTACAATTTCGCATATGAGGTTAAGCAGTCAGCCAATCCATGCGCCGTTTAACCCGCAAAAAGTTAATGTGGTTATGTGCAACAATGTTGGCTTTATTACTAAATACGACATAACCGATTGCCTTGCAAATAATGGCATCATGCTAATAAATTGCGGCATGGATGAAGTCCGCTTAAACGATATTATGCCAAACAAAATGAAAAGAGATATTAAGCAAAAAAATATTACAGTTTACACAATTGATGCAAACAAAATTGCGGCGGCAAACCAGTTATTTGGCAAAATTAACACAATTATGCAAACCGCACTATTTAATGTAACAAACCTTATTCCGTTTGATGTTGCGTTTAAACAAATTAAGTTGATGATAGAAAAATCTTACGGCAAAAAAGGTGAGGCTCTTTTAAATGCAAATTATAAGGCGATAGAAAATATACAAACTAAAATTATCAAAATAGATTGCCAAAAATTTGTTGAAACCACACAAACTTCAACCGCTAGTGAGGTTAGCGATTATTACAAAGATATTATTTTGCCAACCAGCACTCAATCAGGCAATGAAATTGCGGTTAGCAAGTTTGACCCCAGCGGGCATATGCCAACCAACACTTCTAAATTTGAAAAGCGCGACATCGCAACCGAACTGCCCGATTGGATTAGTGAAAAATGCATTCAGTGCGGCAGATGCACATTGATGTGTCCGCACGCAGCCATCCGCCCGGTGTTGTTTGACGAAAACGAAAAGGTTATAGACGGTTTTAAATTTAAAAAGCAAATTTTGGGCAGCAGCAATTATCATTTGCAAATAGACCCGCTGGATTGCACCGGCTGTGGAGTGTGCAGTGAGGTTTGCCCGGTTAAGGCCATTATTATGAAGCAGGCGGGCGAAGTGCACGATAGGGAAATAAAAAATTTGGCATTTACTCAAAAATTAAAAAAGTTGCAGCCAGAGGAGACACTAAATGTTAGGGGAGTGCAATATAAATTGCCATATTTTGAATTTAGTGGGGCGTGCGCCGGTTGTGGGGAAACGCCATATATAAAACTTGTAAGTCAACTTTTTGGCGATAGGATGTTAATTGCAAACGCCACCGGTTGCTCGTCAATTTACGGCGGAACATACCCAACCTGCCCATACGCTAAGGACGAATTTGGCTTTGGCCCAAGTTGGGCAAACAGCCTGTTTGAAGATAATGCCGAGTTTGGCTATGGCATGGCGAAAGCAAAACAAACCCAGCGGGAAAGTTTTATTGCCAAATTAAAAACAATTAAATTTAGCGCTAAAATTCAACCAATTGTTAACAAATTTTTGTTGGATTGCAATAACGATAATCAAAACAAACAAATTGTAATAGACCTAAAAAATTACGCCAACAAGCATAAAATTGCCAAGGTGGATGAGTATTTGTTCCAAAACATCGGCTTAATAATTAAGCCAAGCGTGTGGATTATTGGCGGCGATGGTTGGGCGTACGATATTGGTTTTGGCGGGCTAGACCATGTTGTTGCATCTGGCGCTAATGTTAACATTTTGGTGCTAGATACCGAGGTATATTCCAACACGGGCGGGCAAACTAGCAAGTCCACTCCGCGCGGAGCAACTGCCAAATTTAATTTAACGGGCAAAACTACAAAGAAAAAAGATTTAGCAAGCATGCTTATGACATACAAAGATGTTTTTGTTGCAACTGTTTGCATGGGCGCTAACCCAGAGCAATGCGTGCAAGCGTTTGTGGAAGCGGAAAAATATAACGGCCCAAGCGTTATTATTGCATATTCGCCATGCATAAGCCACGGCTACAATTTGCGCTCTTCGCCTGCCCACGCGTTTAACAGCGTAAAAAGCGGCTACAACACTTTGTTTAGATATAACCCAGAAAACGAAACACCAATGCAAATAGATAGTTTTGACCCAACAATGAATTATCGCGATTACATTGAAACTGAAAACCGCTTTGCCATTTTGGAAAAAGTTAACAAACAGAACAAGGAAAAATTGTTTACTCTAAGCGAAACGGACGCCAAACAGCGTAGAAAAAGTTATATCAATCAAAAAGATAATAATAGCCCCAAAACTGAAAAGAAAAAATAATCAAACAAAATGTTTAAGCATTAAAAAACCCCGCAAATGCGGAGTTTTTTAAGTTTATTTAAATAATATTTTTTATTTATTTTAACATAAAGTTTTTAATTAATTTTTTAACGTGCTTTTAATTTGTATGCGGAATTTTTTAATTGTTGTCAGGATTATCAGTGTTATTTAATTTATTTAAATTTTCAACAATTTTTTGGGTGTAGTAAGCATATAAATTGTTTGCAAGTTTAAATTTGTGTTTGTCAAGTTTTTCAGTTATGCGAGATAAACATTTGTTTTTATCTCTAATTTTACGTTGATAATTATCGTGCGCTGCATCAAAAGCAATCAACATTTGGTTTATTATAGTATTATCATTAGTTTTATTTATTATTTTTAAAATTAATTTATTTTCAGGCTTATGTAGCGCTTTATTAATTTCAATGTTAGATTGATATTTTAGCATTTCAATTTCGTTAATCATTTTATGCCTTGCGCAGCCCTCATACGCTTCAAGGTGGTCATCTGTTATTGTCTGCAAAGCGGTTATCGCATTGTCAAAATCGTAAAAGTCATCCGCCACTGATTGTAAAATGTCCTTCCTTTTTAACTTTAAAAATTCTTCTGGGTTATTATATATTTTTTCAACTAGGGGTTTACATTCAATAGGTAAAGTTGCCCCGTTAAACACAACAATCCTTTCGTATTCATCGTCAATAAATTTTATTTCGGCGTAGCCATTGTGCCACTCGCCAAGGCGCTCAATTTCATTTAAAGTAAACCATTCGCCCGAAATGTGCACAAACAAATAAACACCTTCTAGGTCGGTTTCAAAACAAGCGTAGCCATCTTTAAATTTATCCAACCCTAAATTTTCTAAAATAGATTTTTGGGTAAATTTGCCTTCGTTGTCAAATTGCAAATTAAGGTCGTAAACCTCCATATCAATGCGGTATCCAGGATGAATCATCAACATAATTTGCCTCCTAATAAATGATACCACAATATATGCCAACTGTCAATATCGAACTTAAAAATAAATATTAGATTAGGCAAAAAAGTTGCTTGTTTTGTTTGTTAAAATTTTTTAATAATGCTATAATTTTATCGGTTAAAAGGATTACATATGGAAATAAAAAAGCAATTAGCATACGAATTTAATTTAAAGGAACAATATTCCGAAAACATTATAAATCTTATAGACGAGGGCAACACAATCCCGTTTATTGCGCGTTACAGGAAGGAAATGCACGGCGCGTGTGATGACCAAGTGCTTAGGGATTTTGCCGATAGGCTAAATTATTTGCGCAACTTGAATAAGGAAAAGGAAAAGGTTGAAAAAGTTATTCGCGAGCAGGAAAAGTGGACGGATGAAATTGCTTCGGCGCTTGAAAACGCCTTGACCTTAACCGAAGTTGAAGATATTTATAGGCCATACAAGCCTAAACGCAAAACCCGTGCAACCGTGGCAATTGCTAAGGGGTTAGAGCCGCTTGCCGACTTAATTCTTGCCCAAAATTTAACCGAGCCGGTTGAAAATATTGCGTCAAGTTATGTAGACGAACAAAAGGGCGTGAACACGGTTGAAGAGGCCATTGCAGGCGCAAAAGATATTATTGCCGAGCGCATTAGCGATGACGCAAATTTAAGGAAAACTTTGCGTGAAATCATCTCTAAAAAAGCAAATATTAAGGCAACTTGGGATGATAGCGCAGACGAAAATAAAACATATGAAAACTATAAAGATTTTTCGGGCGAGGTTAGCAAAATCCCTAGCCATAGAATTTTGGCACTAAACCGTGGTGAAAAGGAAAAATGTTTAAAAGTGGACATTGAAATTAACCCAAAATTAACTATAACCGAAATAGAAAAAGTTTATAAATTAGATAACGAATTTACAAACCAAATTATGTTAGACACCATTGCAGATAGTTACGATAGGCTGCTTTTCCCATCCTTGGAGCGCGAGTGCAGGACGGCGTTAACCGACCGCGCCAACGAGCAAGCCATAAAAATGTTTGAAGTTAACTTAAAACCACTTTTACTTCAAGCACCGCTTAAAAATAATGTAATTATGGGCTACGACCCAGGCTATTACAACGGCTGCAAAATTGCCGTTATCGACACAAAAGGCGATGTTTTAGACACCGCAGTTGTTCACCCAACTCCACCGCAAAATAAGGTGGAAGAAGCCAAGGCAAAATTAACCGACATGATAGTTAAAAATAAGGTAGATATTATTGCCATAGGCAACGGAACAGCAAGCAAGGAAAGTGAAATTTTGGTTGCCGACCTTATTAAAACTTGCCCGCGCAAAGTAAGTTACGCCATGGTTAACGAGGCCGGTGCGTCCGTTTATAGTGCGTCCAAACTTGCCGCAAAAGAATTCCCAGATTACGATGTAAATTTGCGTAGTGCGGTTTCCATTGCGCGCAGATTGCAAGACCCACTTGCAGAACTTATTAAAATTGATGTAAAATCCATTGGTGTTGGCCAATATCAGCACGATATGCCTCAAAATAGGCTAACCGAAGTTTTAAACAACACGGTGGAAGATTGCGTTAACAGCGTGGGCGTGGACCTTAACACCGCCTCGGTTAGTTTGCTATCTTTTGTTTCGGGCATTTCGGGCAGTTTGGCAGAAAACATTGTAGATTACCGTAGCCAGGTTAAACATATAACCAACAGGCAAGAACTTATGCAGGTTAAAAAAATGGGGCCAAAGGCGTACGAACAATGTGCAGGCTTTTTGCGCATTACGGATGGCGATAACATCTTAGACAACACCGCCGTTCACCCAGAAAGTTACCCAGCAGTTGAAAAATTGTTAAAATTGTTTAATTTAACAGACGAGCAAATTAGGGCGGGCGAACTAAATATGTTGCCAAGCCTAATTGACCAAAAAGGGGAAAACAAAGTGGCTGAGGCAATTGGTGTGGGCGTGCCAACTCTGCAAGATATTGTTAAGGAACTTTTAAAGCCGGGCAGAGATGTGAGGGAAGATATGCCTTTGCCTGAACTCCGCAGTGATATTTTGTCTATGGAAGATTTAAAGCCAGACATGGTGCTTGACGGCACAGTTAGAAACGTTATCGATTTTGGCGCGTTTGTGGACATTGGCGTCCACCAAGATGGACTTGTTCACATCTCGCAAATTAGCAACAGTTACATAAGCCACCCAAGCGATGTGTTAAAAGTTGGCCAAAAGGTTAAAGTTAAAATTTTAAGCGTGGATTTGGCTAAAAAACGCATTTCACTTACCATGAAAGGGATTGATTAATAAAATTACACCGGGCTGCCGGTGTTTTTTTGTTCAAAATTTCAATTCATATTACAAAAATCTACAATTTTAGATATTTTTGTACAAAATTAAATATTTTTGTACAAAAATGTTGACAAGTCTGGAAAAATTTGGTAAATTTACTTTTACGATTTACAAAAAAGATTTAAATTTTAAAAAATTAGAGTAAATCTAAATAGGGTGTGTTTACGCATTATTTTAGGCGAATATAAAAGTATTTGTCTTTATTTTCGCACACAAAAAAGGGGAAATATGACTAACAAAACACAAAAATTATGCAATTTAACAACAAGCAATCATTTTTTAAACAGAAAACTTAAAACGCTGGGCATTGGCGAGGATTATAAAGCGTATTATTATTTAATTAACATTATGGACGAAATGATAAATAACGAGATGCAAGTCCGCTCGTTTTCCCGCCAGATGTATCCGCTTATTGCCAAAAAATTAGAAATTAGGGAGTGGACAATCGAGCGCGACATAAGGCATATCATTAATGTTTTATGGGATTACAAACTAAAAAACAAACTTAGCATGTTTTGGGGCAAGGTGGAAAGGCCAAGTTGCTGCCAATTTATTTACATTATTAAAGATTATATTGTGCAAGATATAATTTAAAATTTAATTTGCTTTTGTTTGACAAACCAAAATTAATTTATTAAAATATATGTAGATTAATTGTATTTCAGGGGTGAAATGGTCAAAAAAAAGTTATCTGGTCAAACAATTGCTATTATAATTCTGTCAATTTTGCTGTTATTGGCAATTTGTTTTGGCGGGGTTTTTGCTTTTTACACCGCACACTCAGGCCAGGTGTATGGGCGCATTAAAATGGCGGTTTTAAACCTCAATTTAAAAACCGGCACGGATGCAAGTGGGGCTAGCCAACTGTTTGTGTCCAATGGTTTGTATGTGCCTGGCCAAAGTTTACATAACACTCCGCTGATTATTGAAAATTATAGCAACACAAACACCTATATGGTGGTGGTTTACAAAGTTGAAACAGATAGCGAAATTGAAGGCTATGACGATTCCAAACCGCTAATCGACATTGGCTTAACCGATGCTAGCCCGTGGGTAGATTATTTGTTCGTCAATCATGATGGCTCGGTTAGGGTACGCTGCTTAGTTACAAAAAATCCGGTTGCTGGGGTGGAAAATGCAGAACAAGTTGACCAAATCACTGTTATTGCGGAAGATAAGTTGCGCATACCTACATATTGGGGCAATGGCTACATGGGCATGAATATAAGTTTTGCCTTCCAAGCGTTTGCCATCGGCGCGGACACATTTAGTTTTAATGAAGAAACAGCATTAAATGATAGATGCGCTCAAATTGTAAGCGCAATTTACACAGACAACAGTCAATTAAGCATATGGCGTTAAAAAAAGGCACGCGTTAGGGCGTGTTTTTTTTGTTGCCTAAATTAAAATTTCATAAAAAAAAGTGTACAAGCATACATTTTATTATGAGTAAAATATGGATATTTTTAATAATTTCTAGTTTGGTTGCCACTGCCATAATTGCCCCAAGCACTATTGTCAGCACTATGATGGAGGCTAGCAAAATGGGAGTCACCATGAGCATAGAATTCATTGGCATTTACGCCGTTTGGATGGGCATTATGCAGGTTATGGATGATTGCAAACTAAGCCATAAACTATCCAGCATACTTTCGCGCCCGGTGCAATATATTTTTGGCAAAACAGATAAGGAAACAGAAAAAAACATTTGCTTAAATATAGCATCCAACATAATAGGCATAGGCAGTGCGGCAACGCCGTACGGCATTAAGGCCATGCAGGGGCTAGATAAAGGCGACAAAAAAGCCACGCGTGCCATGATTATGCTTGTTGTAATAAACTCAACCGGAATTCAACTTTTGCCAACCACAGTTATTGGCATGCGTGCCATTGCGGGCAGTGTTAGCCCAAGCAGCATCCTTTGGCCAACTATTGTATCCACTTTTATACCAACAATTTTAGGCGTTTTGTTGGTTGCGATGATATACAGAAGGAAGGCAAATGGTTGATTTAATTATTCCAATTTTAATAGCAATTGTGTTGATATATGCGCTAGTTAAAGGGGTGGATGCATATTCATCTTTTGTTGCAGGGGCAAAGGGAGCATTGCCGTTAATGGCCTCGCTTCTGCCATTTATTATTGCCATGTTTATTG